>DASWAA010000564.1:0-10335 GCA_036391385.1 Streptosporangiaceae bacterium
GACGCGCTGAATCAGCCGAACGTGGTCACCAGGACCAAGGCGGCCGCTACCGGGCTCAGCGCCAGCGTCACCGTGGCCGAGGTGACTACCTGCCCGCCCGGGTCCGGGCCGACGGCGAACGCCGACGTCAGGGTCACCTACAGCTTTAACTTCATCACGCCGATCGGGGCGATCGCCAGGATGTTCGGCGGGGGTTCCGGGCCAGGCTCCTCCCCGCTGACCCTCACCGCTCAGGGAGTAATGCCATGCGAGACCTAGTCGCGGGACTGGCCCGCCCGGCGCTCTGGCTGCTGGGCCGCGACGATCGCGGCGGCGTGGGCTTCCTCGTCGCGATCCTGATTGGCGGCGGCGTGCTCATTGGGATGGGAGCCATGGTCGTGGATGTCGGCCAGCTCTACGCCGAGCGCGCTCAGCTGCAGAACGGAGCCGACGCGGGGGCGCTGGCCGTGGCGAAGAGCTGCGCGGAAGGCAGCTGCGCGCCCGCTACCGCGACGAGCTATGCCAACCAGAACTCCAACGACGGAGTGTCCGCGGTGAGGCTGGTGTGCGGCAGCGGGACCCTTGGCTCCTGCCCGGCGAGCACCGGCGCGATCTACGATTGCCCCAAGGCACCCCCGAACGGCGTCAACTACGTAGACGTGCATACGGCGACCATGACGACGAGCGGCTCGAGCCTGCTGCCGCCTTCGTTCGCGCGTGCGCTGATCGGCAACGGCGGATATAAAGGCTCGACCGTGCTCGCCTGCGCGCAGGCAGAGTGGGGCCCGCCGGCATCGTCCAGCGGCATCGCCGTCACGTTCTCGGCCTGTGAATGGGACAAGGCAACGAACAACGGCACGCTCTTCGCGCCGCCGCCGCCGTACCCGCCGAATCCGCTGCCCGCCGCATCGTTCGACCGGGTGCTCAAGCTGCACACGACGAGCTCGAACACCGGATGCCCGACGGAGCCGGCCGGCGCGGACGGGCCAGGCAATTTCGGCTGGACTAGCGACCCGACCGGCACCTGCACGACCCCCATCATCAACGGGATGTTCGGTGGCAACACCGGGACGTCTATCTCCCAGGCGTGCAAGAAGGTAATAGCCGCCGACCAGGCTAACCGGACCCTGGTCTTCATCCCGATCTACATCGCCGTCACCGGTCCAGGCTCCAATTCCAGCTATTCCCTGAAGGGCTTCGCCGCCTTTGTCATCACCGGCTACAACCTCCCGGGCTTCTTCGCGTCGGACTGGCTCAATCCGAAGAACAACTGCAAGGGCTCGGACAAGTGCATCAACGGTTACTTCACCCAGGGTCTGGTGCCGTCACCCGGCTCCGTCGGCGGCCCGAACCTCGGTGCGGACATCATCGCCCTGACGGGCTGAGCATGAGCAGAGCCGGGCTAGCACGGATTAGCGGAGAAGAGGAATCTTGACACGTCGCATTCTGACCATCGTCCTGGCGATCGTCCTGGCCCTGGTCGGCGTCGTCGCGGTGCTCGCCTACGTCAAGCAGGCGGACCAGCGAGCACTGGCCGGGCAGCAGCCCGTGTACGTCTACGTCGCGGCCCAGCAAGTACCGGCCGGCACCTCGGCGAGCACCGCGAAGGCTGACGGCATGCTGGTCAGGCAGAAACTGCCGGCGAAGTCAGTGCCGGCGGACGCGGTCAGGTCGATCAGCCAGGCCAACGGCTCCCTGGTCCTGAGCGCCAGCTTGCCGTCGGGACAGCTACTGCTGCAGCCCATGCTCGTCACCTCGGTGCTGTCAAGCACCGGACTCGCGATCCCGAAAGGCATGGTGGCAATCACCATTCCGCTATGCGTGCCGCAGGCCGTGGCCGGCTACCTCTACCCGCAGTCGCAGGTCGCGATCTTCGACACGGAGTTCAACGCAAAGCAGAGCGGGCAGCTGAGCTGCGGTTCCATGAGCCAGATAAACGGAGACCCCACTCAGGCCAAGACAAGGATCGTGCTGCAGCGGGTCACCGTGCTCGCCGTCGGGACGGCGGCCTCCAACGCGCGCGCCACCGCGACGAGCACGGTGTTCGGAGGAAGCAGCAACAGCAGCACCACCAGTTCCGACCCGAACAATACGCAGGGAAGCATCCTGGTCACGCTGGCACTCAGCCAGAACGACGCGGAGCGGGTGATCACCCTGGTCCAGGCTGGAGTGCCCTGGCTGGCGCTGCTGACCAAATCCTCGGTGACCGGGCCCGATCAGCCGACGCTCCAGTTCTTCCCGCCGTACAAGTGACGAGATAGCGATGCCCATCCTCTGCGAGCCGGCCGCCACCGCCGGTCCCCTGGTCAGGTCGATCGGCGGAGACGTCCGGTCGGCCGACAGCCTCCAGGCGGCCGCGCAGCTGCTGGAGAACGATCCAGCCGAGCTGCTGGTCGTGATCGGCCCGGACACCCCCGTCGCCGAGGCCCTGACCTTCGCCTCGACGCTCCGGCTGATCCGGCCTGCGGTCGGGGTGATCCTGGCCCGGGAGTATGTCGACGTCGCGCTGCTCACCCATGCCCTGCGCGCCGGCATCAGGGAGGTCGTGCCCGCGGGCGACCCGGAGGCGCTGGCCGCGGCCTGCAGGCGCTCCTACGAGATCTCGATGCGGCTGCTGAGCAGCGCACCGCCCGGGGTTGTCCAGGGCCAGGTGAAGGAAGGGCAGGTCGTCACGGTATTCGCGGCCAAGGGCGGTTGCGGCAAGACGACCCTGGCGATCAACCTTGCATTGGCGCTGGCCAGGGACGCGAGCCAGCGAGTCTGCGTCGTCGACCTGGACCTGGCCTTCGGTGACGTCGCGATCAGCGTGCAGCTTGACCCGGCCAGGACGATCGTGGACGCCCTGCCGATGGCCGGGCACCTGGACAGCACGGGCGCGTCGTCCCTGCTGACAAGCTACCGGCCGAACCTGGAGATGCTGCTGGCCCCGGTCACGCCGGGAGACGCCGAGAAGATACCGCCCGCGCTGGTCGGCGAGCTGCTCGGCGTGCTGCGCACGATTTACGACTTCGTGGTGGTCGATACGCCGGCGCAGTTCAGCGAGCATGTGCTCACCGCGATGGACGCCTCGGCGCACCACGTGCTGCTGACCACCCCGGACGTTCCTGCGCTCAAGAACCTGCGGATCACGCTGGACATGCTCGACCTGCTCTCCTATTCACGGGACATCCGGTCGGTCGTGCTCAACAGGTCGGACTCGAAGGTGGGGCTGAGCCTGGAGGACGTACAGCGGGTCGTCCGGTGGCCGATTGCCGCGCACATCCCGTCTAGCAGGGAGGTGCCGATCTCTATCAACAAGGGCACGCCCCTGGTCCTGGCCAATCCCGGTCATCAGGTCAGCCAGGCCATCACGAAGTTCGCGCAGCAGCGGATGCTCGAGCCCGCCGGGGCAGGCACGGAGGCCGGCCGGGGCGGCAGGTCCCGTGGCAGGAGGAGGTCAGGATGAGCCTGTCCGACCGGCTTGCACAGCGGATGGCCCCGGTCGCAGCCGCGCCGCGCGAGCAGCAGGGTGCGCACCGGCGCGGACGGGTCGTCGATCCGTTCGCTGGCGTCAAGCGCAGCGTCCACGAGGGACTGCTCGAGGTGCTCGGTCCCAAGCTGTACGACGCGCACCTCGACCAGCGCGAGCTCGAGCTGCAGGTTACCCAGACGCTGCAGGCGGTCCTCCAGCGCGACGAGACGCCACTCACGGTCGCGGACCGGGCGAAAGTCGCTCAGGAGGTGGCCGACGAGATCCTGGGGCATGGTCCGCTCGAGCCGTACCTGCGTGACGCGGACGTCTCCGAGATCATGGTGAACGGGTACGACCAGATCTACGTCGAGCGTGACGGGCGCCTTTATCCGGTGGCGGCGGCGTTCACCGACGAGAATCACCTGCGGCGCACCATCGACAAGATCGTCGCCCGGGTCGGCCGGCGAGTGGACGAGTCGAGTCCCATGGTCGACGCCCGGCTGCCCGACGGCAGCCGTGTCAACGCCGTCGTGCCGCCCATCGCACTGGACGGGTCGCTGCTGACCATCCGTAAGTTCGCCGCTGATCCCTTCACCGTCGACGACCTCATCGCGTTCGGCACGCTGACCGCTCAGGTCGCCGACCTGCTCGAGGCCTGCGTGCGCGGTCGGCTCAACGTGGCGATCGGAGGCGGCACCGGCTCAGGCAAGACGACCACCCTGAACGTGCTGTCCTCCTTCATCCCGGCAGACGAGCGGATCGTCACCATCGAGGACGCAGCGGAGCTGCAGCTCCGGCAGGAGCACGTGCTGCGGCTCGAGTCACGTCCGGCCAGCCTGGAGGGCGTCGGCCAGGTCAGCATTCGTGATCTGGTGCGGAACTCGCTGCGCATGCGGCCCGACCGGATCATCATCGGTGAGATCCGGGACGGCGCTGCCCTCGACATGCTGCAGGCGATGAACACGGGCCACGACGGATCGATCACGACACTGCACTCCAACTCGCCCCGCGACTCACTCTCCCGGCTCGAGACGATGGTGCTGATGGCGGAGATGGACCTGCCGCAGCGGGCGATCAGGGAGCAGATGGCCTCGGCCATCGACCTGATCATCCACCAGACCAGGCTCAAGGACGGCACCAGGCGGATCACCCACATCACCGAGGTCGAGGGCATGGAAGGCGACGTGATCACGCTGCTCGACGTCGCGCTGTTCGACTTCAGGGCTGGCGTCGACGAGAACGGCAAGTTCCGCGGCACGCTGCGCGGCACCGGCCTGCGGCCGCGGTTCATCGACACCCTCGCCGACCGTGGCGTCTACCTGCCACCGAACTTCCTTGGCAGCCGGGAGCTCACCCGATGAGGGCAGCCCTGGCCGTGGTCCGCGGGCTCACGCTGGCGTGCGCCTGCGGACTGCTCGCCGTGCTCGGGACATCGCTCGGACCCGCCGCGGCGTGGGCAGCCGGGCCGCCGCGCGTCGCCATCATCTTGTTCGATACGAACAGCTCGCCGGCCAGGGACCAGATGACGCAAGAGCGGCGGGCGGCACTCGCCTATGCCGGCGCCCTGCCGCCGGATGTACGAGTCGGGCTGATCGCGTTCGGTGACACCTGGCACAGCGTCCTTGACCCCACGACCAGCCGGGCTCGCCTTGCCACCGCCCTGGCGGCGCTCAAGCCCGCAGGCCTGACGTCCAAGGCGCTGCCGGCCGCGCTGGATGGCGCGGTCGCTACGGCCGGCCGCCTCGGCGCGTCGTCGAGCAGCCGGCTGCTGGTGATCTCGGACGGGGAATTCCTGAGCGCGCTGACGGCTGCCGTGCCCGTCCCGACCGACGCGATCGGCTGGTACTACGACAGGGACGACTTCGCCGGCAACGTGCGCAAGATCGCACTGGTCAATGGCGGCCATGTAGCCGACCTCGGGCATGCGGCCGGGCTCGCCGGCGCCTTCCCCGCCCTGCACCCGCACCCGCACCCGTCGGCACGGCATCGGGCCACGCCGCAGGCCGCGCCGGGTTTCACGCTGACCACCTCGCTCGTCGAGGTCCTCGGCCTGGTCTTCGTCGCCTCGTTCTTCCTGGCGCTCATCCTGCTCCGGTCGCTGCGCCGGGGCGACCGCAAGCCCAAGCTCGCTGGTCAGCTCGACCGCTACGGTCCTAAGGCCGCGGCCCCAGCGTCGCCGGCGGCGCCGGATGGCGAGGGGAAGGTCGCCCGGACCGCGGTCGGCCTGATGTCGCAGGTACTGAGCGCCCGCGAAGGCGAGCCCAGGCTGGCGCAGCGGCTCGACCATGCTGGCATCGGCCGCCCCCCCGCCGAGTGGGCCCTGCTCGGGGTCTGCGTGTGCATCGGCCTGTCCGCCGCGCTGACCGTGATCTTCGGCAACGTTCTGGTCGGCGTGGTGATCGGCGTACTGGCGGGCTGGCTGGGGATGCGACTGGCGCTCAGCATGAAGATCAGCAAGCGCCGGTCCGCCTTCGACGAGCAGCTGCCGAACGTGCTGCAGATGGTGGCCGGGTCGATCCAGACCGGGCTGTCCCTGGCGCAGGGCCTCGATACTGTCGTACGCGAGGACACCCAGCCGGCCGCGGGCGAGTTCGCCCGGGCCCTGTCAGAGACCCGGCTGGGCGTGGACCTGGCTGACGCGCTCGACAGCGTGGCGTACCGGCTGGACTCCGCCGACTTGCGCTGGGTGGTCATGGCGATCAGGATCCAGCGCGAGACCGGCGGCAACCTGGCTGAGGTGCTCCGCAACACCGTGGCCACGATGCGGGAGCGCGCCTTCCTGCGCCGTCAGGTGCGGTCGCTGAGTGCCGAGGGCCGGCTGTCGGCCTACGTCCTGCTGGCCCTGCCGCTAGTCGTCGGGGGATGGCTGTTCTACTCGAACCCCAAGTACATGCAGCCGCTCTACACGAGCGTGTTCGGCGTCGGGATGCTCGCCATCGCCCTGGTGCTCATCGTGATCGGCGCATTCTGGATGCGCAACCTGATCAACGTGAAGGTATGAGATGTCAGGCTCCTCGCTCCTGCTTGTCGGTGCTGGCGCTCTCGGGCTCGCGCTAATCCTGCTCGTCGTCGGAGTCCTCGCGGGCAAGCCCGGTCAGCGCAGCGTCGCCGGCGCTCTTGCCTCGATCGAGTCGCACTATGGCCAGCAGGCGACGGTGCCGGCACAGCAGGCCGGGGACAGTGCCGCCGCGCTGCCGGGCTGGGCCAGGAGACTGGCGCTGCGGCTGTCTCCCTCCGGAGTGGCCGTCACCCTGCAGCGCAGACTCGACCTGGCGGGCAACGCACCTGGCTGGACCGCGGACCGGGTGCTCGCCCTGAAGGGGATCGCCCTGCTGATCGGCGCGGCCCTCGGCGTCCTGCTCGGGATACACAGCCCGGCTCTTGCCATCCTGTATGCCGCCATCGGTGGCGGGGCCGGCTTCTTCTTGCCCGACGTGCTGCTCTACAACGCCGGCCTCAAGCGGCAGGAGCAGATCCTGATGGCACTGCCGGACGCCATGGACATGCTGACCATCTGCGTCGAGGCGGGTCTCGGGTTTGACGGCGCGCTCGCCCAGGTCGCACGTAACACGCGGGGTCCGCTGGCGGAGGAATTCGCCCGCACGCTCCAGGAGATGCAGATCGGGCTGTCCAGGATCGAGGCGCTGCGCAAGATGGTCGGCCGGACGTCGGTCCAGGAGCTGCGAGCCTTCGTATCCGCTCTGGTCCAGGCGAGCGAGCTAGGCATCCCGGTCGCGCGGGTGCTGCGCGAGCAGTCCAACGAGATGCGGGTCAGGCGCCGTCAGCGGGCTGAGGAGACCGCGCAGAAGATCCCGGTGAAGATAATGTTCCCTGTGGTCATCTGCCTGTTCCCGGCTCTCCTCGTGATCATCGTCGGGCCGGGCGTCATCTCGATCACGCGCTCGCTGTTCGGCGGGTAACGGCCGGACATGGCTATCGCCCCGAGCAGCAAGGCCAGCGATGTGAGTAAGCCAGGCGCGCGCCGGAGCGGGCGGAAGGCAGACACCGGCAAGCTGTTCATGGTGCCGGTCGCCGGCGTGATGCTCGTGCTCGATCTGGCCGCACTGCTCGGCAGGGGAACGCCGGCGACGGCGACCGGCGCGCTGCGCTGGGTGAACGCGCTCCTGACCTGCGCCTTCTATGCCCTCATCCTCAGCAGCTACCTCCGGCGCGGCCAGGCAGTGGCGACCGGCGAGTCGAAGATCGGCTGGGTGGTCGCGGTCGTCGCCACGTTCATGCCGCTGCCCTTCCCGCTGCTGCACGGCGCCGCGCCCGGTCTGGTCAGGCAACTGGCGGCCGACCTGCTCCTGGTAGCCGGAATGGCCTGGGCCGTGTGGTCGCTGCGCTGCCTCGGCCGGAATCTGTCGGTGATCGCCCAGGCTCGCGGGATCGCCGATCGCGGCCCCTACCGGCTGATCCGTCACCCGCTCTACGCCGGTGAGATCGTGTCGGCGCTCGGCCTGGCCCTGGCCGCTGGTAGCGCGGCCGCGTTCGCGCTCTGGCTCGCCCTGGTTGCGATGCAGGCCTACCGCGCCCGGCAGGAGGAGAAGGTCCTGCTCAGCGCCCTGCCCGGCTACGCCGCCTACCGCGCCCGCACGGCAGCCCTGCTCCCGTACGTCTTCTAGCTGAGTCCCCAGACCTGCCCGGCCTGGCCGTAGCAGTCGTCCTGCCGCAGCACCGTGCCCGGCCCGCCGCTAGCCGGGTCGGTCAGGCACCGGGCCGAGCCGTAGTTGATCAGCTCTCCCCCCGGGCCGGTCAGCCAGAGCTGGCTGAGGTCGAGATTGTCGCAGGTCTCGATCACCACGGCGGTCCCGGAGAGCCCGCTGCCGTTAACGCTCAGGCACAGGCCAGTAGCGGATCGGATCGTGCCGTCGCCGCGCAGGATCCAGTTGTCCTGCGGTCGGCCGCAGGCCGCGACATCCACGCTGGTGCCCGCGGACGAACTGTTGCCGGGGTTGTCCAGGCAGCGGCTTCCGGCCGCTGAGACGATGCTGCCCGCTGGCAGCGTCCAGGTCTGCCTGCTCCTCCCCGTGCAGGCGGCGACCTGTACTCGCGCACCCGCGGTCAGGGTCGCGGCGGTCAGGCACCTGCTCGCACCCAGGTTCGCGAGCTCGCCGAACCCGAGATAGACCCACTGCTGGCCAGGCGAGCCGTTGCAGCCGGCCAGCGCGCCGTCGCTGCCCGACAGGCCCAGGCACAGCCCGGCGATCCGCAGCGTGCCGGCATCGCCCGGTCCGCCAGCCGCGAGGTACTTCCACAGCTGACTGCTGACACCGGTGCACGTCCGGATCGTGACCAGGGCGCCCTTGGAGCCGCCGCTGTCGTCCAGGCACCAGCTGCCCGAGCCGGCGTGGACCTCGGCGGCGGTGCTGGCACCGGTCAGCGACGACGCGATCACGATCGTGAAGCGAGTGCTGCCGGTCACCGAGCCGTCGGTCGCCGTGAGTGTTACCCGGAAGGTGCCGGGCGCGCCTGGCAGCGTGCCGCTGATCAGGCCATTGGTGGAGTGCGCGACCGAGTGCACGGACAGGCCGGATGGCAGGCCGGCTGCCTGGTACCGCAGCGACGTCACGCTCCGCGTGTCCAGGCCGGTGATCCGCAGCGAGAGGGCCGCGCCGCGCCGCACGTCCTGCGTGCCGGGATCGACAAGCGTGATCAGGTGCGCTCCTGCGCTGCTGAACGCGCCGGTACCGTCCGGGGTGCCCAGGCCAGTCGGCCCGTCATAGCCGCGAACGGCATTGCAGAGGTACTGCCGGGCCGCCTCGCAGGTGCCGTTACTGCCGGTGGTGACGTCGAACAGGTGCGAGGCATGCAAGTAGGGATACTCCGCCGGGTAGCTATTCCTGGCCGGGATCCCGGCGAGCGCGTAGGTGGCGGTGACGATCGGCGTCGCCGCACTCGTTCCGCCGACCTGCTGCCAGTCGCTGCCGCCAGTCAGGTAGCTGTCGTAGACATAGACGCCAGTAGCCTGGTTGGCCACCGCGGCCACGTCGTTCTCGGTCCGGTTCAGGCAGCCGCCTGGCTGCGATGCGTCGGCAAGCTGCCAGGAAGGCTTCGCCGCCAGCATGGAGCAGCCCGAGCCGGTGGCTCCCGGGTCGGTCTGCGAGCCCGGCCCCCAGGCCGTCTCGGCCCAGCCCCGGCCGTTGCCGGCGCGGGTCAGCGTGGTGCCGCCGACGGCCGTGACGTACTGCAGGTCGGTCGGGTAGGACAGGCCGAGGCCGCTGTCGCCCGAGGCGAAGGCGATGGCGACACCCGGATGGTTGAAATAATGGTCGAGGGAGTCCTGCCCGGGGCCCTCCGTCGGGGTGGACCAGCTATTGGAGACGAACCTGGCGCCCATTTTCACAGCCGTGTCCTCCGCCACGCCGAGGTCGGCCGGGGACGCGGACCTAGCCTCTACCAGCAGGACGCGGCACCTCGGGCAGATCGCCGAGACCATGTCGAGGTCCAGTGACTCCTCGCCGGCCCAGCCGGCGTCGGGCTTGGGCAGCGGGCTGGTACTGCCGCTCTCGTTGACGATGCGCAGGCAGCCGCTCCCGGTCGTGCATGAAGGGAGATGGAACTTCGCGCGGTAGTGGCCGAGGTCGGCCGCGGCGTTCGGGTCGCTGAACGCGTCGACGATGGCGATCGTCCGGCCGGTGCCGTTCCGGGCGGCATACGTGGCCAGCTTGTAGGCGCTGAGCAGGTCAGCCGGGGCGTACGGGCCGTTGGCCGTCGGCGCGGCGGCCGCCTGGCGGGAGCCAGGCGCCGGCACGGAGCGGGTCACCGACAGGCAGCTCATCTGACCGGGCCAGGTCGGCGCCGGGCAGTTGTAGTGCTCGCCAGCGGGCAGCGCCGGGCGCGCGAGCAGCCGGGCCAGGTTCGCTGACCGCGGTGCCAGCAGGGCCGGACGGGTTCCGGCATGC
>DASWAA010000565.1:0-5673 GCA_036391385.1 Streptosporangiaceae bacterium
AACCTGAACGAAGCCGTGCTGCGGACGAAGATCCTGCGACCGGACCAGCACTAGGACGCCCATCCGAACGACCGCGGGAGTACCCGATGGCAGCAGGCGACACCCAGATCACCATCATCGGCAACCTGGTCGATGACCCGCAGCTCCGCTATACGCCGACCGGGCAGGCGGTTGCCAGCTTCCGGGTGGCTTCCACCCCTCGGTTCCTCGACAAGGCCACCAACGAATGGAAGGACGGCGACTCGCTCTTCCTTTCCTGCAACGTGTGGCGGCAGGCCGCTGAGAATGTGGCCGAGTCGCTGCAGCGGGGAATGAGGGTGATCGTCTCCGGCCGGCTACGGCAGCGGTCGTACGAGACGAAGGAAGGCGAGAAGCGAACCGTCTACGAGGTCGAGGTCGACGAGGTCGGCCCGTCGCTGCGCAACGCGTCCGCCAAGGTCGTCAGGTCAAGCCGGGCCACCGGCGGACAGGGAACTGGCGGACAGGGCGGGTACGGCAGTGGCGGCGGTGGTCGCGCGAGCGACGACCCATGGGCGTCCGAGCCGGCTGACAGCGGGTTCAGCGACGAGCCGCCGTTCTAGCTGACCGGGCCAGCCGGCCCGGCGATACAGCAAGCAACCGAACCCGCCTGCGGGCGGGACCGAGAATCCCCGCCCCTAGGGCGGGCCGACCATCCCCGCCGCAGGCGGGGCTCTGCTAAGGAGCACCACGATGGCCAAGCCACCGATTCGCAAGCCTAAGAAGAAGGTCTGCCTTTTCTGCCAGGAGAAGGTGACGCGGGTGGACTACAAGGACACCGGGACACTGCGCAAGTTCATCTCCGACCGCGGCAAGATCAGAGCGCGGCGGGTATCTGGCAACTGCACGCGGCACCAGCGCGACGTCGCGACGGCGATCAAGAACGCCCGCGAGATGGCGCTGCTCCCGTACACGAGCACGGCTCGCTGAGGCCGAGGGAGGTAAGGAAACGATGAGCGGTTCCCCGATGAAGCTCATCCTGACCCAGGAGGTAACCGGCCTGGGTGCCCCCGGCGATGTCGTTGAGGTCGCCGGCGGTTACGGGAGGAATTACCTGGTCCCGCGGGGCCTGGCGATGCACTGGACCCGCGGCGCAGAGAAGCAGATCGAGCAGATCAAGCGTGCCCGCGCGGCACGCGAGATCCGGAGCGTCGACGACGCCAAGGCCGCGGCGGAGCGTCTCGCCGGGCTGCGGATCAGGATGCAGACCAGGGCGGGCAGCGGCGGCAGGCTGTTCGGCTCGGTGTCGACGTCTGACATCGCTGCCGCGGTCAAGAAGGCGGGCGGACCCGAACTCGACCGGCGCAAGATCGAGATCGGTAACCCGATCAAGACCATCGGATCGCACCAGGTCGCTGTGCGGCTGCACCCCGAGGTCAGTGCCACCCTCGAAGTCGAGGTCGTCGGCGCCTGACGTTGCGCCTTAATTTCCGGTAGCTGGCCAGCGCGGCTCCTCATCACAGCGGCGCTGGCCAGTTCCCGAAGTCAGGCCTCGTAAGTAGGCAGTCTGCGGGCGACCTCGGGGTCAAGCTCGGCGAGCTCGGCCCAGAGCCGCGCGAGCCTGATGACGACCTGGTCGGCGTCGCTGATCTCGTCACTCCCGGCTCGGTCCGCCTGCTCGTGCCCTGGCTGACCGGCATCAGAGGTAGCGGCTTCGTCAGGCCCGCCCTGCCCTGACGATCGCAGGGCCGACAGCGCGTAAGCTGCCAGCGCCTCGGCCGCCAGCTCGTCGATGGCCTGGCCGATCCGGGCAATACGCTGCACTGAACTCGAACACATAATCGAATGCTACGGGATCGGGTCGCCGGCGCGCAGGCCATTTCATCACATCCGGCCGGCCGCCGTCCCGGCCGTTCCGCCAATTCGGCACCCTGCCCCGAGGGATGCCGCCGACCTCCGGCTTCGCCGCCCGATGTGGATAACTCGCGCTCGCTCAAAACTTGTCCCAGGCTGGCGACTTTCTTTTACCCACAGCCAGTGGATGGAATAGCGGCACGTCAGAGCCGGTACCGAGGGATTGTGATCGCAGAATCCACAGCGATGTCCCCAGGTAGCGCACAGGTTGGCCGGCGTGTCTGCACAAGCTGTCCACATCCCTGTGCACAGCATGAGTTGGCGCTGCGCAGTCGCACGCTGAACACTGTCAGTGCCGTCCGATAGAACGGTGCATTGTCGGTACGGGTGCGGCCGCTCGCTGGCCGAGGTCGGGGCCGGGCCGAGGCTGAGCGGGCAAGGGGTGGAGTCAGGTGAGCGTCGCAGAGCTCGCGCCACGCGAGGAGTTCGAGCGGACGCCGCCACACGACATCGCGGCTGAGCAGTGCGTGCTCGGCGGCATGATGCTGTCCAAGGACGCGATCTCGGACGTCCTCGAGGTCATCAAGGGCGCGGACTATTACCGGCCAGCCCACCAGCTCGTGCACGAGACCATTCTTGACCTCTACGGCCGCGGGGAGCCCGCGGACGCGGTTACCGTCGCGGCAGAGCTGACCAAGCACGGTGACATCGGCAAGGTCGGCGGCGCGCCCTACCTGCACACTCTGATCGCGTCGGTCCCGACGGCCGCGAACGCCGGCTACTACGCAAGGATCGTCAGGGAGCGCGCGATCCTGCGCCGCCTGGTGGAAGTCGGGACCAGGATCGTCCAGTTCGGCTACGCCGGCGACGCCGACGCCGACGAGCTCGTCGACCGGGCGCAGGCCGAGGTCTACGGGGTGACCGAGCGCCGGGTCAGCGATGATTTTCTGCCGTTGTCCGAGATCATGCCCGCGGCGCTGGTCGAGATCGAGTCGATCGGCAGTCGCGGCGGGACGATGACGGGCGTCCCGACCGGGTTCGCCGACCTCGATTCGCTCACCAACGGCCTGCACCCCGGCCAGATGATCGTGATCGCGGCGAGGCCGGCGCTTGGGAAGAGCACCCTGGCTCTAGATCTAGCTCGCGCGGCGTCGATCAAGCACGGGCTGGCCTCGGTGATCTTCAGCCTGGAGATGAGCCGCAACGAGATCACCATGCGGCTGCTGTCCGCCGAGGCGAGAATTGCCCTGCACTCGATGCGCACGGGGCAGATGAGCGAAGACGACTGGACCAGGCTGGCCCGCCGGATGAGCGAGGTCGCCAGCGCGCCGATGTTCATCGACGACTCGCCCAACATGTCGATGATGGAGATCCGGGCTAAGTGCCGCCGCCTCAAGCAGCAGCACGATCTGCGGCTAGTGATCATCGACTACCTGCAGCTGATGACGTCACCCAAGCGGGTGGAGAACCGGCAGCAGGAGGTCTCCGAGTTGTCCCGCTCGCTCAAGCTGCTGGCCAAGGAGCTCAACGTCCCGGTCATCGCCGTAGCCCAGCTGAACCGTGGTCCGGAACAAAGAACCGACAAGCGCCCGATGCTGTCGGACCTGCGGGAGTCTGGCTGCCTGACGGCCAGGACCCGGATCCTTCGGGCCGACACTGGTGCTGAGGTACGTCTCGGCGATCTCGCCCGATTCGGCGAGGTCGATGTCCTCGTCTGGTCGCTCGATGACCGGCTGAAGCTTGCACCCCGGCGGCTGACCCGTGCGTTCGCGACCGGGACGAAGGAGGTCTTCCGGGTCCGCCTGACGTCTGGCCGGGACATCGAGGCAACGTCCAACCATCCGTTCCTGACCTACGACGGCTGGCGCCCCCTCGGTGACCTTGCCGTCGGCTCGAGGGTTGCCGTTCCGCGGCACGTGCCAGAGCCGATTACGACACGCGAACTGCCCGAGGCGGAGATCGTCATGCTCGCCCACCTGCTGGGCGACGGATCTTTCGTCAGGCGGCAGCCGATCCGGTATGCCAGCACCGACGAGGAGAATCTGGCAGCGGTGACCGAGGCGGCCAGGCACTTCGGGATAACCGCCGTCCGAGACGACTACGCCGCAGCGCGGTGCACGTCGCTCCGGCTCCCGGCACCGTACCGGCTGACGCACGGACGGCGGAATCCCATAGCAGCGTGGCTGGATTCGCTCGGTCTCTTCGGCCTGCGCAGTCACGAGAAGTTCGTCCCTGAGCCCGTCTTCGCGCTGCCGAAGCAGCAGCTCGCTCTGTTCCTGCACCACCTGTGGGCTACAGACGGCTGCGTATGGCGGGACGCGAAGCTTGGTCAGGCCAGGATCTATTACGCGTCGACCAGCCGGAGGCTCGTCGATGATGTGGCGCGCTTGCTGCTCCGGTTCAATGTCATGACACGTATCAAGCAGGTCAGCAAAGGGTCCTACCGGCCCAGCTACCACCTGCTTGTCTACGGGGCCGAGAACCAGCTGCGCTTTCTGCGGGGCATCGGAGTTCATGGTGGCCGGGCAATCCAGGCCGCTGAGGCTACCCGGATGCTGTCAGTAGTCACGAGTAACACCAACCTCGACACGATCCCGAAGGAAGTCTGGGGGAGAGTGCGCTCGGCACTCGCCGAGAAGGAGATGCCGCACGGCCAGCTCGCGGCGGCGATCGGCACTCAGCTCAACGGCAGCTCGCCCTGGAAGAACGCGCCGAGCCGGGAGCGACTCGGCAAGATCGCCGCAGTGCTCGACGACTCCGATCTGGACCTGCTTGCTACGAACGACGTCTTCTGGGACGAGATCGCCTCGGTGGAGTCGCTCGGGGAGCAGGAGGTCTTCGACGCCACCGTCGCAGGCACCCACAATTTCATCGCAAACGGCATACACCTGCACAACAGCATCGAGCAAGATGCAGATGTCGTGATCTTGCTGCATCGCGAAGACGCGTACGAGCGGGAGTCTCCCCGTGCCGGGGAGGCCGACTTCATCGTGGCCAAGCACAGGAACGGGCCCACGACCACCGTCACGGTCGCGTTCCAGGGGCACTACAGCCGGTTCGTGGACATGGCGAGGATGTAGCGGCGCCCAGGCGCTGACGCCTGCTGCCCGTCACCAGGTTCGCCCGCGGTGCCGTACACTATCCAGGGTTAAACCTGCGCTCGTAGCTCAACGGATAGAGCATCTGACTACGGATCCGAAGGTTGGGGGTTCGAGTCCCTCCGAGCGCGCTACCTGCGGAAACGCGGAATTAGCGGGAAAGCCTGTAGTTGCCGACCATCTGATTCGCGTCTAACCTGCGGCGCGTGGCTGACTTCACGGACCCCCGCGACCCCAACGCCCTTGCCTGGTGCGACTTCGAGCGCGACCTGATCGCCCTCGGCAGGAGCCGCAGGACGATCCAGTCCTACCGGGAGGCGTGCGAGCAGCTCGCCGACCACGCCAAGGGCGCTGACCTGCTCGCGCTGACCAAGGCCGATGTCTCGGCGTTCATCATCGAGGTCCAGCGGCTGCACTCCGCCACGACAGCCCAGGTCCGCTACCGGTCCCTGCACCGCTTCTACGCCTGGGCCGAGAAGGAGGGGCTGATAGATCGCTCCCCGATGCGGGAAATGGGCCTGCCGAAGGCCGAGCAGAAGGTCATCCCAGTCCCCGGCCAGGATGACCTGAGGAAGCTCCTGGCAGCATGCTCGGGCGAGGACTTCGACTCGGTCAGGGACACCGCCATAGTCCGTCTGCTGGCCGACTGCGGCATCCGCCTTTCCGAGCTGGCCGGGCTGGAGCTGGCGGACGTGGACCGGATGACCGCCCAGATCCTGGTGAAGGGCAAGGGCTCGAAATGGCGTCACGTGGACTACAGCGT
>DASWAA010000566.1:0-5637 GCA_036391385.1 Streptosporangiaceae bacterium
GCGTCGGGATCGCTGGACGCGGCGTCCGCGGCGAGCTTGCGAGCGAATCCGAGCAGCTCGCCGTGCGGGACCACGTGGTTGACCAGTCCCCACTCCAGCGCCTTCTGCGCGCTCAGGAAGTTGCCGGTCGCGCTCATCTCCCTGGCCCGGCGCAGGCCGATCGCCTCGGGCAGCTCGACGGTCAGGCCCCAGCCGGGAAGCACGCCGATCCTGGCATGCGTATCGGCGAAACTCGCCCGCTCGGACGCGACCAGGAAATCGCAGGCCAGCGCCAGCTCGAGACCCCCGGTGACGGCCGCGCCGTTCACCGCGCCGATCAGCGGCTTGCCAACCTCCGGTGTCACCGGACCGCTGACGGCGCGGGCCAGCGGGCTCTGCGGGTCGCCAAGCTCGGCCAGGTCAAGCCCGGCGCAGAACGCCGGGTCGGCGCCGGTCAGCACGATCGCCCGGACGTCGGCCCGCGCATCAAGCTCGGACAGCGCGGCGCGAAGGCTGGCCAGGAGCTCACCGGAGATCGCGTTACGGCGCTCCGGCCGGTTCAGCGTAATAACCGCGACCAGATCGGCGACATCCACGAGCACCACAGCCATGTGCACCTCCGCAAGCCATCCGGCAATTCCCGTCGCACCAGGACAGTTCCGCCGATCGTAGCGGTCCGGCCTCAGCCCGCGGCAACTCCTGCGGGCAGCCACGCCGCACGGCCGCACCAGGTCAGCGGACCGACGCGGCTGGCGTCTCAGGAGCTGATCCGCTCGACCAGCCCGCGCAGCAGCTCCCATGAGGTGTGGTCCTCCTCGGTTCCGCTGTGCGGCCGACGGAAGCGGCTGACATCGATCGCCAGATCGGTGAGATCCCAGCGGATCCGGTAGAGGTCGAGCGCCGAGGCGACCGGCGTCACGCCGGTCGCCTCCGCGTACCTGGCCAGGACAGAACCGTCGCCGGGGTCGAGTGCCCACAGGTCTCGTTCCGGCGGGGCGACGAGCGCGGTATCCCAGTCGATCAGCAGCCAGCCCGCGTCGGTGAGCATCGTGTTCGCCGGGTGCGGCTCGCCGTGCGTAAGTACGGCCGGCGAGGCCTCGGGACGGCTCAGCCCGGCGAGCCTGTCGTAGCGGTCGAGCAGGGCCCGAACCGGTCGTGCGCTCGCCGTGACGAGCGCCGCGGTGCGGCGGGCATAGGGGCCGCTGTCCGGGATCGCGATCCCCGCCATGACCGCCTCTAGCTCGTCCCGGTGCGGGATCGTGAAGTCGTCGGTCATGGCGCGGCACCCCAGGTCCTGCGGGGCGGTATGAACGGCGATCACGAGGTCGGTGATCGCGCGCCGGTGATCGTCACCGGAGAACTTCCCCCAGGGGAAGCTGCGCCCGTCAACGAACGGGTAGACAGCGAGACCGAACCGGTCACCAGCCCGTGCGAGCGGCTCGCCAGCCTGGGTGGGGACTGGCGCGACGACGAACGAGCAGCCGCCCGCACGCAGATCCGTAGCGGCGGCGAGTGCGGCGGTCAGTCGTCCGAAGGCCGCATCCAGCGACTCATGCAGCCAGACTCGCTTGTTCTCCAGTTCGTCAGCCGTGACGAACCACCGGTCGCCGGCTGCCTCGGTGATCTCCCAGTGATGACTGCCCCACCCGACCGGGCGATAACTGACCTGCGCGGCGTATAGGCCCCATTCGCGGGCAAGCACCGCCGCCACGGTCTCCGCGGGCAGGCCGTCCGGCGGTGTCAGCATCGGATCACGGTAGCTGCCACTGCGGCCCGCACCAACCGGATATTTCCGCGCCGGTACGCTGAAATAAGAATGAGCTGGTCTGCCTACTGGGCGTTTCTCGCCTTCGCGATCGTCCTGGTGCTGATCCCGGGCCCGGACTTCGCCGTCGTCACCAGGAACACGCTCGCCGGAGGGCGACGGCGCGGCCAGTTCACCGCCGTCGGCGTGTGCACGTCGAACGCGATCCAGGGCGCTGTCGCGGTCAGCGGGCTCAGCGCCCTCATCGTGCGAGCTCAGCCCGTGTTCGACGCGATCAGGTGGGCCGGAGCCGGCTATCTCGCCTACCTAGGGATCCAGGCTGTGCGCTCGGCCGTCAGGGGTGAGTACGGGCGGCTCGGGCTGGAGGCTGGCACTGGCGCGGGAGCAGCGTTCGGCGGGTGGCGGCAGGGGTTCCTGTCCAACATCACCAACCCCAAGGTGCTGGTCTTCTACATCGCGGTACTGCCGCAGTTCCTGCGGCCCGGGGCGGCGCCGGGCTGGCTGCTTGCCTTCGCCTGGACTCATGCGGCGCTGTCGCTCGGCTATCTGCTCGCGCTGACCTCTGGGCTGCACCGGGTCAGCCGGTGGCTGACCCGCAGGTCCGTCCGCCGGGCGCTGGACGCGACGACCGGTGCGATCCTGCTCGGGTTCAGTGCCCGGCTTGCTGCCGAGCACGGCTGACCCGCGCCGACGGACATCCTCGCCCGCTGAGCAGACCTCAGGCGAAGACCTCGGCGAAGGCCTGATAGGCAGGGGCGCCTGGCCGGGCGTCGTAGACCGCGAATACGACGTGATCGAACGCGGAGTGCTCTGGAAGCAGGTCAGCGAAGATGGCGGCCACGAGTGCGGGGTCGTTGCCGAAGACGCCACAGCCCCAGGCGCCAAGGACGAGCCTGCGGTGCCGGTGGGCGGCCGCCACCTGCAGGACCCTGGCCGCCCTGCGGGCGAGCACCGCCGGAACGCTGTCCTGGGTACCGTGGCCGTTGCTGCGGATGGCGCGCAGGTTCGGCGCCGCCGCGGTCAGGAACGACACCAGATATCGCTGCCCGAGCAGGGTGCCGTCGTCGGCACGGAACACCGGCACGGCGGGCGAGTAGATGACCCTGTCGCTGTAGCGCAGGTCGCGCTGGTGCCGGTGGAAGTCGTAGAACTCGCCGGCGGCGGTCTGGCAGGTATACAGCGCCGAGGCCCGGGCCAGGGCTTCTTCCTGAGCCTGCGCGCCGCTGAGGAACCCTCCGCCTGGATTCTTCGCCGAAGCGAAGACCAGCGCGGCGACGTCGCCGCCGAGGCGGCGGGCAGCGGCCAGGGTCGTCTCGCCGGTGACCTCGACGACGGTACCCGTCGCGGGCTGTGCCGGGGGTGCGAGCTCGTCCTCCGGCAGGTAGAGCCGGGTCCCTGCGACGGCCGCGGCGATCTCCTGCGACAAGGTGACCTGTCCCGCGCCGGGTGCCTGGTACCAGCCGCGACCGAGGATCTCGACCGTCTCGTGCGCTATCTCGCGCAGCTGCCGACCGCTCATCTGGTCATTCTCCCAGTCGCCAGGACCGGGAGCGCGCGATTAAGCCGTCAGCGCGGCCCGGCTCTGGCTACTCAGCGTGCACCGGCGACCATAGCTCGACCTGGTCGTAACGCCGGTAGAACTCGACCTGAGGGCGGGCCCGGTCAACGGCCGCCAGGCCGATCAGCGCGGTCATGGCCGGGGCGATCCGGTCATACAGCGCGGGCGGTTCGCCGACGATGCGGGCGACCAGGTACCAGCCGCCGGGCAGCACGCCGATGTCGAGTCCCAGCGCACCAGGGTCGTCCTCCGGCTTGACAGGCGTGCAGGTCGCGTAGCTGCCGGCGCTCACGTCCACGAGCGCGTACATCTTGCGGCCGCGCAGGCCGACCCGCCGCTCGAAACGGGGCCAGAGCGCATGGATCGCCGACAACTCGTCCGTGGTGCGCTCCAGCATCACCAGGACATCGCTCTTGAATACCCGCCTCGGCTCGGAATCGAAAGCGCCGTCGGCCATATCTCCACGCTACGCCTGCCGGATCGCGCGTCCTAGGAGGTGATCATTGGTCCGAGATAATGGCGCTGACGAGTCCGGATACTCGGTCAGCGCAGGCTGGCGAGCAAGGCGTGGTAGGCCTGCACGTAACGGGCCACGTCGGCGCCGGTCGCCGGGATCGGGACAGTAGGTCCGGCACCGGGCAGCGCCTCCCAGACGCCGCGGTTCGCGAGCCAGATTCGCATCAGCCTGGTCAGCTCGCGATCTCTGAGAGCGTGCGCCTGCGCTCCGGTGCGAGGCTCCGGCCCGTACCACTGGCCGGAACGCGGCCCGAGCCGGATAACCGTCCAGGGCAGGCCGGAGTCCTTGATCGCCTGTTCGATCCCGTCGGCCAGTTCCTGACCGAGCGCGGCCGCGTGCGCGTAAGCGCTCGGGACCAGTACCTCCGTCAGCGCGGCCCTGGCTCCTGCCGCCGAGAGCGGATTGCCGAACAGCGTGCCGCCCGTCGCGACGTTGCGCTCCGCGTCCAGGTGCTCGGCTAGCTCGGCTGTGACCCCGTACGCGCCCATCGGGAGCCCTCCGGCGACTGCCTTGCCGATGGTGACTACGTCTGGCCGCAAGCCCCACAGCCCGGTCGCTCCGCCGGGGCCGACGACGTGCGTGTGGGTCTCGTCGATCGCTAGCAGCGCACCGTGCTGGCGGGTCAGGTCGCGCAGCGCAGCGTGCCAGCCGGGCTCGGGCATCAGCAGGTGCAGGTTGTTGGTCATGGCAGGCTCGGTCAGCACGAGGGCGACGTCGCCCGGTTCGAGCGCGCTGCGCAGCGTGTCGGCGTCGTTGAACTGGGCGATCCGCACCCGGCCGGTGACCCCCTTGGACAGCCCGCGCTGCACGGCGCTGATCTGGCCGTCCTCGATGTCGACCAGGCCCTCTTCGAAATGCCCGTGGTAATGACCCTGGAACAGGACGACTACCTCGCGACCGGTCGCCGCCCGGGCCAGCCGGATCGCCTCGGTATTGGCCTGGGTCGCTGACAGCGTGAACTGCCATTGCGGCACCGGATAACGGCTCGCCAGTTCCTCGGCTACCTCGACGGAGGCCGGCGTGGGCAGCAGGAACTGCGTGGACCTCGCCACCTGCGCCCGGACGGCGGCGACGATCGCCGGATTGGCGTGCCCGCAGAACATCGCCATGTCGGAGGCGTTGAAGTCGACGTAGCTGAAGCCGTCCACATCGGTGAAGCCCGGGCCTTCCCCGTAATCGATGTACACCGGCTGGTCGTTGTCCGTGGCCATCCAGGCCATCGGGGTGCCGTTAGGCATGTGCGCCCGGGCACGCGCGATCATGGCCAGCGAGCCGGGCCTGGCCTCGCGGAAGCGCGCAAGCTCCCGCAGATGCAGGTCGCTGATCCTCGATCGGTCGAGATCACCGTGAGCAGTCATAGGCCGATGCTACGCACATCGCCGCACTCAGCCTGGGACGCGGGCCGGCGTTGGCCCGGGTCACGCGACGCGGCAGGTCACGGCCCAGGTCGTGGCGCTCACCTCGAAGGGCTCGGGCGGCAGCAGCTGCCGGCATCGCTCGCGCAGGACCGTCCTGTGCGCCTGGTCCAGTGACGCTACGTAACTACCCGCCGGGCCGACACCGAGCGTGTAGGGCTCCCACCACTCGTCGAAGGTGGCGTGCCGCACCGTGATCGTCAGAGTCGATGACCGCAGCCCGGTGAGCCCGGCCTGGCCGAAGATGTCGTCCAGCTCGCCCGCCCTGACCCCGATGAGGTCGGACTCGTCACGAGCCGAGGGGTTCAGGTCGCGTACGGCCTTCCAGAGTGTGGTCAGCGGCCCGCGGCCGCCGCCGTGATCCCAGACGCAAGCGCCGACCACTCCTCCGGCGCGGGTGACG
>DASWAA010000567.1:0-2845 GCA_036391385.1 Streptosporangiaceae bacterium
CGACCTGCGGTGTTGGCATATGCTCTTCTTTCATGATCTGACAGCCACTTCAGGTCACCCCGATTTGGGCATGCCGATACTTCGTGCCCCGGCCGCATCAGCCCCGCGGACGATCGCCTCGTTCTCACCCGCATCGAGATAGCGCTCGCGCGCCCGGCCGATCGCCATCGCCGCAGTACAGGCGCCCCGCACTGCCAGCGGAGGCTTTCCATGCCTCGGGCGGTAGGCCGACCGGCTCCAGCTCTCGGAAAGCATCTCATAGCTGGCATTAGGCAGCAGCCAGTCAAATCGCATCACGGATCCCCCGATCCACATCCCCGCTAGGGGCAGGCACGCGAACGCGCACGGCACCCCCGAACAGGCATCCCCCGATTCCCCGCCACTGATGCTTCCATCGCACTGCCAGGTAGTCCACGTGGCACGCCCTGCCACGGATCGCCCGCCCGGCTCCCAGCGCTCCTCTTCAGCTATCTTGTCCGGGCACACGCCAAGTGAAGGTTTCGTGGCTAATCTCCCGCCCTGCCCAGCTTGGGTGGCAAGATAACGCCATGAAGATCCTGATTAAGGCCCTGATCACTGCAGTTGCCGTCTGGGTAGCCACGCTTGTCATACCTGGCATCCACCTGCACACGCACTCCACGATCGGCAAGGTCACCACGCTCATCGTGGTCGCACTGATCTTCGGCCTGATCAACGCGGTGCTGAAGCCGATCGCCAAGGCCATCGGCTGCCTGGCCTATGCCGTCACGTTCGGCCTGATCGCCATCGTGGTGAACGGGCTGCTCTTCTGGCTGACGAGCTACGTGGCGGGCAAGCTCAGCGTGCCGTTCCACATCACCGGCTTCGTCCCCGCCGTCCTCGGCGCGCTGCTTGTCGGCATCGTGAGCTGGGTGCTGAGCCTGATCCTCGAGCGGGACGACAAGTAACAGCGCACCGTAAGACCGTCTGCCGCACGCTAAAAGCCGCGGGCCAGGGCGATTCCTCGCTGTGAGGTCGTCGTCTGCGGGTGCCGGGCCAGCCAGGCCAGCTCCCGGACGAAGGCCGGCCCGTTCACCGTGCCGACCCCTGTGACCAGGTCATAGCCCGGTAGCGCACGGTATCCGCTGATGGTGACGAGCCGGTGCCCGCTGCCCTGGCGGAAGGACACCGTGTTGCTGCCGCCGACCACATCGGCGATGCCGCGTGCACCGATACTGGACAGCCGGTACAGGTCGGAGTTGATCAAGCCGAGGCCGTGACCAGCGACCTGCTCGGCCAGCGCGACGATGCCGGCGAACTCCGGCGTCGACTCGCTGGTCCCGCAGGTCGGATACCACCCGGCAGGCTGGCCGGGAAAGCTCTGGTACACGTCGACGGCGCCGTCGCATGCCCCGCTCATCGAGATGTCGGGTACCCCGCGGCTGGTGCCGACGACGCCGCGTACGTGGTCCTGGTAACTCGGCCGGCCGAAGATGACCGACTTCCCGCCGCCGCTCGCCAGCGGGTTCGGGCCCGGGGTCCCGAAGATGAACCTGTTCGTCGCCACGTCGTAGGTGTCGTTCCACGCCGTCGCCGGGGTGACCTGGCGCCCCCGCGAGTCAAGGTGCAGCGCGGTACCGCCGACACCGGTCACCAGCGGGTCGCTGTCGGGCCAGGACGTGGCCGGGCGCAGGTAGTAGGTGGCGCCGTTATACCTCACGTCCCCCGCGCCGCTGTCGCCAGAGGCGGCGAGCACGGTCACCGCGTTGCGCGCGGCATCGACATAGGCTCCGCGCAGGGTGAGCAGCCGCTCCGGGGTAGCGAAGGTCTGCTCGGTGGCACTGAAGCTCTGGCTGATCACGCCGCCGAGATGGTGGTCGATCACGTACTTCTCGGCCCTGACGATCTGCGGGAATCCCGTCGTGCCCTCGTTCTCAGCGGTCGGGGTCTCGACTAGCAGGAGGCCGGCACCCGGAGCTATCGCGTGCGCGTACTCGACGTCGAGGCTGGTCTCACCGGCCCAGCCCTCTCGGGTGCTGCTGGCCTGGTACGGCGGGACCTTGCCAGCCGGCTGGATGATCCGCAGCGACGGCGGCGCGGGAAGGCCCGCCGCCTTGTCGAAGACCGCAAGGTCATGCCGGATGGTCGGCGATCCGAAGGAGTCCACGATGACGATCGTCTGGCCCTTGCCCGTGATTCCTGCCCGGTAAAGAAGAGGCAGCCGATAGGCCCGCTCGATCTGCCGAGGCAGATAACACGCGATCTGGTAATGCTTCTCGCAGAACGCCGTCGTCGGCGGTGAATCGTGCGCGCCGGTGACATGCCGCCAGTCCGGGCTGATCAGGACGGCCGGGGCGTCCGCGCTGCCAACGCCGCGGCTCGCGGGCAGCGCTGCTCCGGTACCCGACGCGAGCGGACCAGCCACCGCGAGCGAACCTCCGCCAGCCAGCGCACCTCCGCCGGCGGGCAGGCACGCAACGAGGAGCGGGATCGCTACCGCGACCGCTGGCTTCCGGAACTGGCGCATCAGTTGCCCCCTTCTGGCGCGCAGGACCTGCGCAAGTCTAGGGGACCCGCCATTTTCTGACAGCTAGATGCATTCAGAAGAATACTCTGAGTAACATTTTCTTGGCCTTCATGCTGATGTCGTCTTGAGCCTTTACATGCCTGATGGTGCTCAAGCGCCGGCGGCTCCGGCCCGCGTGCCCAGTGCCCCGACGCGGCGCCGCAGCGCGGCCACGACGGTGCCTGCAGTATGCTGGGAGCACACCGCATGCGGTGAGGCGCTGCCACCAGAGCGCGCCGGTCGTAATGTCGCTCGACGAGCGAGCTGGTTTCCACGGACGTGGCGGCCCGCAAGAATGCGGCCACCCAAGTCCGGAAGACG
>DASWAA010000568.1:0-4108 GCA_036391385.1 Streptosporangiaceae bacterium
CCACGGTTGCCGAGCGCGGAGCTTGACGACAGGTTGATGATCCGGCCGAAGCGCTGCTCGACCATGTACTTCTGGCAGGCCTTGCTCATCAGGAACGCGCCCTTCAGGTGCACGCCCATCACCGCGTCCCAGTCGTCCTCGGTCATCTTGAACAGCAGGTTGTCCCTGATGACGCCGGCGTTGTTGACCAGCACGACCGGCGGGCCGATCTCGGCCGCGATGCCCTCGACCGCCGCGCTGACCTGCGCGGAGTCGCTGACGTCCGCACCGACGGCGATGGCCTGGCCACCCGCGGCCCTGATCGCGTCGACGGTGCCGGCGCAGTCGTCTGCCTTCAGGTCGATTACCGCGACGGCCATCCCGTCAGCGGCGAGCCGCTTCGCGACCCCGGCGCCGATCCCTCGCGCGCCACCGGTCACGACGGCTACCCGCTGTGCGTTGTCCGACATCTGCATCGTCCCTTTCTGAACTCTCCAGAACTTTCTTTTAACGTGGTCAGCCGACCTGATCCCGCCGGGCAGGCCAGTCCCGCGACGAGCCCGTCACCTGCCCGGCGGCACCGCAGGTCAGGTGCGGTACCTGCGCAGTTCCCGATGGGCCAGCGATCGCTTGTGCACCTCGTCAGGCCCGTCGGCGAACCGCAGGGTCCGCGCCGCCGCCCACTGATGCGCCAGCGGGAACTCCTGGCTGACCCCGCCGCCGCCGTGCACCTGGATCGCCTTGTCGAGCACCCACTCGGCCATCGACGGCACCGCGATCTTGATGGCCTGGATCTCCGTGTGCGCGCCCTTGTTGCCAACCGTGTCCATCAGCCACGCGGTCTTGAGTACTAGCAGCCTCGCCTGCTCGATCCTGACCCTGGACTCGGCGATCCAGTCCTGCACGACGCCCTGCTCAGCGATCGGCTTGCCGAAGGCGACCCGGCTGCTGGCGCGGCGGCACATCGCATCGAACGCTCGCTCCGCCGAGCCGATCAGCCGCATGCAGTGGTGGATCCGGCCCGGACCGAGCCTGGCCTGGGCGATGGCGAAGCCGTAGCCTTCCTCGGCGATCAGGTTCTTCGCCGGGACCCGCACGTTGTCGAACACCACCTCGGCGTGCCCGCCGTGCGTCGAGTCGGAGAAACCGAAGACCCGCATGCTGCGCTTGAGCGTGATGCCTGGCGTGTCACTCGGCACGCAGATCATCGACTGCTGGCGGTGCCGCTCGGCGTCCGGGTCGGTCTTGCCCATCACGATGAAGACCTTGCAGCGCGGGTCCATCGCGCCAGAGGACCACCACTTGCGGCCGTTGATCACGTACTCGTCGCCGTCCCGCTCGATCCGGGTGGCAATGTTGGTCGCATCCGACGAGGCGACCTCGGGCTCGGTCATGCAGAACGCCGACCTGATCTCGCCCTCGAGCAGCGGGTGCAGCCACCGCTCGACCTGCTCCTGGGAGCCGAACTCGGCGAGCACCTCCATGTTGCCGGTGTCGGGTGCGGCGCAGTTCAGCGCCTCCGGCGCGATCGCGCCGCTGCGCCCGGTGATCTCGGCCAGCGGGGCGTACTGCAGGTTGGTCAGGCCGCCGCCGTGCTCCCTGGCGATCCGGCCGATCTGGTCGTCGTGCTTGCGCACGGTCAGGAACAGGTTCCACATCCCCTGGCTGCGCGCCTCGCGCTTGAGTTCGTCGATCACCGCCGGGCGCTGCCAGATGTCGCCCGACTCCTCGGCCTGCGCGACCTGCTCGGCGAAGACCGATTCGGCCGGATAAACGTGGGAGTCCATGAAGTCGAGCAGTTTCGCCCGCATCTCTTCTGTTCGCGCGTCGTACTCGAAGTCCATCTGCAGCCTCCCGATGAGTCCGGACAAGCGTACCTACCGACCAGTACGCAGACACGTTACGGTCTGCCCATTGCACGGGTCGAGACGGTACCGGGTCGATAGGTTCCAGATATGACCACAGTCGATTCGATCGCCGAGCAGTACGTCGAGCAACACGCGCAGCTTGACCCCGTCAGTGCCACCGCGGTCGGCATCGCCGGCCATGACCACGAGATGACCGACCTGAGCCCGTCTGGCTTTGCCGCCCGGGCCGACCTCGACGACGCCACGATTGCCGCGCTGCAGCAGGCCTCAGCGGCCGGCGAGACCGAGCAGGTCGCCAGGGACGCCATGCTGGAGCGGCTCTCGGTCTCCAGCGACCGGTACCGATCGGGCGCCGTGACCAGCGAGCTGAACGTGATCGCCAGCTGGATCCAGGGCGTACGGTCTGTGTTCGACCTGATGCCTGTCGATGGCGACGAGGCACAGAGCAACCTTGCCGCCAGGATGAACGCGGTGCCCGCCGCCTATGCCGGACTGCGGCAGACCTATCTGGAGGCGGCCGCGCAGGGTCACGTCGCTGCACAGCGTCAGGTCCTCGCGTGCGCGAGGCAGTGCGCGGAGTGGTCGGCGCCGGATTCCGGCTTCTACGCCGGCCTGGTGGAGCGGACCGGCGCCAGCGGGGCGATCCGCGCGGACCTGGACGCCGCGGCCGCGAGGGCGTCAGCCGCGACCGCCGAACTCGGCGAGTTCCTCACCGACAAGCTGCTTCCGATCGCGCCGGAGCGTGACGCGGCCGGACGAGAGCGCTACGCACTGGCGTCCCGGTACTTCCTCGGCGCCACGATCGACCTGGACGACGCCTACGCCTGGGGCTGGGCCGAGGTGCTCAGGATCGAGGAGGAGATGCGGCGGGTCGCGGGTCAGATCGTTCCCGGCGGCTCGGTCGCCGACGCGGTCGCCGCCCTCAACGCGGACCCGGACCGGCGGATCCACGGCCGGGACGCCCTGCGGGACTGGATGCAGACGATCGCCGACGCCAGCATCGCCGAGCTCGACGGGACTCACTTCGACATCCCCGAGCCGGCCAGGCGCATCGAATGCATGATCGCGCCGACCAGCGAGGGCGGCATCTACTACACCGGCCCCAGCGAGGACTGGACCCGGCCAGGCCGGATGTGGTGGGCGCTTGCCGACGGAGTGGAGGACTTCGCCACCTGGCAGGAAGTCACGACGATCTACCACGAGGGCGTGCCCGGCCACCACCTGCAGGTCGCGCAGGCCGTGTTCCTCAAGGAGCGGCTGAACCGCTGGCAGCGGCTGATGTGCTGGGTGTCCGGTCACGGTGAGGGCTGGGCGCTCTACGCCGAGCGGCTGATGGACGACCTGGGGTACCTGTCCGACCCGGGCGACAAGCTAGGCATGCTGGACGGTCAGCTGCTGCGGGCGGCGCGGGTGGTGGTCGACCTGGGCGTGCACCTGGAACTGCCGATCCCGTCCGGCTCGCCATGGCATCCCGGCGAGACCTGGAACTACGACCTGGCGTGGGAGTTCCTGCGGTCCCGGGTGCAGACCGAGGACAGCATGCTGCGGTTCGAGCTCGACCGGTACCTGGGCTGGCCCGGGCAGGCTCCCTCGTACAAGCTCGGCGAGCGCATCTGGCTGCAGGCCCGTGACGAGACGCGGCGGCGCAAGGGCGCTGCCTTCGACCTCAAGGAGTTCCACAGCCAGGCGCTGGCCATGGGCTCGCTCGGCCTGGACCCGCTCCGCGAGGCCCTGGCCCGCCTCTAGCCCGCCGCGCCCGCCCCAGTCCGCGCTAGCACTAGCACCCCCACCCCCACCGGCGCCGGCCGGGTGATCAGTTACCTCGGAGGATCCTGGGGCTGACAGCCCCAGGATCCTCCGAGATCTGCGTCAGCCGGCGAGTTCGGCGTGACATGTGCTGCCCATCGGGGGTATTAATCGGCATACTCATCCCTTACAGGAGCATCAGCTACAGGGAGCATCTGATGGGCATGTCATTGGACAAAGGCGAACTACTGCCGGGCGAGAACGTCGTCCTGACCAAGAACGTGAATGCCATCATCCGGATCGAGGAGCACGGACTGAGCCGCTTCGCGTTCGACCACGTGATGAAGGCCACCGGGCTGCGAGGCGCGGAAGCGATCGGCGGTCAGCTGCATCTGACGAACTACCGGCTGGTCTTCAAGTCCAGCGCTGTCAACCGGGTGAAGGGCGTCTTCAGCATCTTCCTGCCAACCCTGCGGGAAGTGCGCAACACCTCGTCGGGGGTGAAGCGTCAGATC
>DASWAA010000569.1:0-5797 GCA_036391385.1 Streptosporangiaceae bacterium
CTCAGTTTGAGATTTACTCTAGTTGATAAGGACTGGCGATGACCGAGCATGCCGACGAGACGGAGTTCCTCGCCAGCTACGACCCGAGGGCATTCGATCCCGTCGCCGTCACCGTTGACGTGGTCGCGCTGACGATCAGGGACGGTGAGCTGAACGTCCTGCTCGTCCAACGGGGGGCGCCGCCGTACGCGGGCCAATGGGCGCTGCCGGGGGGTTTCGTGCGTGCCGGGACAGCAGCGCCCGGGGCGTCCGGCGAGGCCGGAGGGCCGGGGGCTGGTGAGGATCTGCCGCAGGCAGCGCTCAGGGAACTGGCGGAGGAGACTGGCCAGCATCTGGGGCGGCTGCACCTGGAGCAGCTCGCGACTTACGGCGCGCCTGGGCGCGATCCGCGGATGCGCGTCATCTCCGTGGCCTACCTGGCGTTCGCGCCCGAGCTTCCCGAGCCGCAGGCCGGCAGCGACGCGGACGCTGCGGCATGGGTGCCGGTCGGCTCGCTCGGGCTGGCCGAGGACGGCAGCAGCCAGCGCCCGGGAACTAGCCGCAAGCTGGCGTTCGACCACGCCCGGATACTCGCCGACGGGCTGGAGCGCGCACGGTCGAAACTGGAGTACACCCCGCTGGCGACGTCGTTCGTGTCCGAGCCGTTCACCATCTCCGAGCTGCGCATGGTGTACGAGACCGTCTGGGGCGAGCCGCTGCACGCCGGGAACTTTCACCGCAAGGTGCTGTCGGTTCCGGGGTTCGTGGAGAGCACGGGCGAGACGACGCAGACCGGCGGGCCGCGCGGCGGACCCCGGGCGCGACTGTACCGGCGCGGTGACGCCCAGCTGCTGCATCCCGCGCTGCTGCGGCCCGGACGCGAAGATGCGGTGCGCTGAGATGGGCGGCAGCAGCGGCGTCGGAGCCGTCGTCACGACCGGGGCGGCCATCGCGCTGATCAGGGCCGCCAGCGCACCAGCCGACCTGTTCGGGACAGGAACGGGGCGGGACGCGGCCCGGTGCTACCGGCGGCTTGCCCGGCTGACGCACCCGGATGCCTGCCCGGGCGACCCGCGCGCGGCGGCGGCGTTCGCGAAGCTGACACGGCTCTGGCAGCAGCACCACGGCGATCTCGGCGGCGGCGCGATCGTCGCCAGGGGCGACCTCGCCAACCTGTACCAGGTGCGCGGCGGACTGCTTAAGGTGGCGCGCGACCCGGCCGACAACGACCTGATGGACCGTGAGTCCTGGGCGCTCACGCGGCTCCGCCGGGACGCCGAGCGGCGGCTCGCGGCTTACTTTCCTCGCCTGATCGAGGTGCGGCGGATCGGTGACCCGCATTCGGGCGCCGAACGGCGGGGCAACGTCATCGGCGCGCTCGACGGGTTCCGCAGCCTGGCCGACGTCAGCGCCGCATTCCCTGGCGGGGTCGATCCGCGCGACGCGGCGTGGATGTGGCGGCGGCTGCTCGTCGGCATCGGCGCCGCGCACCGGGCCGGCCTTGTGCATGGCGCGATCCTGCCCGAGCACGTGCTCATCCACCCGGCCCAGCACGGCCTGGTGCTCGTCGACTGGTGTTACTCCGGTCCGGTCGGGGATCGGCTCCCGGCGGTCGTCAGCCGGTATCGCGACTGGTACCCGCCCGAGGTCCTCGCCCGGCAGCAGGCCGGCCCCGACACCGATATCTGGCTCGCCAGCTGGTGCATGACCGAGCTGATGGGCGACCAGCTCCCGGCGCCGCTCGCGGCGTTCGCGCGCGGCTGCCGGCTGGCGAGCCCGAGCCGCCGCCCGCAGGACGCGTGGCTGCTGCTCGCCGAGCTCGACGACCTGCTCGGGCGGCTCTACGGGCCGCGCACGTTCCGGCCCTTCGCCATTCCGGCGTAGGGCCCGCAGAAAGGAGAACCCCTCATGGGAAGCGGACTATGGTCCACGAACGTCTACGACGCCGCCACCCGATTCCGCGCGGCCACCGGGGCGAGCGCCTTCGCCCACACCGACAGCGGCTCCACCCGGGTCCATCCGGCACTTGACCCCCGTGGCGCGCGGGTCAGGGAGAGCCGCGACTCGGCCGAACATCCGCGCTCGGTCCCCGTCGCCGTGCTCTTCGACGTCACCGGCTCGATGCGCGGGGTCCCGCGAACCCTGCAGGCGAAGCTGCCCCAGCTGCTCGGACTTCTGCTGCGCAAGGGGTATGTGACCGACCCGCAGATCATGTTCGGCGCCATCGGCGATGCCACCTGTGACCGGGCCCCGCTCCAGATCGGCCAGTTCGAGTCGGACAACCGGATGGACGACGACCTCAGCCGGATCCTGCTCGAGGGCGGTGGCGGCGGGCAGAAAACGGAGTCCTACGAGCTGGCCATGTATTTCATGGCCAGGCACACCGCCATCGACTGCTACGACAAGCGCGGCAAGCGCGGCTACCTGTTCGTCATCGGGGACGAGATGGCGTATCCGGCGGTCAAGCAGGTCGAGGCGCACCAGTGGCTCGGCGACGGGCTCCAGGCCGACATCCCGCTGACGGACCTGATCGCCGAGCTCACCCGGCGCTGGGACACCTACTACATCCTGCCCGAGGGTGCGAGCTATGCGGGCGACCCGCAGGTGCTGCGCTTCTGGCGCAGGCTGCTCGGCCAGAACGTGATCGAGCTGGCCGACCTCGACGCGGTCGCCGAGACCATCGCGCTGACCGTCGGCCTCGGCGAGGACACCATCAGCCTGGACGACGGGCTAGCCGACCTTGGCGATGTCGGCTCGGCGGCCGCACCGGCCGTGTCGAAGGCGCTCGCCGAGATCGGCTCGGGCCGCGGCGCCGTCACGATCTCGGTGTCCCTGGACGACCTGGACCGCCCGAGCGGGAACACCCGGCTGTGAGCCCTCGGGCGACGACAGGTCCCGCCGAGGACGACCACGTCATCGTCGTCGACCTCGGGTACGGGGACGCCGGCAAGGGCACGGTCGTGGACTGGCTCTGCGCCCGGCCGGGCGCAGAGCCAGTCCGGCCCCGTACGGTCATCCGGTTCAACGGCGGCGCCCAGGCCGCGCACAACGTGGTCACCCCGGACGGCCGGCACCATACCTTCGCGCAGTTCGGGTCGGGGATGTTCACCGCGGGGGTGCGCACGCACCTGTCGAGGTTCATGCTCGTCGATCCGCTGGCCCTGGCCGCCGAGGCCGCTCACCTGGCGGAGTCGGGGGTTCGCGACGCGCTCGACCGGCTCACCGTGGACCGGGACGCGCTGCTCACCACGCCGTACCACCGGGCGGCCAACCGGGCCAGGGAGCTGGCCCGCCCGGCCGTCGAGCGGCACGGGTCGTGCGGGATGGGCATCGGCGAGACGATGCGGTACGCGCTTGACTCCCCCGCCGACGCTCCGCGGGCCGGTGACTGCGACGCACCAAGGACTCTGGCCCGCAAGCTCAGGCTGCTGCGCGACTGGCTGGCCGCGGAGCTCGGAGACGGCGGGTCCGGCCCGGAGCGGGCCGTAGCCGGGGACCCGCTGCTGCCGTCCATCGCCGACCTCGCCGACGCGTACCGGGCGTTCTCTAGCCGGGTCGCGCTGGTGGACGGCGAGTACCTGCGCCGGCTGCTGCACGCCGGGCCAGCCGTCTTCGAGGGCGCACAGGGCGTGCTGCTCGACGAGTGGCACGGCTTCCACCCGTACACGACCTGGTCGACCACGACCTTCGCCAGCGCGCAGGAACTGCTCGCCGAGGCGGGGATGACGGCGTTCCGGCTGGGAGTCACCCGCTGCTACCTGACCAGGCACGGACCGGGTCCGCTGGTCACGCAGGACCCCACGCTCGAACTGCCCGAGCGGCACAACGCGCGCAACCGCTGGCAGGGACGGTTCCGCCTTGGCCATTTCGACGCGGTCGCGCTGCGCTACGCCGTCGAGGCGGCCGGCGGCGTGGACGGCATTGGGCTGACCCATCTCGACGTAGCCGAGCACGCCCGGCTTCGCGTGTGCGACGGCTACTTGCTCGGTGACCAGCGGCTCGACCGACTGGAGGTGAGCCAGGACCGCGACCTCGCGCGGCAGGAGCAGCTGACCAGGGCACTGCTGCGCTGCCGGCCGCAGTATCTGGCTCAGCCCGGGGACTGGCCGACCTTCGTCGCGCAGACGCTCGGCGCTCCCGTGGTACTGCTCTCCACCGGGCCAACCTCGCTGGACAAGGCAGCGGCCGGAGCCTGGCGGACCGCGCGATCCGGATCGCCGCCGGCCGCTACAGCGTCAGGTCGACGATGACCGGCGCGTGGTCGCTCGGGCCCTTGCCCTTGCGGGCCTCGCGGTCGACCCACGCGTCCTTGATCAGGCCGGTCATCGCGGCGTTGGCCAGCACCAGGTCGATGCGCATGCCCATCCCCTTGTGGAACGCCCCGGCCCGGTAATCCCAGTAGGTATAGGGGTGCGGGCCCTTGGCGATCCGGGGGACGATGTCGGTAAGACCCTGTTCCCGCAGGTTCACAAGCGCCGCTCGCTCGGCCGGGGTGACGTGGGTCGAGCCGGTGAAGGCGGCCGGATCCCAGACGTCGTCGTCGGCCGGGGCGATGTTGAAGTCGCCCATCAGCGCGAAGGGCGCCGGCCCGGCCGTGTCGTCTGCGACCGCGGGACGCAGGGCGTCAAGCCAGCGCAACTTGTAGGCATAGTGCGGGTCGTCCGGAGTCCGGCCGTTCGGCACGTAGACCGATCGCACGCGCACTGGACCGCAGGTCGCCGCGATCGTCCTTGCTTCCAGGGTGGCCGCGTCCGGGAAGCCGGGATCGCCGGGCAGGCCGCGCTCGATGTCGGCCAGGCCGATCCGCGACAGGATCGCCACGCCGTTCCAGCGGCCCTCGCCGTGGTGTGCTACCTCGTAGCCGAGCGGGGTCACGGTGTCAGCGGGAAACGCATCGGCACCGACCTTCGTCTCCTGCAGGCACACCACGTCGGGTGCCGCCTGCTCCAGCCACTCCGCGAGCCGGGGCAGCCGGGCCAGCACCGAATTCACGTTCCAGGTTGCGATCCGCACTCCGCTATCCAATCAGGCCTATCCGATCAGGACCTGCCGGCATCATCGAATCAGCTTCCGTCCGGTGTCTCGGGCTGCGGTGCGCTTTTCGGGCCTCGCTGGGTGGCCCGGCGGACGACGGCGACGACCACCATCACCAGGCCGGCGATCCCGAGCAGCAGCGCCACCCCGGATCCGACCACTCCGGCCCGGCCCGACCAGCGCAGGACTCTGCCGACGGCGTCCAGGACCGCTCCGGTGCTCCCGGTCAGCAGGCCGATCGCGAGCAGCCGGAGGTCGCGCTTCCTCTTCACGAGCACGGCCATCAGGACCAGCGTCGCGAGCATGCCCCAGACCACGCACGTGAAGATCAGCGTGCTCACAGCTACGACTTCGATGCTGGGCATTTCACCTCGAATCGTCCGATAGAACCGCACCTTATCAGCAGCAGAAAGCCCGGCGCCGGCCTTTACGGCCGGCGCCGGGCTTTCACTCCCAGGGATTAGTTAACGAAGACCTTGGGGCTCCCCGTGACGCTGGTGTCCTTCACCGGCCCGAAGGTGGCCGAGAAGGTCGCCGAGCTCGGGCAGAAGGCGTTGCCGCCCGCCTTCACGGTGAACTTCTGACCCGAGAACGTGATCTTGTTGCCCGTGTTCGAGGCATGACCGTTGACGGCCGTCGACGTATAGGTGCAGGTAATCGACTGGGTGCCAAACGCCACCGTCGCCGTGAAGCTCACCGGCTTGGTCGTGCTCGAGCCGGCCACCTTCACCGGAAAGCCCGTCCCGTCACTGACGGTCGCTACCCACGGCAGGTTGACCGCCTT
>DASWAA010000570.1:0-4139 GCA_036391385.1 Streptosporangiaceae bacterium
GTACGCAGGTCAGCGCCGTAGTGCTTGGCGGCGGAGAGGTAGGTGTAGTCCAGGGAGTTCTTGGCGCCGATGTTGCAGCCGATATCGCACTCGCCGCACAGGCGGCAGGTGCTGCGCTGCCGGCCATGCAGGTTGCCGTAGTCCGGATCCACGATCGGCAGCCCGCGGCCCGCCGGGGCACCGGGCGCGGGTGCGAAGCTGACCGCGAGCGGCGGTAGCTGCCAGTTCAGGCCGAGTTCCGCCGCCGCGTCCCGCATCGCGTGCGTCTTGGGAGTCGCCGCGTAACCGGGCTCCTCCAGCGGATAGGGCGTCGCGCCGAGCATGCGCTCGACCTCGGCGTAGTGCGGGTCGAGGTCGGCCCTTGTCACCGGCCAGGATTCGTATCCGCCGCCGGGCAGGGGCTCGTCGCGGACGAACCAGTGCTCGTCCTTGCGCAGCAGGACGTTCGCGTAGATCAGGGAGCCGCCGCCGAGGCCGCTCGACACGACCGAATCGCAGCCGCTGAAGCGCCAGACGTCGAACATTCCGTAGAGCCCGGCACCGGGGTTCCAGAAGGCCCGGCTCATCTCCGCGGGCGTGCGCGGGAAGCTGTCCGGAGGGTAGCCGCTGCCGCGTTCGAGCAGCACGACTGACAGGCCGGCCTGGGCCAGCCGGCAAGCGGCCACCGAGCCGCCGAAACCCGACCCGACGACGACCACGTCGGCATGCTCGGCCGCCGAGTTCTCACGTGCGCTGGTCATGTCAGGCCGCCTGGCGCTTCAGGAAGTGGCGGATCTTCGGGAACACGTCCAGGTGGGCGTCTTTGCCGACGATCGGGTCCAGGTGACCGTATCCGGGCAGGATCTCAAGCTCGGTTCGGTCCGGCCTGATCTTCGAGAGCTCCTGATGACAGACGATGTTCGAGTCGGTAAACACGCGGTTACGGTCGCCGGTCAGGAGCAGGATCGGCGTCGTGACACTCGCGGCATCGGCCAGGTAGTCATCGGGCAGCGCACTATGGCGAGGGTCGCGCGGGTCGCATTTCACCGCGTGCCCGGCCCGCACCATCTTGCCGACATGCCGGAAGTAGTTGAGCCTGCAGGCGCTGCACAGATCGGCCATCCGCTCATGCGTGACGGGCAGCAGGTTGTCGTGCTCGTACATGGCAGGGTGGCCGCTGCCCCACATGAAGCTCAGCATGTGGCACGCGCTCACGTCGCACTCGCGGTGCGCCAGCGACACCAGGTGCCCGAGCGCCCAGTCGCGGGTCAGCCTCGGGCCGCGGGAAGACCGGGGATCGAGGAAAGAGATTCCGAAGAGGTATTCGAACACAGGCGGGCCGCAGGTGAGTTTCAGGCGCGACCAGGTCGGCACTCGCGGCGTCAGCGCGATGCTGTTGCAGGTCACGCTGGCAAGGTCGGGCAGCCTGCCGCCGAACAGGCTCATCATGAATGACAGCGAGCCGAGGCAGTGGGCGACAACATGCACGCGGCGGTCTCCGATGTGCCGCCGCAGTTCGCTCAGGGCGCCCGGATGGTCGTAGTCGGCGATGTCGTCCAGGGTGTACCTGTGAGTCTCGCAGTCGTAGGGGAGGCGGTTGCTCATCCGGAAGTCAAGCGTCCAGACGTCGGTGAATCCGTTGTCCAGCAGGTAGCTGACCAGATTGTGGTGCTCGGGCATGATGAACAGGTCGCTGGAAGATGTCAGGCCGTGGACGAGCAGGACGACGTCGTCACATTCGGCGCGGCGGAACCGCGTCAGGTTAAGTCCCAGGCCGTCGTCGGTAGCCACAGGATGCATGGTCACCTCTGCGTCCTTTACCCCGTCGAGCGTGTATCGCGGGATATGGCCGGTCATCCGCCCTCCTCGTGCCCTGCTGGCCGCTCCTGCTCACAGTGCAGGCTCGGGCGGGTCTGGCGCATCGTGGTAAACACTGAATCTAAGCGTGAAAGGCAGGACAACGGCTACGAGCGCTCGCTTATCGCCTTGAGGATGCCGGTCCGGGTGGTGACGCTGAGTTTGGCGAAGATGTGCGACAGATGGGTTTCCACGGTCCGGACGCTCACGAACAGCGATTCGGCGATCTGCTGGTTGGTGTAGCCCTCGCCGACCAGCCTGACCACGTCCAGTTCTCGCTGAGTGAGGCCGTAGGCCCCGGCACCCCGGCCTGGTCCTGGTACGCGCACGCCGAGCCTGCGCTGCTGGCGGACCGTGGCGGCGTGCAGCGTGCGCGCGCCGCATGCGGCGAACGCTGCCGCCGCTTCGGCCAGTTCCGCTCGTGCCTGGCCGCGATTGCCGGCCGCGGCGCTGGCCACGCCCGCGCAGAGCCTGGCCCGGCCGGCGTCGACGAGCAGGCCGGCGGCCGCAAAGGACTGCGCAGCTTGCACCGCCACGGTGACCGCAGCGTCCGCTTGTGTCGCTCGCAGCGCATGCGCACGGGCGAGCCCGGCTATGGCGTCCTGGCCAGGGCCCGCGATCTTAGCGGCGTGATCGGCCCAGCGGCTGGCTTCGCCGGGATTGCCGCTGTCGGCCTCAAGTCCGGCCATCACCTCGCAGGCCGACAGCAGGCTGCGACGGTCGAGCATCGGCCGGTTCACGTCGCCGCACGCCAGCGCCATGGCCTCGCGGCCAGCCTCGTGGCGCCCCGCGTTGATCAGCGCGATCGCCAGTGCGTAATGGGCCTGCGCGCCTGACCATTCGCCGTTGCCGTTGCCCGTGCGCACGGCCTCCTCACCCAGTGCGATGGCGGCCAGATCCGCACCGGACCAGCTTTCCACCAGGCACTGCTGGGCGAGCGCGAAGACCAGCTGATGGCCAGAGCCGAGCAATCGCGCCACCTCGGCGGCTTCTTCAGCGGCGGCGGACGCCTCCTCCAGCCGGCCGAGCATCTTCTGCACCTGAGCCTGGCCGGCTAGCAGGTTGCTGATGATGTAGCCCTGTCCGGTGGAACGGGCAATGGCGACCGCCCGGTTGAAATGAGCCAGCGCGCTGCCGAACCGGCCCATCATCGTCTCGGTCCAGCACAGCCAGGCAATGGCGTCGAGCCACTCGGCGAGCTGATCGTCGGGTGCGGCAGCCACGAGCCGGCCCGCGGCCTCTATATAACGGGCCGCGTCCTGGATCCGGCCCAGGGCATAGGCTGGCAGCGGCCGCAGCGCCGCGATCGCGACTGCGACGCCGGGTTCCAGGGCATCCGCGCGTTCCGGGATGAGATCAAGGACCGCTTGCGCTGCGCGGATGTCGCCGCGCATCAGGCTCTCGGCCACCAGCCTGGTTCGCAGGGGCACAGCTGTCGCCGACTGCTGATCGGGGATTCGGCGCAGCTCACTGAGCAAGATCTCGCGGGCCTCCTGCGGGCGGTCAAGCTGACGCTCCATCAGTGCGCAGAACCGTGCCGCCAGCGCCCGCCTCGCGTGGTCGGCGAGGGGCAGGCGCCGCAGCGCCTCACGGGCCGCCTCGCGGCCTTCCGCCAGCTGACCGCTGACCGCCCGGAGCTTGGCCACCTCAAGGAGCAGCGCGAGCTGGCGGTCAGGACCGGTGGATCCGGCGGGCATTATCTTCAGCGCCGCCTCCAGCCAGTGCGCCGCAGTGGACGGAGCCTGCGCTGCCGCGTCGCTGGCCGCCTCCACCAGCGTGGCGATAGCCGCCTGGTCACCGAAGGGCGCCGACCTCTCGACATGATGCGCTCGCAGGGCTGCGGGCGCGCCGAGCCGAGCGAGATGCGCGGCGATCCGCGCGTGCGCACCCAGCCGCCAGCCAGCTGCCGCGCAGTCGTAGGTAGCACGGCGCACCAGCGGGTGCCTGAACCGCAGCCGCCCTGCGGTCGCAGGCCTGACGATGTCACGGGCGGCCATGTCGTTCAGCGCGGCGAGTACCTCGTCCTCGCCTGCCTCCGCGGCCACCGCGACCAGCGTCGGCTCGAACTCGTCCGCAGCGACCGCAGCCGCCTGCGCCACTCGCAGCGCGGCCGGGGACAGGCCAGCCAGTTCGAGCTGCAGTGCGGCCCGCACGCCGGGCGGCAGTCCGCTGCCGTCCGAGCCGCCAGTCGTGAGCTGCGCCTGCTGGTCCATCCGGGCCAGAGCCTCCAGGTAGAACGGGTTGCCGCCGCTGGCCTGGTGCAGCACCTGGCAGCGCGACCGGCTCATGCCCGGCCCGAGCAG
>DASWAA010000571.1:0-5306 GCA_036391385.1 Streptosporangiaceae bacterium
CGGCCCGGCGATCGCGGCCGCCAGGATCGAGCACAGCGTGCTGATGGCCGCGAGGATGATCACTCCCGTGGCCGGAGCCATCCCGGCGGGCAGCCGCACGTAGTCGGTGAGGATGTAGAGCTCGAAGCCGGTGACCAGGAAATAGCCGAGGATCATGGCAGCCCGGCCGGCGAACACCCAGCCAAAATCATGCTGCCGCAGCGCCGAGAGGAACCGGGTCAGCCTGGCTAGCGGTCCGAGCCGCTCGCGGACTGGCCGTGGCGCTCCCGCGCTGCTCGGGTCGGTCGTCGCGGTGACAAAGACGATGGCGCCAAGGGCGAGCACGGCGCCGAGAGCGAGGTAGCCCCAGGCCAGGTGCGCGGTGAACCGCCCGGCCAGGCCCACCCCGGCAACAGCGCCGAGCGACGTGGCCACCCCGACGACTCCCGAGGCGGCGCCGCGCCTGCGCTCGGCCACCCGGTCGGGCACGACCGCGGTAAGCGCGGCCTGGTACAGGTTGGCGACCGCCTGGACCAGGCTCCAGCCGACCGCGACCATCAGCACCGAGCCGGCGCTGCCGAGGACGGCCAGCGCGACCAGGACTCCGCCTGCCGCCCCGGTCAGCCACGGCGCCCGGCGGCCGAACCGGGACCTGGTCCGGTCCGACAGCGCGCCGCCGAGCGGGTTGAAGACGGCGGCGAAGATCGCGCTGACTCCGGAGACCAGGCCGAGGAGGGCGACCTTGCGCGCCGGGTCGATGTGCTCGATCTGCAGCGGGAGCAGCACCTGCAGCACGCCGACGTACATGGCGTAGAGAGCGGCGTTCGCGACCCCGATAGTGACGAGCAGGCGTCGCAGCCCGCCCCGCCCGGTCGTGATTGCGATCGACTCGCCAGTGCCGACGTCGGTGCCTGACATAAAGCGCTCCTGGGGGTCCGGCGCCTGCCGTTAAGGAAAGCCTCGCTACCGGGATTGCGAGATGGAGACGGTGGTGCCGATCCGGCGGTCGGCGATGCTGTGCGCAGCCTCGATCACGTACGTGCCTGGCACGGTGCGCCAGCCGTCTTCCCACACCTGGAAGGCCCTGGCCGGCAGGTCGACGGCGACCGTGACGGCCTCGCCAGGACCGGCGCTGGCGGTCGCGAACCCGGCCAGCCAGCGGGCGGGCCGTTCGGGCACCGGCCGGTCGGGCACGGACTGGTCTGCGTCGTCACCCGGCTCGACGTAGACCTGCACGACCTCGCGGCCGGCCCGGGTGCCAGTGTTGCGGACGGAGACCGTGACGCGGTCACCGTCGACGGCGAGCTGCTCGTAGGACCAGGTGGTGTAGCCCGAGCCGTGGCCGAACGGGTACCGCGGAACGGCACCCGACCGCTCCCAGGCCCGGTAGCCGATGAACACGCCCTCGTCGTAGCGCAGCACGCCGTCGGCCGGCGTCGTGCTCAGCACCGGGCAGTCCGCGGCGAGGACCGGCCAGGTGGTGGGCAGCCTGCCACCGGGCTCGACGGTACCGAGCAGCACGTCGGCGAGCGCGTGTCCGACCTCCTGGCCTCCGAACCAGGCGAGCAGCACCGCGGCGACATCGTCGGCCCAGGGCAGCTCGACCGGCGACCCGGCGTTGACCACAACGACCGTCCGGGGATTGACCGCGGCGACCCGCCGGACGAGCTCGTCCTGCCGGCCCGGCAGTGTCAGCTCGGTGCGGTCGAAGCCCTCCGACTCCACTTCCTCGGTGGTGCCGACGACGACGATCGCGACATCGCTGGCGGCCGCTACCCGCTCGGCCTCGGCCAGCAGCTCGTGGCCGGCGGCCAGCGGAGGTCCGTACCCGAGCGCCAGGGCGACGAAGGGGAGCTCGTCCGCGAGCGTCACGTGCTGGGACAGCGACACGTCGACAACGGCGCCCTCGGAGAGAGTCAGCGGCACGCGGTGCTCGGGCGGCGAAAGGAACAGCCGGGCGAGGTCGTCGGTGTCCGGGACTAGCTCACCGTCGAACAGCACCCGGTCGCCTGCCACGAGCGTGAACCTGCCGAGGCCGCGGATGCCGAGGTGGTGGACGCCACCCGCGCTGGTGTTGAGCCTGCCGGATATCTGCACGGTGCGGACCGCTGCCGCGCGAACCCCCTCGGGCAGTTCCATCCACCGGCCCGCACCCGTGGCCAGCGTCGTCTCGTAGACCGCGGTTCCTGCCGCGTCGAGGAATCTGGCCCGCAGGCTGGTCCAGTCCGGGGCGGCCGCTGGAGCCAGTCTCGTCCGGGGATCGGCGCCGACGGCGTAACTGACCCGCACCGAGCCGGGCAGCGCGGCGGTCAGCCCCTCAAGCGGGGAGACGATGTGCGCGGGGAACACCGTCGCGCTGCCGCCGCCGAGCACCCTGGCGTCCCTGGCCAGGGCGCCGATCAGCGCGACGCTCGACAGCACGGCGGTGTCGAGCGGCAGCACGTCACCGGGGTTGCTGGCGAGCACGAACGAGCGCCGCGCGATGTCGCGGGCCAGGGCTTGCCCGTCGATGGGGCCAGGCCGGGTGGACGGCGGTACCGATTCTGGAGCCCCGGCCAGCGCGCCGATCCGGGCGGCGAGCCGCAGTACCCGCCGGACCTGGTCGTCCACGACCTCGGCCGGGACCGCGCCGTCGCGAACGGCGGCCACCAGCTTGTCTCCCCACGGGCTGCCCAGCGCCGGCATCGCGACGTCAAGGCCGCCAAGCGCGGTCGCGACGGTGTCCCTGGCCGCGAGCCAGTCCGAGACGACCACGCCGTCGAAGGCCCATTCCTCCTTGAGCACGCCACGCTGCAGCAGGCCGTTGTTCGTCATCGAGGTGCCGTTGACGGCGTTGTAGGCGGACATGACTCCCCAGGCCGCGGCGTCGCGCACGATGGCCTCGAACGGGGCGAGATAAAGCTCGCGCAGCGCGCGGCCGCTGACCTGGGTGCTGACGTTGAACCGGTCGGTCTCGAAGTCGTTGGCCACGAAGTGCTTGACCGTCGTGGCCACGCCCTGGTCCTGGACGCCCCTCACATAGCCGGTCCCGATAGCGGCGGTGAGCAGCGGGTCCTCGGAGTAGGCCTCGAAGTGGCGGCCGCCGAGCGGGCTGCGGTGCAGGTTGACCGTTGGTGCGAGCAGGACCCGCACACCCTTGCGGTGCGCCTCCTGGCCGAGCAACTGTCCGGCGGTCCGGGCTAGCTCCGGGTCCCAGGTGGCGGCCAGGGCCGTCGGGCTTGGCAGGGCGACCGACGGGTCCTCGGCGCTCCAGCGCGTCCCTCTGACGCCGATCGGGCCGTCCGACATGACGATCGCGGCCAGGCCGATCTGCGGGACGGCGGGCAGCGACCAGAAGTCGGTGCCGGACAAGATCGAGACCTTCGTCTCGAGGTCGAGCTTGATGAGCGCGGCCTCGACGGCGGCCTCCTGGGCGGTCGTCACTTCAGTCACCAGACGCCTCCTCCGGCTCAGCATGGCCGAAGCGCTCGCGTGGCGCTAGCATCCCCTACCGAGCACTCGGTAGGGAACGTAACATGAGCGTTATGCTGCGGGCCAGACGGGAGTGCGTGCGTGCCTGAGACCAGCGCACCCGTGCCGCCCGGGGGACCCGGCCAGGTGGCGGAGCCCGCCGCCGCGAGCAGGAGCCGCCGTCGTGGCGGGCGGCGGCAGCAGATCCTGGCCGCGGCGCTCGAGGTCTTCGCCGAGCGCGGGTACCGGGGCGCGTCGCTGGCCGCCGTCGCCGACCGAGTCGGCCTGACCCAGCAGGGCGTGCTGCACTACTTCCCCAGCAAGGACCTGCTGCTGACAGAGGTGCTTCGGCTGCGGGACGAGCTCGACGTGAGCGCGCTCACGGCGACGTCGAGCGGCTCGCTCGCCGACCTCGAGCGCCTGGTCGAGCACAACGCCAACCGGGCTGGGCTAGTGCAGTCCTACACGGTGCTGGCGGCCGAGAGCGTGACCGAGGACCACCCGGCCAGGGAGTTCTTCACCCAGCGGTACCGATCGGTCCGGTCACAGCTCGCCGTCCTGCTGCGCGCCGAGCTCGGCGATCCTGGCCCGTCCGGGCTGACCGCCGAGACCGCCGCCGCGCTGCTCGTCGCTGTCATGGACGGGCTGCAGCAGCAGTGGCTGCTCGACCCCGATGCGGTCGACATGCCGGGCCTGATGTCGGCCTTCGCCGACGTACTGCGCGGGGACGCTCAGCCTGCTGGCGGTCCGGGTTAACTGACGACGAAGAGGGCGCCGCGAAGCTTGCGGACGCGCACCTTGCGGTCTGCGGCTGCCATACCCGGGTCCGCCCCGCTCTGCGGTACACGGCTGATGAAGACCTGCGGGCTCAGCTCGTGCAGCGCGTGCAGCAGGTCAGGTAGCGATCGTTCCTCGCTGAGCTCGATCACGACATCGCCGGTGCGGTGCGTGACCCCGGCACCGCTCGGGTCGGCCGGGGCAAGCTGAATCGCGGCGGCCGGAACTCCGGCCAGCGCCGCCGCGAGCGCCTGGTGGCCGTCCGGCCCGTCAGGGACGACTACCCGGATCTTCCACTGAGCCATCTGACCTCCTTCTGGGTTTGCGTCGCTCTCGACGCTCGCGTATCGCTGTTGCCGGGGTGATTCCGCTCGGTTACGCAGCTGTGAACGTCACTGCGGCCGCCCGAGCACGGCCGCCCGACGACTCGTACTATTTCGATGTGCTTCGTGTCGGCGAGCCTGCCATCTGCATGAGCCGCCCGGCAACCACCCGGCCGCTGAGGATGATATGACCATCGCTATCTGGATTCTCGCCGTACTGCTCATCGCAGAGTTCCTGATGGCGCCGGTGAATCTGTGGACCGGGCGGACGATGCCGGTGTTCGAGTCGTTCACCGGCCTTCCGCCGCGGATCGCGACGCATGTCTTCGCTCCGGTGAAGCTGATCGGGGCGATCCTGATCGCGATAGGCCTGGTCGTCCCCGCCGCCGGCATCGCCGGCTCGGTAATCATCGTCGCGGTGTGCGCCGTCTACCTGTTCCGGCTAGCGATGCCGGGCAGGCGTTCAGCCTCCGGGCTGGCTGCCTTCGCGCTGTTCGGATCCTGGGCCATTGCGCTGCTCGTTCTCCTCGCGGTGCGCGGGCCGTCCTAGGGCAGCCGCCGTCACGGCACGCAGCGCGTGCCGCAGCATGCACTGGGTCGCCTCGAAGTCGCCAGGCTCTGGCGGCGCCGGGTAGACCCGGTGCTCGATGTCCAGGTAGCGGCGCTGGTTGAGCTCGACCTGGATGGCGTCGACCCGGCCGTGCCCGGCGAAGCGGCGCACCGTCCAGCCGCCGGTGAACCGCTCGTTCAGCCGGACGGTCAGCCCGGCACCGGCGA
>DASWAA010000572.1:0-5482 GCA_036391385.1 Streptosporangiaceae bacterium
CCGCCTTCGGCCCAGTTCGGCGCGTTTCGCACCGCCGTACAGCACGACGCAGGTCAGGACCGGGACCGCGGTGATTCCGGCGATGGTCATCGCCCACAGGTAGCCAGGTGGGTCGTACATGTCGTTCTCCCTCTGCTAGTAGTTACTAGTTCTAAGATAGTAGTTACTAGATAGTATCTGTCAACTAGTAAGATGAAGAGCGTGACTCGGAACGTTCGCACCTACGACCACTTCTGCCTGATCGCGCGCACCCTGGAACGCGTCGGCGACCGATGGACCCTGCTGGTGATCCGCGACCTTCTTACCGGCGCCAAGAGGTTCACCGACCTGATGGACCGCCTCGGCGGGATCACCCCCAAGACGCTCAGCCAGCGCCTGCGTGAGCTTGACGACGCCGGAATCATCACCGCCGACCGCGAGCCCGGACGACGGGAAGTCTGGTATCGCCTGACCCCCGCCGGAGCAGACCTCGCACCCGTCGTCGACGCGCTGAACTGGTGGGGGCTACAGCACGCCTGGCGCTGGCCCCAGGCCGGCGAGCCGCTGCACGCCGAGCACCTGCTGCGTGCCGTCACCCAGGCCATCGACCTCGCCGCCGGCGACCACGCACCTGCGCGCTGGCACTTCAGGCTCGACGGTGAGGACTACCTGGTCGAATGCGACGGCCACCAGTGGGCGCTCACCGCGAGGGCACCGTCCGCGCCAGCCGAGGTAACTATCACCGGGACCACGCAAGCCCTGACCGCCTTCATCTTCGGGCAGCAGGACGCCGGCATCGACATCGACGGCGCAGCCGGGCCAGTCCGGCGATTCCGGCACCTGATCAGGACCATGGCCGCCGTCGTGCATCCCGTCCAGGCCCCCGCTTAGCGCCGGCTGATCGAGCTCCCCTGCTGGTGCTGCCAGCCGCGCACCCGGCTGATCAGCTCGGTCGGGCGCTCTTCGGTCAGCTCGAGCGCGCCCGGGTAGATGGCCCCCGCGGTGCCGTCAACGGTGACCTGGTCACCCTCGGCCAGCGGGACGTCGCCTATCCGCAGCCGCCGCGCCGACAGGTCGATGCTCAGGCTGCCGCAGTTCACTAGGCAGGCAATTCCGAGCTGGCGGGCGATGACGGCGGCGTGGGAGGTGCGGGCGCCGCGGCCGGTCACCAGGCCCTGGCAGACCGCGAGGGCGGCGATGTCCTCGGTCGATGTCTCCGCGCGCACGAGGATCACCGGGTCATGGCGTTCGGCCTCCCGCAGTGCCGTGGGCACGTCCAGGGCGATCCGGCCACTGGCCGCTCCGTGGCTGGCTGGCGTTCCGTGCCCGATCGGCCCCGGGCGGGCGCCGTCACCGAACCCGGTACGGCTGATGTCGTCCAGGTCGTAGGAACGGAGTCGTTCGAGCGCGGTGGCCTGGTCGATCACTCCTTCGTCGACCAGGTCGCTGGCGATCTGCAGCGCTGCCCACGGGGTGCGCTTGGCGGCACGGGCCTGCAGCAGCCAGAGCTTGCCTTCTTCCACGGTGAACTCGAAGTCCTGAGCATCCCGGAAGATAGCCTCCAGGGTGCGGCGGGCCGCTTGCAGGTTGCGTCCCAGACCCGGGACCACGCCGATGAGCGCCTCCGGATCGGGCGCGCTGTAGCGGCCGCCCACCACATCGTCGCCCTGGGCGTCGAGCAGGAAGTCGACGAACAGCCGGTTCTCGCCGGTGGCGGGGTCGCGGGTGAACCCGACTCCCGAGCCGGAGGTAACGCCGAGGTTGCCGAACACCATCGCCTGCACCGTCACCGCCGTTCCCTGGAGGTGGCCAAGGTTCTGCAGGCGGCGGTACTCGACCGCCCGGTCAGCGTTCCAGGATTGCAGGACCGCCTCCACCGCGCCGAGGAGCTGCCGCATGGGGTCCTGCGGAAATGGCCGGCCGACCACGGACTGGTAGACACTCTGGAGTTCTCCGGCGACTTCCCGCAGTGCCGACACATCCAGTTCGGCAACGGCGGGAACACCGTGCCTGCTCAGAGCCGCTGCCAGCACGGCGGCGAACGGTGCTGCCGGGCAGTGCCCGGCTACCTCGGCATAGGACTGGATCAGGCGGCGGTAAGAGTCCCACACGAAGACCGGGTCGCCGGTAGCGCGGAGCAGGCCGGGCAGCGTGCTGTCACACAGCCCGATGTCCAGGACCGAGTCAAGCATGCCGGGCATGGAGACAGCAGCACCCGACCGCACTGACACAAGCAGCGGACGCCTCCCGCCGCCGAAACGCCGGCCGGTAGCCCGCTCGAGATGCCCGATGCCCTGCCTGACCAGGTCGGCTACGTTCGCGCCGAGCTGACCGCCGCGCCGGTGGTAGTCGGCGCAGACCTCGGTGCCGAGAACAAACCCGGGCGGCACCGGCAGGCCCGCATCAGCCATGACCATCAGATTGGCGGCCTTGGCGCCCACGGCGCCGCTATCGATCTCGTCGGCGGCAGCGGTGCCCAGCAGGGGCAGCCGCGAGCCGGCGGATGCCAGGTCGTCGCGGCTCACGGCACCGCCAGCAGGCCGAGGACGTGGTCACGCAACCCGAGAGCAGCGCGGAGCAGGGAGTCGGTCGCATCCTCGGCACCGCGCGAGATGCCATCGGCGACGTACAGACTGCGGAACTCCGGTGCCGCGGTGACCAGTGCGGCGCGGGCCATCCGGTCAGCGCTGTCCGCCTCATGCTCCAGGGTCGCCACCTGGTCCACCGCGACCAGGAAGTCCTCCAGGTCATCGGCCGTAGGCGCATCCATGATCTGACGTCCGATCTCCACGGCCTTGAGATACTCGCGAGCGGTCATGACGGTGACGGTCGCGAGCGGGTCAAGGATCGGCAGCACCACCGTGCGGGCGTCCTCGGGCAGCAGCGTGAGCAGGAAGATGGTCTCTTCGAGCACGTCGATGGCGTCGTCGGCAGTCGTGGTCAGGGCGGTGAGGATGTCACCGTCCTCGACCCGGCGGGCAGCCTGCCGCTGGCCGGTCAGGATCTCGTCGGCGCGATGCTCCCAGGCGGCCGCGCGCCCCGTCGCACGACTGAGGTAATCCTCAGCACCGGGTGTCCCGAGCCTGACGATCGCCGCCCGCAGAGCCTGGGCTGTCTCCACGATGAGACTCGCGTGCTCGGCATCGGCGTCCAGCAGGCTGCGGTGGGATGCCTGGAAATGACGCAGCACCTCCACCCGGAGCTCGTCGCGGATCAGCAGCTGCGACTTACCCGCCAGCATGCCCTCGGCCGCGGCCCGCAGGGCGAAGCGCGTGATCGCCAGGGTCGCTTCGCGCCCGAGGACCTCGCTCAGCGGCTCACCGTAGCGGGCAGGCACCTTGGCGGCCAGCTCGACGGCGTCGTAGATCAGCCGCTCGCCGCCGAGGATCAGGAAGGCCATGTGCCCGACGTTGTTGTCGGCCGCCCAGCGCAGCATCGCGACGGCGTCACCTCGGCCGAGGAACGTGGACAGGCGCTTGCGGGCACGGTTCCAGTCGAGCACGAAGACCAGCCGCGAGCCGACCTGGCGCAGGTAGGCCTCCAGGTCCGCCCGGTCAGCGGCTTGATAGCGGCCTACCGTCAGATGGTGACCGCCGAGGCCGGCGCCGCCATGCCGGTGCTCGGTATCTGACCACCGCACGGCGTAGCCTTCGAGCAGTGACTGCAGGAACCGCAGTCTGCGCAGGTGCACGTCGGTATGCGTGAGCGTGACGGTGCGGCCGTCGACAGCCAGCACCAGCACATGCGCGCTCGTGGTGCCGAGGTCGTTCTGGATGATTAGCCGCTCGCCCGACCGGGTCGCCGTCGTGGCCAGGCCCGGGTGGTCGAACCTGAGCGCTTCGGTCTCATGCAGGCCAGCCATGAAGGCCGCGACCAGCCCGGGATCGTCCGCCGCGAGGCCGTAGACGGCCGCGCCGTCGATGCTGGTGGTCGCGAGCTGGGCCTGCAGCCGGATGAGCGCGCGGTGAGCATCCATCACCAGCAGGTGCAGCGAATCACCCGCCTCGCGCCGGCCCGAGGTGATCTGGTCGATGTACCTGCCGCGCACGGTGCCGTTGCTCGGGCCATGATCGTCCTCCAGCAGCACGTCGAGCCTGGCGGGACTGGGAGTACCCGGGGGCTCAGCCGCGGCGAGCGGCGCCAGCATGTCCCGGATCGCGCCCGCGAGATCAGCGAGGACACCGCTGGCGCCCGGAATGTAGTACGTGTCGCCATCGATGCGGCGGGATCGCTCGACCACATGGTCGAATTCTGGATCCAGCAGGCCGGCGGCGCATCGCTCGTCCCGCAGCGAGGAGTACGGCTCGGCCGGAGCATCAGCATGGGAACGCGCCGCCTGGAGCAGGCTGAGGAAGTACTTTGCCCGGCTGTTCGCCTCCAGGCCGTGATTGAGCTGGAGCGGGAGCAGCAGCGGCTGCTCACCAAGCTCCCGCAGGACATCCCGCTTCGCCGGGCCACCCGACGGCGTGCTGGTCAAGGCAGAATCCCGCAGGTCCGGCACGCCCGCGACCGGCTCATCGTCTCCGCCCCCGTTCATCGTCTCCTCCCCAGGTCTAGCCCGAACACCAGCCGACAGGCAGGGCCGAAAGTCACGGGGCGCGGCGACTTCTCGCGGAGCCGCCGTGTTACCGAAGGTCGCGGTGTGCGTACCCGAACAGCCCGACCGCGGACGCTGCCACGCCGATGCCGATCATGATGCCGAGCGCTGGCCACGCCGGCGACACCGTCGGCACCAGGGCGAGGTGGTGGTAGGGCGACAGGTCAAGCACCCAGTGCGACCACTTCAGTGCGGGGCCGATCAGCTCGACCAGGTACAGGCCGACGGCCAGCGCGCCGACGACCCCGGCCGACCAGGACGGCAGTACTCCGTGCAGCAGCATCGCCAGGCCGAGGAAGACGGCGACGACCGGCAGCACATTCGCTGCCGCGCCGAACGAGTCGCCGACGGACAGGCCCGCGCCGGCGAACTCCGAGCCCGCCCAGGTGAAGAGTCCGAGCACGGCGGCCAGCGCGATCAGGGCGACCGTGCCGGTCACCAAGGTGGAGCCGGCCCAGCCTGTCCTGGTCACCCGGTTCGAGTACGGCAGGTCGAGGCGGGTCCTGATTTCGTCGTCGTAATCCCCGTGGATGAATGTCACCGCGTACAGCGCGAGCACGACCGCGGTGAACACGTCCATGACCGCTACGAATCCAGCCGGCGTCAGGATCGCGCCCAGCCCGGCCGCTTGCAGGGTCTTCGCGGTCTGCGGCTGGCTCTTGGACAGGCCCACGAGGCTCTGCGACAGGCCGCCCCACATCACGCCGAGCAAGGCGACGCCCACGCCCCAGGCGAGCACCTCGCCGATGCGCCGGCGGGTCGCGAATGCCAGCGGGCCTGACAGCAGCCGGGTACCCGCGTTCTGCTTGCTGTCTGCCGCCCGGAACACGCCGGCACCGGTGTCCCGCTGGCGCAGGAGCACCATCGTCACCGCGAGGAGGACCACGGGAGTCGCGATCAGCGGAA
>DASWAA010000573.1:0-9572 GCA_036391385.1 Streptosporangiaceae bacterium
TGGCGTGGACGCCTTCACGCCGCTCGTCCTGGCCTCCCAGTGGACGGACAAGCTGCGATTCGGCACCGCGATCGCGTCCGTCTACACGCGCGGCCCCGGCCTTCTCGCCATGACCGCGGCGACGATGGCCGAGCTAGCGCCGGGACGATTCGTCATGGGCCTAGGGACCTCGACCCAGGTTGTGGTCGAGCAGTGGAACGCGGTGCCGTTCGAGGCCCCGTACCAGCGCTCGCGGGACATACTGCGGTTCCTGCGCGCGGCGCTGGCAGGCGAGAAGGTGACCGAGCAGTACGCGACCTTCACGGTCAGCGGCTTCCGCCTTGAGCGGCCGCCAGCCTCTCCCCCTGCGCTGGCGCTGGCCGCTCTGCGCCCGCAGATGGTCAGGCTCGGCGCGGCTGAGGCTGGCGCCGTGATCACGAACTGGCTGTCACCTTCCGACGTGCCGGCGGTGCGCGGGGCGGCCGGACCCGACTGCGAGCTGATCGCGCGGATCTTCGTCTGTCCCACCACGGACGTGGCGCTGGCAAGGATGATCGGCCGGAGGCTGCTCACCGCTTACCTGACCGTGCCCGCCTACTTCGCCTTCCACGAATGGCTCGGCCGCGGTGACCTGATCCGCCCGATGCTAGACCTGTGGCAGGCTGGCGACCGCAAGGCCGCCACCGAGGCGATCCCCGACGAGGTAGTCGACGACCTGGTCATCTACGGCGATCTTGCGACCTGCCGGGACCGTGTCGCGCAGTACCGTGCGACCGGTCTCGACACCCCGGTCATCGCGATCGTCCCGCCGCCTGGCACCGACGTCGCCGCGACCGTGCGCGGCCTGGCACCGGCCTAGCCCGCCGGATTCTCAAGCCAGCGGCGGCGGACAGCATCGGCAGCGAAAGGCGGCGGCGGATGACGAGCTATGAGGTTGTGCCAGTCGGCTGGGTCGAGTCCCCGCTCCGGGACCGGGCGCAGGCACCACGGCAGGGAAACGAGGACGCGCCCGACGCGTGGCTGGTCTTCGCGCCCGATTTCGCCGAGGGGATCCGCGACCTCGCCGCCGGGACCGACGTCATCGTGCTGACCTGGCTCGATCGCGCGGACCGCGGCGTGCTGGTCACCAGGCCCCGGGACGACCCGGCGCGACCGCCGACCGGCGTGTTCAGCACCAGGTCGCCGGACCGGCCGAATCCGATCGGCCTGCACCGGGTCACCATCCGCGCGACCGACGGGCCGCGGATCCTGGTCGGCCCGATCGAGGCGCTCGACCAGACGCCGGTAATCGACGTCAAGCCCGTGCTGGACCCGGTCGCTGAGCGATAGCCGCGTCGGAGCGCTCGTGTCACGTTCCCGGTCGCCTGATTGTCATCCCTGCGTACGACCGCGACCGCAGGAGGCAGATCATGGCCCGCATCTCGCTCGACCCGCCCAGAACCCCGCTGTACCGCATGCTCGAGTGGTACTCCAGGCGCGCCTACGGCGCCGTGCTCGACCCCGGCCGGGCGCTCGCGCACAACTCCCGGGTCATCTACGCCGACCTGCGGTTCGAGCAGGCCGTAGCCAGGTTCAGCAAGCTCGACCCGGTGCTCAAGGAGCTTGCTGTCATGGCCGCCGCGGCCAGGATCGGCTGCTCCTGGTGCCTGGACTTCGGCTACTGGGACGGCCATAAGCTCGGCATCGCCCCGGAGAAACTGCGCGCGGTGCCCGCCTGGAGTGAGCACCCGGAGTTGTTCTCCGACCGCGAGCGGGCCGTGATGGAATACGCCGAGGCCATGTGCGAGACCGAGCCGGCCGTTACCGACGAGCTGTCCGGCCGGCTGCTCAGGATGCTGGGGGAGGCCGCCTTCGTCGAGCTGACGTTCATGGTCGGCGTGGAGAACCTGCGCAGCCGGGTCAACTCGGCACTTGGCCTGCGCAGCCAGGGGTTCGCTGACCGCTGTGAGCTCGCTGCGGTACCGTCGCGACAGTGACCGAGTCCGCGCTAGCCGTCTTCACCGAGTACCGTCCGGTGCTCTTCGGCATCGCCTACCGGATGCTCAGCAGCGTCACCGACGCCGAGGACATCCTGCAGGACGCCTGGCTGAAATGGAGCGCCGTCGATGCGGACCAGGTCAGCCAGCCCCGGGCCTACCTCGCCCGGACCGTCACCAACCTCGCGCTCAACCGCATCAAGTCGGCAGCCGTGCAGCGAGAGACCTACGTCGGCCCGTGGCTTCCCGAGCCGCTCGTGATCGCCGAAGAGGACGCCGGGCGCGAGGTCGAACTCGCCGAGTCCGTGTCCCTGGCCATGCTCGTCGTGCTGGAGACGCTGTCGCCGCTTGAGCGCGCGGTCTTCGTGCTGAAGGAGGTCTTCGGCTTCTCCTTCGCCGAGATCGCCGGAATGCTCGACCGCAGCGAGGCGTCGGTCCGCCAGGTCGGCAGCCGGGCCCGGTCGCACGTCCAGGCCCGGCGACCGCGCTACGACGCACCGGCCGACGTGCGCCGCCGGATCACCGACGAATTCCTCGCCGCCTGCCTCGGCGGAGACCTGAACCAGGTGATGGAACTGCTCGCGCCAGAGGTCACGGCCTGGACGGACGGCGGCGGCAAGATCCGCGCCGCGCTGCGCCCGCTGCACGGCCCGGACAAGGTTGCCCGCTGGATCCTCGGGGTGCTCAAGACTCAGCTGCCCGATGTCGGCGTCTACCAGGTGCTGGTCAACGGCCAGCCCGGGCTGCTTGTCACCTCGGCCGGCGCCCCGGACGACGTCGTGGCGGTCGACCCCGGCGCGGACGGCCGGATCGAGGCCATCCGGCTCATCCGTAACCCGGACAAGCTCCGGCACATCACCGCTCCCTAGGGTCTGCGCTACGCCAGTTTCCGCCCTCCCGGTAACGGGTATCGAATGAGTGTTCGAGGGGCGGTGGCTGCCATGAAGGGTGACCGGATCGAGATCGTGATCGACCTCGGCGACGGGACCAGAAGCTACGAGGTGAGCGCGACCCGGGCCGGCCGCCGAGTCGACGTGACGACGCGGCGGGGACTCGTCGAGGTCAGCGAGCTAACCCGCACGGGCACTCCGGTCCGTACTGCCCGATTCATGGCCAGCAGGATCATCGCGCTCGTCGAGTACCCCGCGGGCGAGTCCCCGGCGGGCGAGTCCCCGGCGGGCCGGCACTAACCCTTCCCGGCCGGCGGCCTGATTTCGGCCAGCTACCTCGTTACTGCCATGAAATCAAGCTAAGTAATGCATTATTTGCATATGCCGGAGCAGCTGAGGCCAAGGGTCCTGATCAGACGACGTGTGATGCTAGCGGCCGTAACGCTGCTAGCGGCAGCAACCGCGGGCACTATAGGCGCGACCGCGCAGGCCCAGCAGGCGAACCGTGCCCAGCTGCGCGGCACAGGGACCGCGGTCGCCGGAATTCACCTGATCAAGCACATCATCATCATTACACAGGAGAACCGGTCCTTCGACTCTTACTTCGGCCACTACCCGGGCGCGGACGGCATTCCGAGCGGCGTCTGCGTGCCAGACCCGGCAGCCAAGAGCTGCGACAAGCCCTATGTCGACCACCGCGACAGCAACATGAATTTCCCGCACGGCGGCGCGCCATCCAACGCAGACGTGAACGGCGGCAAGATGAATGGCTTCGTCGCCGTTGCCGAGAAGATGCTGTGCAAGACCAGCGCGCCCTGCCGCCTTCCCGGCGTGATGGGCTACCACACCGCCACCGACATCCCGAACTACTGGGCGTACGCCAGGCACTTCGTTCTCAACAGCCACATGTTCGAGGCCGCTCATTCGTGGAGCCTGCCGTCGCACCTGTACCTGCTCTCAGGCTGGTCGGCCCGCTGTACCCCGGGCAACCCGATGAGCTGCATCGGCGAGGGAATGCCGCCAGAGCGGACGCCGTCCAATCCGATACCGTTCGCGTGGACGGACCTGACCTGGCTGCTGCACAGGTACCACGTGAGCTGGGGATTTTACCTCGATCACGGCGCCATTTCGGCGACCAATCCGAACGGGGTCTCGGTGCACTGGAATCCCCTGCCGGGATTCACCGACGTGCATCAGGACAACCAGCTTGGCAGTATCCGCCCGCTGACCGTCTTCATGTCGCAGGCCAGTGCCGGCACGCTGCCGAAGGTCTCCTGGGTCTCGCCTAACTTCGCGGACAGCGAGCACCCGCCCGCGCTGATCAGCACCGGCCAGGACTACGTCACCAAGGTCATCAACGCGGTCATGAGCGGACCGAACTGGAAGTCGTCCGCGATCTTCCTGGCGTGGGACGACTGGGGCGGCTTCTACGACAACGTGGTGCCGCCCAACTACAACCCGGACGGCCTCGGCTACGGCATCCGGGTCCCCGCGATGGTCATCAGCCCCTACGCCAGGCAGGGCTACGTCGACTCGCAGGTCCTGACCTCGGACGCCTATCTGAAGTTCATCGAGGACGACTTCCTCGGCGGTGCCAGGATCAACCCGGCCACCGACGGGCGACCCGACTCGCGGCCAAGCATCCGCGAGAACGCCAAGATCCTTGGCAACCTGCTCAACGACTTCAACTTCACGCAGACCCCGCTCCCGCCGCTGATCCTGAACCCGTGCCCGGCGACGACCCTGACCCCCAAGCCGCCACCCGGCTGCAACGGCAAGGTCGCGCTGCACGCCAGCACCTGGGGACCCTCCTAAAGGCGATGTCGGCTGCCCCGCGAGGCGGGTGAATGCCCGCCTCACGGCCCCGCCAGTGAGGTCAGCCGCCGTAGGCGACCGTCGCGTAGTCGAAACCCGGGTAGTAGCCGGAGGTTCTTGCTCCCGTGCTCTGGCCGGTGACGAACACTCTGCGTCCGCCCGGGCTGACCGCGATGGAGTTCGCCAGATCGGCGCCGTTCACCGGGCCGTTGTACCGGCTGGCCCACAGTTGTGCCCCGCTGGCAGCGCTGTAGGCGACGGTCGCGTAGTCGTTCCCAGTGGCACTGCCGCCGCTGCTGGCACCGGTGACGTAGAGCGCGTGCCCGTCGGGTGCGACGACCATCGCCGCGGCATCGTCGACGCTGCCGGCCGGGCCGTTGTAGCGGCTGAGCCACAGCCGCGCCCCGGAGGTGGCGTCGTAGGCCATGGTCAGGTAATCGTCGCCGATGACCCGGCCTGCGGTTCCGGCCACGAAGACCATGCGGCCATCGGGACTGACCGCCACCTTGACCGCCGAGGCGCCGCTACCGCCCGGCCCGGCATAGCGCCTTACCCAGAGTCTCTTGCCAGCGCCGGTCCCATAGGCGATCGTCGCGGCCGCGGGACCGCTGGTGCCAGTGACGAACGCCGTGCGCCCGCCAGGGCCCATGGCGACGCAGGCCCCGCCCTCGATCGTGGCGCCGGAGTAGCGGCTGACCCACAACGGCTTGCCCGTGACGGCGGAGTAGCCGATCGTGGCGAAGTCCTCCCCCGTCTTGGCACCGGTGCTGGTCCCGGTCACGACCAGCCTGCCGCCGTCCGGGCCGACGGCCAGCGAACTGGCGGCGTCATAGCGAGCGCCCGGGCCGGTGTAACGCGCGGCCCACACCTGCGCGCCGGTCGCCGCGTTATAGGCGACGGTGGCGTAGTCCCAGCCGGAGGCCGCTCCCTGACTGCGCCCGGTGACGAAGACCGTGGCCCGGTCCGGGCTGAGCGCCAGCGCGGACGGCTCGTCGGTGCGGTCACCCGGGCCGCTGTAGTGGCTGAGCCAGAGCCGCGCTCCGGTCGCCGCGTTGTAGGCGATCGTGGCGTAGTCGTCACCGGTGGCCGCGCCGGAACTGGTCCCGGTCACGTAGACCGCAGCGCCGTCCCGGCCGGCTATCACCGCGCTGGCCCGGGCTCCGCCGCCGGCTGGTCCGGCATACCGCTTCAGCCAGAGCGGCGCGCCGGTCGCCGCGTTGTAGGCGATCGTGACCATCGCGTCCGCGCTCGTCCCGGTCACGAACACGGTCCGGCCGTCCGGGGCCACCGCCACGGAGCTGGCGGCGTCGAAATGACGGCCCGCACTGCTGTAACGCGCCGCCCATTGCTGGGCGCCGCGGATCACCGGAGCGGGCGACGCTCCCCGTTCTGATGCGGTCGATGCCGACCGCGCGGTCGTGGTCGCTCCGGCGATTCCGAGCCCGGCGAGTCCGCCGAGCAGGGCGCCGGACGCCGCCGCAGCGTAGATATGTGTCCTGAGCGAGTGCATTGCAAGGTTCCCTTCGGGTGCCTCATCACTGTGCGCACCGCCGGCTCACTCCCTGCTAGTGACATTGGCCGGCGCAGCGCAGGCCGAATGTCACTCGCATCGGCCCCGCGCACCGCGAAGACTGGAGATAAGCCCAGGAGGTGGGTCATGAACGCAGCCGGCGGCCGAACAGCCCGCACACCCGTCCCTTCGCCCCAGGAGCCAGCATGGGTCCCCGCTCCGCCCGGTGAATCCGGGCCGCCGCGGAAGCCGCCAGCCCCCGACTCGGGCCCCGCGCTCACGCGGGCCTGGATCGCCGTCGCGCTGATCCCGGTCTTCTTGTTCGTCGCCTTCGCCGTCGGCGAGGGGCTCACCTCCCTGCTCGGCTACCCCGTCGGCGGCAGCAACCCAGCCTGGGTGATCATCCTCACCAACCTGGCCACCCTCATCGCCGCCCTGCTCCCGTGCCTGGCGGCAGTCTTCTACGCCAGCAGAGCCCGCAAGAACGGCATCCGCCGCGCCATCGTCCCGCTGGCGATCGGCTCGATCGTCGGCCTGGGCTGGCTGATCCTCACGGTCGCTACCGGAGTCGGCGACCTGCTCCGCTAGATCTGCTCCGCTGCTCCCCCGATCGGGAGCAGCGGAGCCCCATGCAAGGTCTACGGCCTGGTAAACGGCTCAAGCAGATGACTGAAGTCCCAGGTGTTCTGAACGATCCCCGAGCACGTATTGCTGTCCGTGTTGCCTGGACAGCCGCCATTGTCCCGCTGGATCGCCCACATTGACAGGAAGTTCATGTTCTGCTGCTCCGCGAAGGTCAGCATCGTCTGGGCGTCGGTCAGGTAGGTGACCTCCGTCTTCTTCGGATAGTCGTCGATGCCCGGCAACATCGTCATCGCCAGCATGTTCCACAACTGGGCCGGTGTCGCCGACTTGAAGATGGTCGCCATCTGCGCCTGCGTGTTGGTAGCGGCGTTGATGGCCGCCTGGCCCATGTTCACGACACCTTCGCCGGCGATGTAGTAGTCGAACACCATGATGTTGACCGAGGCAACGGTGACACCGTCGGCCACCGCGTTCTGCAGCACGGACTCGCCGTTCGGGTCGAGCCCATACTGCTCGACCGGGATCGTGTACTGGATCTGCAGCGGTATGCCCTGGGTGGCCGCCCAGGCCTGCGTTATCGCGATCGCCTTGTTGCGGCGGTCGATCGCGGCGGTGTTGTTCAGCGAGTTCGACTCGACGTCCATGTCAAGCCGCGTGACGCCAAGCGTGGTGATCACCGACTCGTAGTCGGCGGCGATCTGATTGACGTTCGTACACGAGTCGGCGATCTCGGTGCCACCGTGGTCGGCGCTGTAGCCGCCGAACGACGGGATGACGTCGCCGCCAAGCGCGCGAAGCGAGGCGATATCGGAGTTGTAGTAGTTCAGCGGCTGCGCCGGATTGCCGTTCCAGTCCAGCGCGCACGAGCCCTTCTTCGGCGTCTGGAGGAAGGCCAGGGTGAAGTACCTGGCTCCGGATGCCTGGGCCGTGGCGGTCAGGCTCGGTGTGTTCGGCGCCAGGTAGGTCTCGTAATACGGCGCGTAGACATGCGCCGGCAACGGGGTCGGCGCCGCGAGCGCCGCCGTTGTCGTGGGACCGCCTGTCAGCAGCGCGGCCGCCGCGACGGCGGCCAGTGAGTACCGGTAGCGAAGCTTCACGCAACTCTCCTTACGCCCGCCTGGCGTGAGCCAGGCGGGCCGGGTGCGGCCTTGTTGAGTAATGACCAGGCAGTTAGGGCGCGGCGATGTCGATCTTCGGGACGTTCCAGCCGGAGACGCTGATCACCGGGGTGCTGCCCTGGAGGTCAGCAGACTGGTAGGTGACCGTGAGGGTCTGCGACTCACCAGGGAAGAGCGTGATGTCGTTGCCCTGCCAGAGCGAGGACTGCAGTTCGTTGTCGCCGGCGAGTTCCTGGCCGGCCGCCGTCCCGCGCCGGACGTCGGCCCGGAGGAAGAAGGCGACCGTCGATGCCGAGGTGTTCGTGATCGTGACGGTAGTCGCGAGGTCGGCACCGTTCGGGCCGGCCTGGTGCGTCGTCGTCGCCGTCACCGAGACCGACGACTGCGGCAGCGACTGAAGTGCTGTCAGGTTCGCGTACTGGGAGATCGAGCCCTGCGGCTGACCGAGGGTCTTGTTCCAGCTGAGCAGGTCCTGCTGAGTCGACAGCCAGTACACGTTGCGGTCCACGACGGTCCCGCCGCTGTTGCGCAGCAGCAGTTCCACGAAGTAGACGCTGGCGGGAGTCGGCGGCGTGGTGACCGCCGGCACCACCGGCGTCAGCACGTTGTTCGTTACCTGCTGGCGCGCGAGGGTGATATTGCTGGCCGTCCGGTCGTCCAGCACCGTCCCGGCCAGGTTGTAGACCTTAGACTCCACCGACAGCCCGCTCTGGGTGGACGGGCCAAGGTTGTCCACCGTCACCGTGCCGTTGTCGAGCGCGTAGATGGCGTGCAGCGACTGGTTCGCCTCCTGCGTGCCGAAGTAACTGCCCGCCTGGTCGCCGTCGTTGTTGTACAGCGTCCAGAGCATGCTCGGCCAGCCCTTGTTCAGCTGCCAGTAGATCGTCCCCGTGGCCGGCAGCGGTGTGTTGTTCGTGTGATCGGTAAAGGCCTCGAACTGCGCCCTGGTGTTCTCGTAGTTCTGCACCTGGGCTTCCTCGACGTACTGCGCGAGGCTCGACACCGAGCCGTACCGGTTCGCCAGCGCGGTGTCGAAGTTGTACAGCGTGCCGAAGTGGTAGCCGGTGTGCTGAGTGCCCTCGTAGTTGAGGTGGTACTGGTTGGCCTTGAAGTTCTGCCACAGGTTGGACAGGTCGGTGGCCGACAGGAACCGGTTCAGCGAATCCAGGGTCGGCACCGTGTCGCCGGCACTCTCCTCGCTGTCATAGCCCCAGGACGCGCCCGCGTTTGTCACCGTCGAGTCGCTGCCCAGGTGCGTGGTGTCGTACCAGTAGTCCGGCGGGACCCAGTCATAGGGGCCTTCCTTTTCCCCGGACGGGCCGAGCGTCGGGGTGGACTTGTACTCAGCCGATGCGATCAGCGGGGTCTGCGGGTAGAAGTCCGCGGCCGTGAACCCGGCGATCGACACCTGCTCCTGAGTCGTTGTCGGCTGGTTGTCCGACCACTGGAAGCTGAACACGCTCGGGTGGTTACGCAGGTTCGTCCCGATGGTCTGCGCCGAGTTCTGCAGGATCTGCTGCTGCGCCGTGGTCAGGCTGCCACCGACCTGCCAGGCGTCGCAGCACTGGAAGCCGCCGTTGACCAGGATGCCGGCCTGGTCCATCTGCTCGAAGAAATCGGCAGGCATGATATGGCCTTCGAGCCGGATGGCGTTGATTCCCATGTTCTTCATCAGGGCGATCTGCTTGGCCATGTCGGC
>DASWAA010000574.1:0-2258 GCA_036391385.1 Streptosporangiaceae bacterium
CGCGCAGCAGCAGGTCGGTCGCGTACCGGCCGGACGCGAGCAGCCTGGCCATCCGGTAGGCGACGTTGGTGTCGTCGCGCAGCAGTCGCAGATACCACGGCGAGCTGCCGAGCGCCTCGCTGACCTGCCGGAACGCCAGCAGGCCCGCATCGGGTCGCGGCGCGTCGGCGAACCAGCCGAGCATCGCGGGCAGCAGTGCCCGCTGGATCGCGGCCTTGCGGCTGACCCCGGTGGTGAGCGCCCCGATGTGGCGCAGCGCGCCGGCCGGGTCCGCGTAGCCGAGCGCCTCGAGCCGCTCCGCCGCCGACTGCGATGTCAGCCGGATGGCATCGCCGGGCAGCCGCGCGACCGCGTCGAGCAGCGGCCGGTAGAACAGCTTCTCGTGCAGCTGCCTGGCGGCCGTGGCATGGCGTCGCCACTGCGCGACCAGGGATTCGGCCGGGTCGCCGGTCTCGTCGGCCCGCAGGGCCCGGCCGACCTGACGCAAGATCGCCGGATCGGTGGGCAGCGAATGCGTCCGCCGCAGCTGGCGGAGCTGGAGCAGGTGCTCGACCGACCGCAGGAACCGGTAGGCAGCCGCCATGGCGGCCGCGTCCTGTCGGCCCACGTAGCCCCCGGCCGCAAGTGCGGCCAGCGCGGGAAGCGTCGCCGGGTCGCGCAGCACCTCGTCGGTCCGGCCGTGCACGAGCTGCAGCAACTGGACGGCGAACTCGATGTCGCGCAGTCCGCCGGGGCCGAGCTTGATCTCGCGCCCAGCCTCATGCGCTGGCAGGCTGGCGACGACGCGCCTTCGCATCGCCTGGACGTCGGCGACGAAATCTTCCCGCTGCGATGCCTGCCAGACCAGCGGCGTGAGCGCGTCGACGTAGTCGCGGCCGAGCGCGGCGTCCCCGGCGACCGGCCGGGCCTTGAGCAGGGCCTGGAACTCCCAGGTCTTCGCCCAGCGCTGGTAGTAGGCCAGGTGGCTGGCCAGCGTGCGGACCAGCGGGCCGCTGCGGCCCTCGGGCCGCAGGTTCGGATCGACCGGGAAGAGCGTGCCCTCCGGGCCACCCTGCGAGCAGAACCTGATCACGGCACTTGCGACCTGAGTCGCCGTCCGTAGCGACGCGGCGTCGTCCTCGGCGCCTTGGGCCGGCTCGGCGACGAAGATCACGTCGACGTCACTGGAGTAATTGAGCTCGCGGGCGCCGCATTTGCCCATCGCGATCAGGGCCAGCCGACAGGGGGGCGCGTCCGCAGGGAGCTGAGTCTGGGCGGCGAGCAGGGCCGCCTGGAGTGCGGCCCCGGCGAGGTCGGCAAGCTCGGCCATCACCTCGTCCAGGGAGGCGACGCCGGTCAGATCCCGGGCAGCGAGCCGCAGCAGCCGCCGCCGGTAGGCCACCCGCAGGGAATCCGGCGGGCTCAGGCCGGAGGCGCTGACAGCCGCAGCAAGCTCGGTTCGGAGTTCCTCTGCGGTGGGCGCCTGGTCCGCGTCGGGCCCGGTCAGCAGGCGCCAGTCGCCGGGATGCCGCCGCAGATGATCCGCGAGCGCGGTACTCGCGCCGAGCACAGCCAGGAGCCGGCTCCGCAGATCGGGATCGGCACGCAGGACGGTGAGCAGGGCCGGGCTGTCGGCTGGGTTGCTGTCGGCTGGGTTGCTGTCGGGGGGCTGGGCCTCGACCAGGCGGACCAGGCCGGTCAGCGCCTGGTCGGGGTCGGCCGTCGCGGCCAGCGCCGCCGCGATCGGCGCGTCGGCGCCGAGGATGTCGAGCCGCAGTTCCCCGGCGAGCAGGCGACTGGCCGTCGCTACGTCGGCGAAGCCGAGCGTGGCGAGCCTGCCGGTCACCGTTGCTCCGCGCGGCATCGTCACCACAGCACGGTAGCGACTATCTGCGGCCCGGTTTGGGCTCCCCCGCCAGTTACCGGTAGTGGGCGGGTATGGCGAGCAGGTGCCTGACCCGCGCGATGACCGGCGCACTGTTCCACAAGGCGGGCTGTAGCTTCCCGCCGACCGTGACACTGACCGTCAGGCAGACGGTCATGCTGGCCTGGACAACGGGCTGCCCGGCAACCGAATCCTGGAAAGTCAGCCGGTACGTCGCGTCGATCGCCGGGCAGCTCATAGTCTCCTGGCCGGCCGCGTGCAGGCTGTCGAGCAGCGTCGCGAGCCGGGCGATCTCGGCTGGTGCGGTGATCAGCTTGCTGAAGGTCACCGGCTTGGGGTTCATGAAGCTCGCGCTGACCCGCAGCTGGCGGTAGGCCGTCGGGCTGACGTACTC
>DASWAA010000575.1:0-18989 GCA_036391385.1 Streptosporangiaceae bacterium
GTACTTCCGGGTCTTCGAGAACCACAAGTACCCGCACATCGACCCGGCGATCGAGCAGGCCGACCTGACCCGGCTGGTAGAAACGGAAGGCGAGGAGCCGTTCGTCCTGCATCCGGGCGAGTTCGTACTCGGCTCGACTTACGAGGTCGTGTCGCTGCCGGACGACATCGCTGGCCGGCTAGAAGGCAAGAGCTCGCTCGGAAGGCTTGGCCTGCTCACGCACTCGACGGCTGGCTGGATCGACCCCGGCTTCTCCGGCCATGTGACCCTGGAGCTGTCGAACGTGGCTACGCTGCCGATCAAGCTCTGGCCGGGCATGAAGATCGGCCAGCTCTGCCTGTTCCAGTGCAGCTCGCCTGCCGAGCACCCCTACGGCTCGTCCGTCTACGGCTCGCGCTACCAGGACCAGCGCGGCCCGACGCCGTCGCGGTCCTACCTGAATTTCTACCGCTCCGACGTCTAGCCCGCAGACGTCGCCGGCTCACGTCGTGCGACGGGTCAGACGGCGGCTACGGGTCATACCGTTGCATCCCGCAGAAGAATCAGGCGCTGCGGGAGCCGCGAGCAAGAGCGGCGATGATCTGATCGCGATCGCCTAGCGCGGCGAGGAGAGCATCGCGCTCGGCTTGAAGGGACCTGACCTGCTCTTCCAGCTCCAGGACCCGTCGGATCGCGGCGAGCGTCATGCCCTCGTCGGCGAGCTGGGATACGTACCGCACGATCGTGACCTCAGTGCGGGAGTAGCGCCGCTGCCCGCCAGTGGACCGGGTCGGGCTGACCACGCCGAACTCGTCCAGCCGGCGCAGGAACGCCTGCTGGACCTCAAGCATCTGGGCGACCTGGCCGACGGTGAAGATCGGCAGGTTCTCGTCGTCGAACGGCAGCACAGCACAACACTCCACCATCGGCAACGGGCCGGGCAAGCGGTCCGCACCGCCAGCCCGGCCCATTGTGCCTTGTGATCGCGGGATCAGGCAGTCAGCTCCGGGGCTGCGCCGTGCCTGATCTCGATCTTGCGCGGCTTGGCCTTCTCCTGCAGGGGCAGCAGGATGCTCAGCACGCCGTTGTCATAGCTGGCCTCGATCTTGCCGGTGTCGACCGTCTCCGCCAGCCGGATCTTGCGGCTGAAAGAACCCATGACGCGCTCGCGCACGACCGGGCGCTCGTGCTCGCCGTACTCTTCGGTCCGCTTCGCCGAGACGGTGAGCACGCCGTGGTCGGTGGTGAGCTCGATGCTGTTCGGGTCGGCGCCGGGCAGATCGATCCGCAGGACGACGCTGTCGTCGCGCTGGATGACGTCCATCGGGAGGACAGCCGAACGGCTGCCGGCCTCCGCCCAGTTGAAGGTCCGCTGAACCAGCCGGTCGAAGTCCTGCACGAACGGGTCGAACGATGTGAGCAGCACTGTGATCCACCTCCAGTCGCACCTGTGATCCAACTTCGGATCGCAGCTACTTCATTTTGTACTCCACGAGAATCTCTAAGTCAAGTTGGAAGTTGTCTACGGATGCAACACCAGCTGAAGACATCAGCCCGATCGGCAGAAGTGGGTCTTCTTCAGAGCGCGCTGATAGCGCGCAGTGCGTCGATGGTGCCCTGGTCGTCTGGCAGCCACGGACCGCAGCCGGCCTCAGACCAGAACGTCAGCAGGCGGTGGCCGCCGTTCGGCACGAGCCATTCGGCAAGCGCGGTGAACCACTTGCCCCGGTGGCTCGGGTGATCACTGTTCGTCTCGCAGATGTTCAGCCTGGGTGACTGCTGCCCGGTGACGTGCTGAACGGTCGCCCTCCACTCGTCCAGGCGCCCGGTCAGCGCTCCCCTGATGTCGAGGGGCGCGGACATCGAGCCGCCGACATGGAACTGTGGCCAGTCGTAGATGTCCAGGCCGTACCAGTCCAGCCCGCCCGGCATCCACGGCGGCATGCTCTGCGGCTTCATGCACAGGATGGCACCGTAGCTGACCCGCGTGCCCTTGACTAGCTGCTGCATGTGGTCGTGAACCGCCGTCATCGTCTCCGGCGTGATGTAGCTGAAACCTGGTGCCCCGTACTCGGGCAGGTTGCCCGCCTCGTGCCAGGCATTCAGGTCGGCGTCGCCCGGCGCCGACTCGCACAGTGCCCGTATCGAGCCGTCAAGCTTGCCGGCGAGCAGGTCGGCTGGCACCGGACGAATCGACACGACGGCGACCGAGTCGCCCACGAGCGGCCAGGTCTTCGGCCATGCGTTCGGCTCTGGGTAATAGACGCGCCTCCCCCTGGCGGCAGGAACCGCTGTCGTGAAGTCCGCGAAGACACTGGCGTTGCTGCCCAGAATGAGACCCAAGAGTTAGCTCGCTTTCGTGGCCGGTCGTGACCCGCTATATGCGTTGTCACCCGTAGCACCGCCGCTAACCCGGCACGCTCATGCCCGGCCCCGGGCCGCCAGTACCCGGGCCGGCGCTTCGCGTGGTCGGCCCGGGCGGGCTTGCTGAGCTACGTCAGAGGCGCTCGATAATGGTGGCGTTGGCCTGGCCGCCGCCCTCGCACATGGTCTGCAGGCCGTAACGGCCGCCAGTCCGCTCGAGCTCGTGCAGCAGCTTGGTCATCAGGATCGCTCCGGTCGCGCCGAGCGGGTGACCGAGCGCGATCGCGCCGCCGTTCGGGTTGGTCTTGTCCAGCGACGCACCGGTCTCGGCCGACCAGGCGATCAGGACCGGCGCGAAGGCCTCGTTGACCTCGAACACGTCGATGTCCTCGACGCCGAGCCTGGCCCTGCTCAGCGCCTTCTCGGTCGCGGGGATCGGTCCGGTCAGCATGTACACCGGATCCGACCCGACAACGGTCAGCGTGTGAATCCGTGCTCGCGGCGTCAGCCCGTGCCGCTGCACCGCGTCTTCCGACGCGATCAGGAGCGCGGCAGCACCGTCCGAGATCTGCGACGCCACGGCGGCCGTGAGCTCCCAGCCCTCGCGGAGCGGCTTGAGCTCGGCCATCTTCTCCATGCTGGTGTCCCGGCGCGGGCCCTCGTCCGCGCTCACGCCGTTGACCGGCGCGATCTGGCTCTCGAACCGGCCCTCGTCGATCGCCCGGATGGCCCTGGTGTGGCTTTCCAGCGAGAACTCCTCGAGCGCCTGACGCTTGATCCCCCACTTCTCGCACATCAGCTGAGCACCGCGGAACTGCGAGATCTCCTGCTTGCCGTACCGCTCGCCCCAGCCCGTGCCGTAGGGGAAGGCCAGGCCCTTCTCCAGCAGCGGCGCGACCGTGGAGCCCATCGGGACCTGGCTCATGCTCTCGATCCCGGCCGCGACGACGAGGTCCTGGGTGCCGGACATCACGCCCTGGGCGGCGAAGTGCACCGCCTGCTGGGAGGAGCCACACTGACGGTCGATCGTAACGCCGGGCACCGACTCGGGCAGGCCGGCCGACAGCCAGGCGGTGCGCGCGATGTCGATCGCCTGCGGGCCCGCCTGCGACACGCAGCCCATGATCACGTCCTCGACCGCCGCCGGGTCCACCCCAGTCCGGGTCATCAGCTCAGATAGCACGCCGGCGGCGAGGTCTGCCGGATGCACGGAGGCCAGTCCTCCGTTCCGCCGGCCGACGGGAGTACGCACAGCCCCCACGATGTATGCCTCAGCCACCACTACCTCCACTGACACCAGCCCAGACGGTCATCCGCTTCGAGGTTACCGTGCGGTAGCCGTATCGCCCAGAGCCAGACCGGCCTTGGGACAGTGCGGCCGGACCTAGCCCGCCGGGCCAGGAACCTGCCGAGATATCCCGTTATGCTGAGGACACGGGCTTTCCTGGAGCGAGGGCCAGCTGGTCGGGAGGGCGGAAATGACCAACGGCCTCATCTTGCTCGGTGTCATCGCGTTCCTGATCGCGCTCGTGATAGCGCGGGTCAGGCGGCGGATGGGCATGGCGGTGAACGGCCGGTACTACGCCGTCACCATGGCCGGCATAGCGATCGTGGTGCTGATCTTGTGGGCGACCAGGGGCCGGTAGCTCACGCCGGCTGGCTCACGCCGGCAGGCTCACAGCGTGACGGTGGCCTTGATCGGCATCTCGAACCAGACGGCCTTGCCGTCCTCGGTCGGCCGCGAGCCCCACCGGTCGGCGATCTGATCGACCAGGTAGAGCCCCCGGCCACCCTCGTCGTTCTCGCCGGCCATCCTGATCCTGGGCATCCGCAGGTCGGAGTCGAGCACCTCGACCCAGACCGACATCGCGCCCTTGCGTATCCGCAGCTTGAACTCCTGGCTGCGCACGCGCCCGTTGCCGCGCGCATCGCCGAACTCGTCAGCGTAGGGCGAGTCGACCCAGTCGTCGAAGGCACTCAGCGGACCCGAGCGGCCCGCCGCGAGCACGAGGTCGTGCCGCGGGGCCTGCGGCGGCGCGGTGTGCAGGACGACGTTGGTCACGACCTCGGACACCAGCAGGCAGGCCAGGTCGGCCTGGTCGTCGTCCATGCCGCACTCGACGAACGTGTCGAACGCCTGCCTCCTGGCCTCGGAGACCATGATCGGCTCGGCCGTGAAGGGCACCTCCCAGACCGGCAGGTCGTCCGGCGACGTACGGATCACCAGGATGGCCATGTCATCGTCGATCTTGCCCGGCACGGCGTTCTCGGCAGCGAGCACGATTGACTCGACGTCGTCGTGGACGACGGCCCGCACGGCGGTGCTCAGCATGCCGTAGACCTCGGCGTCCTCGTACTTGCCTGTTCCGTCCTCGCGCTGGCGCCGGTCGACCAGCCCGTCGGTGTAGAACATCAGCGTCGAGCCCGCCGGGAGGTGACGCGACTCCTCGCGATAGGGCGGCAGGCCGGGGATGATCCCGCGCACACCGAGCAGCACGCCCTGCTCGATCTCCATCGGCTCGATGTCCTGCTCGGTGAGGATCAGCGGCGACATGTGGCCGGCGTTGGCGATCGTGAGCTTGCGATACCAGGGGTCGTAGATCAGGTAGATACAGCTGACGATCGGCCAGTCGACCCCCGTGTCGTCGCGCTGATCCTTCATCGTCTGGCACCAGTCGTCCAGCCGCCGCAGGATGTCGGCGGGCGCCTTGTCGTCCTGAGCGAACGCCCGCAGGGCCGAGCGGATCTGGCCCATGATCGCCGCCGCCCGGGCGCCGCGCCCCTCGACGTCGCCGATCACGATGCCGACCCGGCCGGCGGACAGCCGGATGATGTCGTACCAGTCGCCGCCCACCTGGGTCTGGATGCCCTGGCCGCGGTCCTCTAGCGGCTTGGCAGGGACGTACCGGTACGCCACCTCCAGGCCGTCGAAGACGGGCGGCTTCTTCGGCGGCAGCAGGCTGTCCTGGAAGGCGACGGCGGTGTCGCGCTCCTCCTCGAATAGCATCGCGTTGTCGATCGCGATGGCCACCCGGCTCGCGATGGCCGCGAAGAGATCGCGGTCCTCGGGGGCGTAGTGCCGTACCTTACGCTCGGGCGAGAGCGAGGACAGCGCCAGGCTGATCACCCCGAGCTTCTGGCCACGCGTGTACAGCGGCGCCGCGATCACCGAGGTCAGGCCCGCGTCATGGCTGGCCTTCAGGCTTTCCGTGGTGGGCGCCGGGTAAGCGCCCTCGTTGACGTCCTCGATGAGGACGACCTCGTTCCGCTCGATCGCGGTGAAGCAGAAGTGACCGGGAGGGTAGCTGGCCTGCTCTCCGACCTCGGTCCAGCGGCCCTGCTCCGGCGTCCAGCCCCAGGCGTTCAGCTGTACCCGCCGCATCAGCCGCCGCACGAAGCCCTCAGTCTCGTACAGGTCGATGAAGCAGTGATCGGCGAACTGCGGCACCAGCGTCTCGGCGACGCCGTTCAGCGTCACGTCCAGGTCGAGAGTGCTGCCAAGGCGCGTGCCGATCAGGTCGAGCAGCCCGAACTTCTCGAAGCCGGGCTTGACACCGAGCTGGACGGCCTGCCTGGCCATGATCACGGTGCCGGCCAGCACGCTGGTCGGCGAGCGCAGCGGCGACGCGGTGATCTTGAGCAGGTACTTCGAGCCGTTGGGGCGCGTTATCGACAGCGTCCCTTCCCACTCCCGGCCCCGGCGGACCTGGCCTTCCAGGTTCTGGACCTTGCTCATGTCCTCGTCTTCGAACCCAAGGGACCGGAACGGCATTCCGACGATGCCGTCAGGGGTGGCGTGGCCGAAGAGCGTCGCGGCGAAGGAATTGGCGTAACGCAGGGTGTTCTGCGGGTCGACCACGAGAACGGCGGTCTCGACCTGGCCGAGGATCTGATCGGTCGTCAGGGCCGCGGACGACCATTGCAGCACTTCCGCTACCTGCTCCGGGTCCGCCAGGCTCGCGGCCTCAGCGGCTAGCTCACCGTCTGCCGTCATGGGGTCACTGCCTGGCGCTCAAGAGCGTTCCGCAACGAATACATGCATGGCGATGTCGTGCGGCAGCACAGTGCCGACATCACCGACCCTGCCTTCACTCGTCACCCGTACGTCGTTACTACCGGCCACCAGCGTAACCTCGCGACCGGGTTGTATCCCGATGTTCTTTAGTTTAAGCATTAGTGCGGCATCGCTTTGGAGTTGTTCGCTGATCCGCTGAACGATCACCTGCCTGGGAACGGTCGCTGCCATCGCCGTCATCGCCGCATCTGGCTTGGTCTCGGCAGCATGTGCCCCGTCGAGCGCGACGGCCGGAACACCCAGCTCATCCAGGCCCGGGATGACATTGCCGTGCGGGCAGCGGACCGGATAGTTCAGCAGTTCCGCCAGCCGCCGTTCCACGCTGTCTGAAATGACATGCTCCCAGCGGCATGCCTCGATGTGGACCTCTTCCCACGGCAGCCCGATCACGTCGACGAGCAGGCACTCAGCCAGCCGGTGCTTGCGCATTACCCGGGTGGCCAGTGCCTCGCCCTGCGGCGTGAGGGACAGCCTCCTGTTGTCGACCACCTCGAGCAGGCCGTCCCGCTCCATCCTGGCCACCGTCTCGCTGACCGTCGGCCCGCTCTGGGAGAGCCGCTCGGCAATCCGGGCGCGCAGCGGCACGATGCCCTCCTCGGTCAGCTCGAAGACCGTGCGGAGGTACATCTCCGTCGTGTCGATCAGACCGTGCGCCGCCACCGTTGCCTCCCCTCAGCTTCCGATGCTACGGCGCGCTAGGGGGTCAGGGCGCCAGCCGCTCGATCAGCCAGCCGCCATCGGCCTGCCTGGTATAGCGCAGCCTGTCGTGCATTCGGTTGGCCCGGCCGTGCCAGAACTAGATCACCCGCGCAGTGACGAGGTAGCCGCCCCAGAACGGCGGAAGCGGTACCTGTGTGCCCTCTGGCCAGCGCTGTTCCAGCCGTGCGTAGCGCTCATCGAGCTCGTCCCGCGACTCGATCGCCGTGGACTGCCGGCTCGCCCAGGCAGCCAGTTGCGACGCGCGCGGCCGGGAGTGGAAATAAGTTTCGCTCGCGGCCGCCGGCAGCTGCGTGACCGTCCCTTCGACGATGACCTGCCGGTGGATGGCGTACCAGGGAAAGAGCAAGCTCGCGCGCGGCACGTCGGCGAGATCGGAGCCCTTACGCGACGTGCGGTTGGTGTAGAAGGAGAAGCCCGTCTCGTCATGGGCCTTGAGCAGGACCATCCTCGCCCGAGGCTGGCCGGCGGCCGAGACCGTCGCGAGCACCATCGCGGTTGGCTCGGGCAGTCCGAGCTCGACTACGTCGCTCATCCAGCGCTCGAACTGGTCGTGCGGGTCGGCAGCGAGCATCGTCTCGTCCAGGCCCACGGTCGGCCAGTCCGCTGCGTTGCTGGGTACGCCCATGGGTACAGATCTTCACATAGGCGGGCCTGACGAGAATCGGCAGGCGGCTTTACGGCAGCGTCACCAGAGGGTCGTAAGCTAAGCGGCGTTTGACCGGCCTGCAAAGATAGTTTGACCGGCTTGCACGGAAGCAGTATCCGCTGGCCGACCCCCTGACGAGAAACGGCCGGTCGAGAAGAAGAGGAGACACGCTAGATGTCCGACTTCACGCCTGGCCTTGAAGGCATCATCGCGTTCGAGACGCAGATTGCCGAGCCAGACAAGGAGGGGGGCGCGCTCCGGTACCGGGGCGTGGACATCGAGGAACTCGTCGGGCACGTGACCTACGGGCACGTGTGGGGCCTGCTCGTCGACAACGCCTTCGAGCCGGGCCTGCCGCCTGCCGAGCCCTACCCGATACCGGTGCACTCAGGCGACATCAGGGTCGACGTCCAGAGCGCCCTGGCGATGCTCGCGCCGGCCTGGGGGATGCGGCAGCTGCTCGACATCAGCGACGAGCAGGCCAGGGACGACCTGGCCAGGGCGTCGGTGATGGCACTGTCCTTCGTCGCGCAGTCCGCGCGCGGGCCCGGGCTTCCTATGGTCCCGCAGCGCCGGGTGGACGAGGCCAGGACGATCACCGAGCGGTTCATGATCCGCTGGCGCGGCGAGCCAGACCCCCGGCACGTCAAGGCCATCGACGCCTACTGGACCTCGGCGGCCGAGCACGGCATGAACGCCTCTACATTCACGGCCCGGGTCATCGCGTCGACCGGCGCTGACGTGGCCGCGGCCCTGTCCGGCGCGGTCGGGGCGATGTCAGGCCCGCTGCACGGCGGCGCCCCGGCCCGGGTGCTGCACATGATCGAGGAAGTGGAGCGGACCGGCGACGCCGATGCCTACGTCAGGCACGCGCTCGACAACAACGAGCGCCTGATGGGCTTCGGGCACCGGGTCTACCGAGCGGAGGACCCGCGCGCCCGGGTACTCAGGCGGACCGCCCGCGACCTGGGCGCCCCGCGCTACGAGGTCGCCGCCGCGCTGGAGAAGGCGGCTCTGGACGAACTGCACGCGCGCCGGCCTGATCGGGTGCTGGCCACCAACGTCGAGTTCTGGGCCGCGATCATGCTGGACTTCGCACAGGTGCCGCCGCACATGTTCACCTCCATGTTCACCTGCGCGCGGACCGCGGGCTGGGCCGCGCACATCCTCGAGCAGAAGCAGACCGGCCGCCTGGTCAGGCCAAGCGCCCGGTACGTCGGCCCGCCGTCCCGGTCGGTCCGCGAGGTGCCCGGCGCGTCCCGCGTCTTCGACGTGGGCATCTGAGCGCTACCCGGCTCGGGGCTCACCCGGCTCGGGGACTCACCCGGCTCGCGGCTCACGCAGCGGCCAGCGGGCCATCGTCTCGTAGCTCGGGGTCGGGCCTGGCCGGCTGAGGACGAGCTCGACGTGGCGTGCTGTCCACGCTGAGCCGCTGAAACCGCTCAGCTCGCCGACGAGAGCGGCCAGGTCGGCGGGTTGCCGGCTCCGTGCCAGGGTCAGGTGCGGCCGGAAGCGCCTGCCCTCGTCCGGCGGCGGCGCACCCGCCCGGCGAGCTCCCGCCGCCAGGGACGCCGCCAGGGCTCTCAGCCCGGCGAGCGCCTGCTGCTCACCCTCGATGTGCGCGCAGAGCACCCTGGCCTTCCTGGCCGACGGGAGCGCGCCGCCCCGCCCGATGCGCAGCTGGTGCTCCTCGTGGCGGCCGGCCGCTCGTTCCAGCCGTGTGCACAGGTCATCGACTCTCTCCGGCTCGACCTCGCCCAGGAACGCCAGGGTGACGTGCCACCGTTCCCTTGCCACCCAGCGCAGCCCTGGCCAGGCGGGCCGCAGCGGCGCCACGACTTGCGCGAGCTCGGCAAGCGCTTGCGACGGCGGTGCCAGTGCCACGAACAGTCGCATGACACAAGCACACCACGCTCGCTGCTCAGGCGGTGGCCCGGGCGAGCCGGAGCTCGCGCAGGTACCGGCGGACTGGCACGCCCCGGTAGCGTGCGACCAGCGTGCCCACGGCGACTGTCGCGGCTACCGAGATGAGCCCGCCCGCGATCATGCTCGTCCGGGTGCCGAAGTGCTCAGCGACCAGGCCGGTCAGCGGCGCGCCGAGTGGCGCTCCGCCGAGGAGCACGAGCATGTAGATCCCCATCACCCGGCCGCGCATGTCGGCAGGGGTGCTCAGCTGCACCGACGAATTCGCCGCGGTCGTGAAGCTGATCACCGCCATGCCGGTCGGTACGAGCAGGACCAGGAAGGACCAGTAGACCGGCATGAAGCCGGTGGCGATCTCCAGCAGGCCGAAGGCCAGCGACGTCCCGACAAGAAGCCGCATGCCGGTCTTCACGCGCCGGGCGGCGGCCAGGGCACCGATCAGCGCGCCGAACGCGAAGACCGCCGAGGCGAGCCCGAATAGCCCCGCACCGGTGTGGAACACCACCCGCGACATCAGCGCCGTCGTCACCTGGAAGTTCAACCCGAAGGTCGCGATGAAGAAGACCAGCACCATCGTCAGCAGCAGGTCCGGCCTGGACCGCACATAGGCCAGGCCCTCGCGCAGCTGTCCCCTGGCCCGGGCCACCCGCTCCGCCGGACGCAGTTCGGACACGCGCATCAGGTGCAGGCTGATGATCACGGTCACGTAGGAGGCAGCGTTCAGGAAGAAGGCCATGGACGTGCCGACGAGGCTGATCACGAGCCCGGCCACAGCCGGCCCGGCGATCCTGGCGAGGTTGAAGACCGCGCTGTTGAGCGCGATCGCGTTCTGCAGATCGTCCCGGCCGACCATCTCGATCGCGAACGACTGCCTGGTCGGGTTGTCGACGACCGTCGCGAGGCCAAGGGCGAAGGCGAGCAGGTAGATGTGCCAGGGCCGGACCGTGCCGGTGACGGTCAGCAGGCCGAGTATCAGCGCGAGCCCGCCCATGGCTCCCTGCGTGGCGATCAGTACCCGGCGCTTGGGGTAGCGGTCGGCGATGATGCCGCCCCAGAGGCTGAACAGCAGCAGCGGCAGGAACTGCAAGCCAGTGGCGATGCCCACGGCGGCCCCGCTGCCATGGGTGAGGTCGAGGATGAGCCAGTCCTGGGCCACCCGCTGCATCCAGGTACCGCTGTTCGAGACCACCTGCCCGGTCGCGAAGAGCCGGAAGTTCCGCACCCGCAGCGAGCTGAAGGTGCGACGGCGCCGCTTGCCGGAGTCAGCCGCTGGCGCCTGAGCCGACCCGGCCGGAGCCGTCAGGACTGGCTGAGTTTCTCGAGTATCGGCAGGGCGTCGCGCAGGACCGTCAGTTCCGCCGGCGTGAGGTCCGCGAGCCTGCGCGCCAGCCACGCCTCGCGCAGGTGCCGAACCTGGCGCACGAAGTCGCGGCCCTGGTCGGTCACGGTGAGGACGACTTGCCGGCGGTCGCTTGGATGCGGCATCCGCTGAATCAGGCCGCGTTCCTCGAGAGAGGCGATGACCCTGGTGATCGACGGTGGCTGCACCTTCTCGTGGTCGGCGAGCTCGCCAGGTGTCATGGGGGCCTTCTCCAGCGCCGCCAGGGAGGCGAGCTGGGAGTCGGAGAGCTCTGGCTGCAGACCTTGCGCGACTCGCTCGGCTCGCATCCTGCGGGCTAGCCGGCTGATCGAGATCCGCAGTGAGGTCGCTAGCCCCGCGTCCGACCGGGACTGGGGAGGTGTCATAGTCGTTAGCTTCGCTCATTACTCTTGCTAACCGTATACCCGGGGCGAACATTCCCCGGTTACGGCATTGCTGGCCGGCGGTCAGTCGCCTGGCCGGCTGGCATTTCCGGCCGCTAGCCAGGCACGAACAAGGTACGCCACCTATGGCCCGGCGTGCGCCAGGCACGGCCGATCCGCCGCATCGTCCGGGACTCGGTTAGCCTGACAGGCATGGCCAGACCATTGCGCGAGGCGCCCCCGCCGCTGGAAGGCAACGACCAGCTCATCACCGCGGCAGGCACGATCGCGTGGGCCGTCGCGCTCGTCGTGCTGCTGATCCTGCGGAGCCAGCTTTCCTCGTCGGACCACTGGTGGATCTGGACCTGCGTGGTCGGAGTCGGCCTCGGGCTCTTCGGCCTCGCGTACGTACCGCGGCTGAAGCGCTCCCGGGCAAGAAAGGCGGCGCGGGGCGGTGCGGAGCGGGGCGATGCGGGGCCTGGCGAGACGGGGCCGGGCGACGGCCGAGCTCCAGGGAACTGAGCGCCGGCTGAGTTCCCTGGAGGCGAGCGCCCGGGATCAGAGGAGCTCGTGGTCCAGGGTCTCGAGCACGCTTTCCGGCAGCGCCGCGCCCTGGCTGATCATGTCGTAGCCGAGCTCGTCCACCGTCGGAACGGAACCTGCGCCGTTGGCGAGCGCCATTTCCCCGTCCGAGTGCGCGCCACACCCGTGATCGACCGAGACGACCTTGCCGTCGTCTGGTGCGTACTCGTTCGCGCAGACGCCGAACACCCGTCCGAGCGGACCACTCAGCCTGATCATGAACCCGCAGGTCAGGCAGCCGGCCGGCGCTGCTGTCGCCAGCGGCGAGTCCGGCCCGTGGTCGCCGGTGTACCAGCGCACGGCGGTCTCGTCCCGGCCGGCGGCCGACAGCACCCGCGCCGGGCGGATCGCTCCCTCGACGCGCTGACGTGCGCGCCCGGCCTTGCGTCCCCTGCGGCCAGAACCAGCCGCCTGCGGCTGCCCCGACGTCACCTGCCCCGACGTCACCTGGCCTGCGGCTGGCGGCCCCGCACCGGGCTGTCCTTCAGCTGGAAGCCCGGCGGCGAGCTGTCCTTCGGCTGGCTGTCCTTCGGCTGGCGGCTCGGCGGCGCGCTGTCCTTCGGCCTGCTGACCGGGCACGGCTTCCTCACCCGGCCCTTGCTCGGCCACAGCCACCTCGGCATGGGCTTCTACGGCCGGCGGCTCGGCTACCTGCCCCGGCTGCCCCAGCCGGCCGATCGCGAGCGTGTCCGCCAGGCGCCAGAACTCGCTCTCGTCCCAGTCAAGCAGGCCGGCATCGCCTGAGATGGCGACGACGGGAACCAGTCGCTCGTCGTCCTGGCCCGCGGGCATCAGGTCGCCGGCCTTGAGGTCACCGGGGCGTACCCGCTCGGTCCACGGCACCCAGGCGGGCGCGAGCAGCGAGTCGGGACCTGGCAGCAGCACGCTCTCGCTGACCGTGACGGTCTTCGACCGCGCTGCCCGGCTCACCGTAACCGCCCAGCGCCAGCCCACGTAGCCCGGGCTCAGGCAGGCGAACAGGTGCGTGACGATCCGGTCGGCCTCGATCTCGATGCCGACATGGGCGCCGACCTCGCCAGCGGCGGCGTCGTCCTCGGCGGCGGCTCGGGCGAGGTCGACGGCCTCGGCACAGGCCTGGTCGGGTTCGGCATGACGTGTCGTCGCAGCACTCACGAGATCTATTGTCCCGCATCAGGGTTACTGCCCGCACCCAGACCGGACTCGCCGCCAGCAGCGACGCGACGACGGCTCAGCCGCCCGAGGCGCCAGCCGGCGGCGAAAGGGCCAATACTTGAGTTCATGGGAGATCCGGGAGCCGCGGAACGGGCGAAGCACGCGGCGAAGTCCTTCGTCTCCGCCTCGCAGTCGGCCGCCCGGGCCAGCGCAGCGGCCGCGAGGGCCAGCGCAGCGGCGGCGACCGGCGCTACCCGGACAGTGCACAAGATGACTCATGCGTCCGGTGCTGGCCGGACGGGCCTGGCGCAGCTGATCGAGCTCTCGGCGGCCGGCAGCGTCGGTGACGGATTCGTGGCCGTCGCCCTGGCCGGGACGCTGTTCTTCAGCGCGTCGCCCGCGCAGGCGCGAGGCAAGGTCGCGCTGGCACTGCTCATCACGATGGCACCCTTCGCGCTGCTTGCCCCCTTCGTCGGGCCCGCCCTCGACCGGGTGCGGCACGGCCGGCGCTACATCCTGATCGGCACCATGCTCGCCCGCGGCCTGCTGTGCTGGGGGATGGCTGGCGCCGTGCAGCACAACGACACGCTGACGCTGCTGCCCGCGGCCTTCGGCGTCCTGCTGCTGCAGAAGGCATACGGCGTGACGCGAGCATCGGTCACCCCGCGGCTGCTGCCGCAGGAGATCACTCTGGTCACCGCCAACTCCCGGTGCGCCCTGGCCTCGCTGATCGCGACGTCGCTCGGCGTCCCGCTGGCCGCCGGGATCGACGCCGTCGCCGGCGGTCACTCGGGCGGTGCCGCCTGGGTGCTGAGGGTGGGCACCGTCATCTACCTGGCCGCGATGGTGCCGGCGATGCGGCTGCCCAGCGGCGTGGACGAGCCCGCCGAGGCTGGTGCCATCCAGCCCGATGCTGGCCGTGGCGCCGGCAGGGGCGGCGATAGGCACATCGGGGGCACATCGCTGCCGTCTGAGCAGCGGCGGGGTGCCGGTGCCCCCGATGCGGGCGGACCCAGCGGTTCAGGCGTCCGGGCCAGGAAGCGGTTCCGGTGGAAGCTGTTCCCCAGGCCGGTGGGCCCGATCGTCGGCGAGGCGATCGGGGCGAACGTCACGTTTCGTGCCTACTCAGGCTTCATGATCTTCTTCCTGGCCTTCCTGCTCCGTGCCGTGCATTTCGGCACCGTCTCTGACCGGGTCGCGCTCGGCGAGATGGCAGCGGCGGTCGCCGTCGGGGGCTTCGTCGGCACCGCGATCGGGTCAGCGCTGCGCTCCAGGGCGCCGCAGCTCATCGTGTACGGGATGCTGATCGTCACCGTCGTGATCACCGCGCTGTGCGCCGCCTACTTCGGCCTGTGGGCGGCCGTCATCGTGGCGTTCACCGCCGCTGTCGGCCAGACCCTGGTCAAGCTGGCTCTCGACTCGATCGTGCAGCGCGAGATCAGCGGCGAGGTGCGGTCGTCGACGTTCGCGGCCTCGGAGACGCTGCATCAGCTGTCCTGGGTCGCCGGCGGACTGTTCGGCCTGCTGCTGTCGATAACCGGCAGCGGCGTGGCGGGACTCGCCGTCGCGGCAGCCTGCCTCGCGCTCTCGCTCGGATCGCTGATCTATGCGAGGCGAAGCCGGATAATCCGAGCCAGGCACCACCCAGTCCCGCACGCGCTCTAGGCCGAGCCTGCCGGCTGCCCAGCGCTTGCCGGCTGCCAGGGCTTGCCCGCTGCCCAGTGCTTGCCGACTGCCAGTGCTTGCCCGCTGCCCAGGCGGCGTGGCTCAGACGTCGATGTCGTCGGCGACGGCGCGCAGCACGGCCGCGATCTTCTTGGCCTCTCGCGCTTCGGGATGCTTTCCGCGGTGGTAGGTGTTCGACAGCCCGTCGAGCAGCTTGATCAGGTCCTCGACAAGCACGGTCATCTCGTCGGTGCCCTTGCGGTTCGCCTTGGCCACGGTCGGCGGCGGCTCCAGGGTCCTGACCTGCAGCGCCTGAGCGCCCCTGCGGCCCTCGGCAACACCGAACTCAACGCGCTGGCCCGCCCGCAAAGTCGTGCCCGCGTTCACTAGTGCAGTCGAGTGCACGAAGACCTCACCACCGTCATCACGGGTGAGGAAGCCGAACCCCTTGTCGGCGTCATACCACTTGACCTTGCCAGTAGGCACGAGCGGACCCTTTACGCGAAGAGAAATGATCGGTTACGAGCGTGCTGCGCATTTCTAGGCTATCGTCCCGGCTCGGTCTGCCCCTCTGGACGGAGCATTCCGGTCCAGGCTGGTCGTTGCCGCGCCAGCTTGCCCTCCTGCTGAGTGACTGACCGGACAGCATCTCGCTCGGCTCCGCCGATGGCGAAGCCGTGAGCAGAACATACCCTGTACGGCCCGCGAGGACACCGGAATAACGCCGCCTCGCCCGGACGTCGGCCGGTCAGAAGTCGAGCTTGCGCGGGATGTTCCACGGCGGCAGCTTCGGCTTGCGCCGCCCGAGGTGCAGCCGCCAGAGCAGGTAACCAGCGCTGACCGCGGCAAGCAGGCGGAATAGCCGTCCTGCCCACACCCAGGCCTCGAAGAGGTACGAGCCGAGTGTGCCCCGCTGGCCGCCGAAGACGATGATGAGCGCCGTGCCGACGAGAACGGCGAGGACGGGCAGGACGATCCCGAGCCACTTGTCGCGGACGTCCCAGGTCCGCGACGGCACCGCGACCGCGGTTCCCAGCAGCCACAGCGGCGGGAACATGGCACCGCCCACGCCAAGCAGCACGACGGCAGCCGCCTCGGGCTTGTACTGCCGTCCTATCCAGGCCAGGCGCCGGACCAGGCGCGAAAGCAGGTCGGCTGCCGCATCTGATACCGCGGCGAGCCGTACAGCCGCCCTGGACTGACTTTCGTCCAGCAGTCCGGGGTCCAGTGGCAGCTCGATCGTGCCAGCCTCATACTCCGGCTCGGTGCCGCCTGGCGGCCCCTCCCGGTACAACTCAGGCGAGGTGCCGCCGGCTGTGTCCGGTCCAGGTGGTGGTACCGGCGCGTCGAGGAAGGAGCCCGACGCGGCGGCAGGCCGCGTCCACGGCAAGATCAGCCTCAGCCCCGTCCTCGCCAGAGCTGGCCTGACGCCGCTCGCAGCACTGGCCGTGCCCGCCGCACTCACCGCGCCCGCCAAGTCGGCCGGACTGGCCCCGCTGGCAAGGTCGGCCTCCTCGCACTCAGCGGGCATTGCGCGCACGGCGATCCGAGCACGCTCAGTCTCGGCGAGGGTGGCCGGATCGCCCAGGTCGTCCAGCACCTGCCTGACGTGTTCCTCGCCCGCGTCGCGAACGGCGCCGCATTCCACCTCGATCCGGGCGCGGGTCTGGTCGAGCAGAGCCTGCAGGTCCTTGTGCCCAAGCGTGCCCCGGGCCGCGACCGACAGCCGATTGAGGTAATCGCGGATCAGCTGCTCCGTGGGCGGATTCATGCCTTGATAATCCACCTTCGTCGCCACCTTGAGGAGCCGGCACGCATGACAGCATCGCCGATTTGCGTCGGTCATGCCATTGTCAGGGCACGGATCAGCCGGAAAACGGGAAAGGCGGCCCTGGCACAGGCCAGGGCCGCCTCCCGCGGAACAAACTGGATCACCGGCCTGGCGACCCAGAGTTGCTGGACTAGAAGTCCATGTCACCGCCACCGGGAGCCGCCGGAGCCTTCTCCTTCTCCGGCTTCTCCACGATCACTGCCTCGGTGGTGAGGAACAGCGCCGCGATGGACGCCGCGTTCTGCAGAGCAGAGCGGGTCACCTTGGCGGGGTCGATGATCCCGGCCTTGAACAGGTCCACGTACTCGCCCGTCGCGGCGTTCAGGCCGTGACCGGGCTCGAGGTTGCGCACCTTCTCGGCAACGACGCCGCCCTCAAGGCCGGCGTTGACCGCGATCTGCTTGAGCGGCTCCTCCAGGGCGCGCCGGACGATCTGCGCACCCGTGGCCTCGTCGCCCGTCAGCTCGAGCTTCTTGAAGGCGTTCTTGCCGGCCTGGAGCAGGGCCACGCCGCCACCGGCGACGACACCCTCCTCGACGGCGGCCTTGGCGTTGCGCACCGCGTCCTCGATGCGGTGCTTGCGCTCCTTCAGCTCGACCTCGGTCGCCGCGCCGGCCTTGATGACGGCAACGCCGCCAGCCAGCTTGGCGAGCCGCTCCTGGAGCTTCTCGCGGTCGTAGTCGGAATCGGTGTTCTCGATCTCAGCCCGGATCTGGTTCACCCGGCCAGCGATCTGGTCAGCGTCACCAGCGCCGTCGACGATCGTGGTCTCGTCCTTGGTGACCACGACCTTCCTGGCCCGGCCGAGCATGTCGAGCTCGGTGCTGTCGAGCTTCAGGCCGACTTCCTCGCTGATGACCTGGCCGCCGGTCAGGATGGCGATGTCACCGAGCATGGCCTTGCGGCGGTCGCCGAAGCCGGGCGCCTTGACCGCGACGGACTTGAACAGGCCGCGGATCTTGTTGACGACCAGCGTGGCGAGGGCCTCGCCCTCCACGTCCTCGGCGATGATGACAAGCGGCTTGTTCGACTGGACAACCTTGTCGAGCAGCGGCAGCAGGTCCTTGTTCGCCGAGACCTTCGAGTTGACGATCAGGATGTAGGGGTCCTCGATGACCGCTTCCATCCGCTCGGGGTCGGTAGCGAAGTAGTGCGAGATGTAACCCTTGTCGAAGCGCATGCCCTCGGTGAGCTCGAGCTCGAGACCGAAGGTGTTGCTCTCCTCGACAGTGATGACGCCTTCCTTGCCGACCTTGTCCATCGCCTCGGCGATCATCTCGCCGATCGCGGTGTCGCCAGCGGAGATGGAGGCGGTCGAAGCGATCTGCTCCTTGGTCTCCACATCCTTGGCCAGCTTGGAAAGCTCCTCGCTCACCCGCTCGACCGCGGCCTCGATGCCGCGCTTGAGCGACATCGGGTTCGCGCCCGCCGCGACGTTACGCAGGCCCTCGCGGACCAGCGCCTGCGCCAGCACGGTCGCCGTCGTGGTGCCGTCACCGGCGACGTCGTCCGTCTTCTTGGCGACTTCCTTGACTAGCTCGGCGCCGATCTTCTCCCACGGGTCCTCGAGCTCGATCTCCTTGGCGATGGACACGCCATCGTTGGTGATCGTGGGGGCTCCCCACTTCTTCTCGAGCACCACGTTCCGGCCCTTGGGGCCGAGGGTTACCTTCACGACGTCGGCAAGCTGGTTCATGCCGCGCTCGAGGCCGCGCCGTGCGTCCTCGTCGTACGCGATCATCTTCGCTGCCATAGGCTCCAGTCCTCCCGGAACTTATTGCCTTTCGAATGCCGACCGAGCCGACGCCCGCGACGGACGGCACCCCCCGCAGACAGTCACTTCCTGCTGCGCGCAGTGCCTCATCGCCCCGATCACGCTATAGGTGTTGTCACTCTCAACCCGAGAGTGCCAACGACTTGTTTAGCACTCTCAGGGTGAGAGTGCAAGCTGAGGCAGGCCAGGCACCGCGGCTGGGCAGTGACGGCGGGATCGCGTCCGGTTACGGACTGTGTTCGGGCACGCGAAGACCCGGCGCCCAGTCCTGGGTGCCGGGTCTACCGCGCGAAAGCCGCGGAACTAAACCATGCGGACAGCCTCAGCCTGAGGTCCGCGGTCGCTCTGAGTGATCTCGAATTCGACTCGCTGGCCTTCTTCAAGCGTACGGTAGCCGTCCGCCTGAATAGCTGAGAAGTGGACGAAAACGTCCCTACCACCGTCGACCGCGATGAAGCCGTAGCCCTTATCCGCGTTGAACCATTTGACGGTGCCCTGAGCCATGAACAACAACTCCCTAACTTTTGCTCGGGCTTCGGGTCACGCCCTTGCT
>DASWAA010000576.1:0-10298 GCA_036391385.1 Streptosporangiaceae bacterium
ATCGGGATCGCGAACTCGGCCAGCGAGCTGAATCCGTGCAACCTGCCGCTGCGCGACCTGGTCGGCCCCGTCAGGGAGGGCATCGAGGCGGCCGGCGGCGCTGGCGTGGAATTCCCGGTGATCTCGCTCGGCGAGGACCTGATGAAGCCGAGCGCGATGCTCTACCGCAACCTGCTCGCCATCGAGATCGAGGAGATGGTCAGGGCGAACCCGCTCGACGGACTGGTCATCCTCGCCAACTGCGACAAGAGCGTGCCGGGCGCGCTGATGGGAGCGATCAGCGCGAACATCCCGACCATCCTGGTCACCGGCGGGGCGCGGCCGGTGGTCAGCTTCCGCGGCGCACCGGTCGGCACCGGCACGACCCTGTGGCGGCTGTGGGACGAGCGCCGGGCCGGACGGCTCGACGACGCCGGCTGGCGCGAGCTCGAGCAGTGCCTGGCCTGCGGGCGCGGCGCCTGCAACACGATGGGCACCGCCTCGACGATGGCCGTGCTCAGCGAGGTGCTCGGGCTGATGGTGCCCGGGACGAGCTCGATCCCGGCCGGCGACCCGCGGTCCGCTGCCGGGGCACGGGCCGCGGGCGAGCTCATCGTGGGCGCGGTGACCGACGGCGGGCGGCGGCCGCAGGACATCCTGACGCCGGCCTCGTTCGCCAACGCCATCGTCGCCCTGAACGCGATCGGCGGGTCGACCAACGCGGTGATCCATCTCGCGGCTCTGGCCGGGCGGGCCGGGGCGGCGTTCCCGATCGACGACATCGCCAGGCTCGGGGCGCAGGTGCCGGTCCTGGCCGACGTCGAGCCGTCGGGGTCGTACCTGATGCCGGACTTCGACGCGGCCGGCGGCGTGCCGTCGCTGCTGCGCGAGATCTCCGGCCTGCTCGACACCGGCGCGGCGACCATCACCGGGCAGGACATCGGCGACGTCGCGGCCGCCGCCAGGCCGGCCAGCGGCGCGATCAGGACGGCCGGCGCGCCGCTGCGGCGCGGCGGCGCCTTCGGCGTCGTCCGAGGGACGCTCGCGCCGGACGGCGCGGTCATCAAGACGTCGGCGGCCAGCGAGCACCTCCTGCGGCACAGGGGCCCGGCGGTGGTGTTCTCCGGCTACGACGACATGCTGGCCAGGATCGACGATCCCGGCCTGGCCGTCACGCCGGACAGCGTCCTCGTGCTTGCCGGGTGCGGGCCAGTCGGCGTCCCCGGCATGCCCGAATGGGGCATGGTCCCGATCCCGGCCCGGCTGGTCAGGTACGGGGTCACCGACATGGTCCGGGTCACCGACGCGCGGATGAGCGGCACCAGCTTCGGCACCGTGCTGCTGCACGTGGCGCCCGAGGCGGCCGTCGGCGGGCCGCTCGCGCTGGTGCGCGACGGTGACCTGATCAGCGTCGACGTGCCGGCTGGCCGCCTGGACCTCGAGGTCGGCGCGGCCGAGCTCGAGCGGCGCCGTGCGGAACTGCGCCCGGCACCGCCAGCGCACGTGCGCGGCTGGCCTGCCCTGTACGCCAGGCACGTGACGCAGGCCCCCGAGGGCTGCGACCTTGACTTCCTCCAGGCGCCAACGGCGGCGCACCGAACCTTCGTCGAGCCGGTCGTCGGACGCTCATGAGCACGGCCGGGCAGACGGGACGCTCCAGGAAATCCAAACCCCCGAGAACAGTCACTAAGGAGGAGCCGTGAGGCGAGGGACATTGGCAGCAGCCGGAGTGGCGGCCGCGCTGCTGGCCGCGGGCTGCGGTAGCAGCAGTGGCGGAGGCGGCACGTCCTCCGGCCAGGTAACGATCACGATCGCGGAGAACTACGGCACCGAGCAGAACGCGACGGCGCTGAAGAACCTGGCTGCTGCCTTCCACAAGCTGCACCCGAAGATCACGGTGCAGATCCAGGCGCAGAACGGCAGCGACTATTTCGCGCTGCTGCAGAAGGACGCGATCACCAAGAACGGCCCCGACCTCGCGGTCATGTGGACCGGCCTGTTCACCTTGCAGTACAAGAGCTTCCTCACCAATCTCAAGAGCGAGATCCCGGCCGCCGACCTGGCCAGGGTCGACCCCAACGCGCTCAAGTGGACCTCTGACGGCTTCAACGCGGCAAACGGGCCATATGTGATCCCGCTGGAGAACCAGTTCTACATCGGCTTCTACAACAAGACTGACTTCGCCAAGGCCAGCGTCACCTCGGTCCCGACCGACTGGAGCCAGCTCAACGCGGCGTGCGCCAAGCTGAAGAAGGCCGGGTTCACCCCGCTCGTCTACGGCAACGGCGGCCAGCCGATCAGCGCCACCTTCTACCCCTGGTACGACATGAGCTACATGATGATCGGCGCTTACCCGGTCAGCCAGTGGCAGGGCCTGTACAGCGGTCAGATCCCGTGGACCTCGCCGACGATCAAGGCGCAGCTCACCAACTGGACCAGGCTGCACAGTTCCGGTTGCACCAACTCCGACGTCGTGACCAACACCAGCAACCTCCCGCAGTTCGAGAGCGGCAAGGCCGCGATGATGGTGGACGGCACCTGGGACACCGCGAAGTTCACCCAGGCGCTCGGCAGCAAGGTCGCAGCGTTCGCGCCGCCGTTCTCCAACACCCCGATCAAGGGCGTCGTGGACTTCGCCGGGGACGGCCTGGCTCAGATGAGCTACTCGCCGCACCCCAAGGAAGACGCCATGTTCCTCGACTTCATGACCACCCCGCAGGCCGCCTCGATCGTCAACGCCGCTGGCCTGATCCCGGCCATCACCGGCACGACGACCAGCAACCCGGTCAACCAGCAGATGCTGGACATGGTCAGCCAGGGCGGCATGACCGCGTACCCGATGCTGGACAACGTGGTCCAGGGCGACGTTGTCAACACCGGCTCGAAGTTCCTGCCGGCCGTCCTGAACGGAAGCCAGTCGGTCCAGGCGGCCCTGCAGGCCATGCAGACAACGCTGAACCAGTTGCCGGCCAGCCAGCGCGGTAACACGTTCCCGTAACCACCCACCGGTTACTAACCTCGCAGACGTGGTCTCCGGCGGCGCCAGCCGCCGGAGACCACCACCACCCGACAATCCCCCACGGAGCCGACCGTGAGTCTCACCGGCCTAGAGGCCGCGAGCGCCCCCCGCCCGGCGGCGGGCAGGCGCACCCGCAACGGCACGGCTGCCGCCAGCCGGCTCACCCGGCGGCGCAGGCGGGCCGGGATCGTGCTGTCGCTGCCGGCCGTCGCGCTGGTGATCGCCCTGCTCGGCATCCCGGTCGGCCAGGCGGTCTACTACTCGATGACGCAGTGGAACGGGCTCACCACCACCTGGGTCGGGCCGAGCACGTACACGGCCATGCTGAAAGACCCGATCTTCTGGCGGGTCCTGGAGAACAACGGGCTGCTGCTCCTGGCCGTGCCGTTCGCGATCGGGATCCCGCTGGCAATCGCCGCGCTGCTGCACGAGCACGTGCGCGGCTGGCGGTTCTTCCGGTCCGTCTACTTCCTGCCGACCGCGATCTCCTGGGTCGTGATCGGGATGTTCGCGCTGCGCTTCTTCTCCAGCACCGGCATGCTGAACGGCCTGCTCGCTCACGTCGGATTCGGCTCCTCGGCCACCAACATGCTGTCCAGCGAGCACAGCGCCCTAGCCGCGCTGGCGATCACGTTCATCTGGTCGATGGTGGGCACCAACACGATGATCTTCCTCACCGGCATGTCCACCCTCGATCCGACGCTGGTCGAGGCGGCCAGGGTCGACGGGCTCTCCCGGACGCAGATCTTCTTCCGGGTCACGCTGCCGCTGCTGACCAGGTTCATCCAGTTCTCGTTCGTGATCACGGTGATCAGCGCGTTCTCCGCGCTGTTCAGCCTGATCTTCGTCATGACGAGCGGCGGCCCGGGATTCGGCACCACCACGCTCGAGTTCTTCGTCTACCAGACTGGCTTCCAGCAGGTACAGCTCGGGACCGCCGCGCTGTACGGGGTGGTCCTCTTCGTGATCATGGCGATCGCCGGCCTGGTACAGCTCAGGCTGATCAGGCCCGACGACGGGGAGGGCTGGTAGCGATGACCGCCAGTACGGCGAGCCCGGCAGGCGCCGCGAGCACCGCGCGCCTGCGCAGGCGACTGAACTCCTGGGCACTGTTCATCCTGATGGTCGTCGTCGCCGTCGTGATGCTGTACCCGTTCTGGTACATGATCGACAACGCGTTCCGCAGCTCCGCCCAGTTCGACCGACAGAGCGGACACTCGCTGGGCGGCTGGACGCAGTTGTTCGCCAACCTGCCGGTCGCCAGCCAGATGCTCAGCTCGACGCTGGTGTGCGCTGCCTCGATCGCGGTCATCCTGATCGTCTCGACCACCGCCGGGTTCGCCTTCGCCAAGCTCCGGTACCGGGGCAGCGGGATGATCTTCCTGCTGGTCGTCTCCGCGCTGATGGTGCCGCTCCAGTCCATCTTGTTCCCCGAGATCGTCAATCTCGCGAAGTTCAACCTGACCAGCTCCTACGCGGGGGCGGTGCTGGTCTACGCCGCGCTGGGGACGCCGTTCGCGACGTTCCTGATGGCTACGTACTACCGAGGGATCTCCGACGAGCTGATCGAGGCGGCCGTGATCGACGGCCTCGGCTACGAGCGCACCTTCCTGCAGATCGCGCTGCCGCTGTCGCTGCCGGCGATCGCGACCGTCACCGTGCTGCAGTTCATCCAGATCTGGGACGACCTTCTTGTCGGGCTTATGTTCCTGCCGACGAACCAGCGCACGATCACGGCTGGCCTGGCCACCTTGTCGACCGGGCGGACGACGAGCATCCCGGCCCTCATGGCGGGCTCGCTGATCAGCGCGCTCCCGGCAATCGCCGTGTACCTGTTCTTCCAGCGGCATCTGATCAAGGGCCTGACCCTCGGCATGGGAAAGTAAGGAGCGCGGCTCGTGGCGCGGATCGAACTCAGTGCGGTCACCAAGCAGTTCCCGGACGGGACGACGGCCGTGGACTCGCTCGACCTGGAGGTCGGCGATGGCGAGTTGCTCGTCCTCGTCGGCCCGTCGGGCTGCGGGAAGACCACCGCGCTGCGGATGGTCGCCGGGCTGGAGGACGTCAGCTCGGGGACGATCAGCATCGACGGCAGGCCGGTCAACGACGTCGAGCCACGCCACAGGGACATCGCGATGGTGTTCCAGAGCTACGCGCTCTACCCGCACCTGTCGGTCTACGACAACATGGCGTTCAGCCTCAAGTACCGCGGTGCCCCCAAAGCAGAGATCAGGCAGCGAGTCACCGATGCCGCCCGGATCCTGGAGCTCGAGCCGTACCTGCAGCGCAAGCCGCGCCAGCTGTCCGGCGGCCAGCGCCAGCGCGTCGCCATGGGCCGCGCCATCGTGCGGCAGCCGCGTGCCTTCCTGATGGACGAGCCGCTGTCCAACCTGGACGCCAAGCTCCGCGTCCAGATGCGAGCCGAGATCGCGCAGCTGCAGCGCTCGCTGGGCACGACGACGATCTACGTCACGCACGACCAGACCGAGGCGATGACGCTCGGCACCCGGGTCGCCGTGATCTCCGGCGGCGTACTCCAGCAGGTCGCACCGCCGCAGGAGCTGTACCGGCGCCCGGCGAACCTGTTCGTGGCCGGGTTTATCGGGTCGCCCCCGATGAACCTGATCGACGCCAGGCTGGAGCGCTCTGGCGCGGCGTCAGACCCCGGTGCGGGCGTGACCAGGCTGAGCGATGTGGACGGCGGCGGACCGGTCGTCGTCTTCGGCCCGCACCGGTTCGCGGTCCCCGCTGATGTCGTCGCCGCGCACCAGGGCCTTGACCGGTACCTGGGCGGCGACATCGTCGTCGGTATCAGGCCCGAGCATCTCGACGACGCCGCGCTCGTACGGGACGACCGGCCGCGCTCGGTGATCGAGCTGCCGATCAGGCTGCGCGAGGAACTCGGCTCCGAGGTACATGTGCACGCTGCCATCGGGACGGCCGCGCACGTCAGCGAGGACGCAGCCGACGACGTGCGCTCGCTGGCCACCATCGTCGCCCGGATGGACCCGCGCACCGAGATTGCCGAGGGTGCGACGTCCGCCATTGCCGTGGACGTTGCCGAACTGCAGTTCTTCGACAAGGCGACGGGAGCCTGCATCCGTGGCTGAGAAAGTCAGCCTCGCCGTGCCGTGAGCGACGGAACCTGGCAGCCTCGGATCAAGGCGAGCCTCACTTACCAGACGGGTCTGGTAAGTTGTGGTAAGCCTATGGCAAGTCAGGGAGGTCGCATGCAGCTCGCAGAGATTGTCACCAGGCTGCGCGACACGGGCGCCGAACTTGAAGACGTCGAGGTCAAGCTCGGCAAGGGAGGGCTTCCCGACTCGCTGACCGCGACACTTTGCGCCTTCGCCAACTCACGCGGCGGCCTCGTCATCATCGGCCTTGATGAGGCCGCGGGGTTTGCGGCCACTGGCGTGCCGCGAGCTCCGGCGATGCGCGACGCGCTCGTAGGGCTCGCGCGCGAGAAGATAACGCCGTCACTCCTGCCGAGCGTCGAGGTCGCGGCATTCGAGGGCGTGAACCTGGTGATAGCCGAGGTGCCACCGCTGCCGGAGGACCAGCGACCGTGCTACGTGACATCGCGAGGGCTGTACAACGGGGCCTACACCCGGATTGGTGATGGCGACCACCGGCTGACCAGCTATGAGGTCGACCGGATGCGGGAAAATGCCGGCCAGCCCCGGTGGGACGACACTCCGGTCGGTCAGGCAACTGTCGATGACCTGGAGCGTGCATCTGCCCTGCGGCTCATCGAGATAGCCAGGGCACGTACTCCTCGCGCGTTCTCGGGTATTGACGAGATGCAGGCGCTGACCCGCCTCGGGGTAGTGAAGCAAGAGGGTGACAGGCTCGTACCCTCGCTTGCTGGCTTGCTGAGTGTCGGAACGTACCCGCAGCAGTTCTTCCCGCAGCTGGCTCTGACGGTAGCCGTCTATCCCCATGCGAAGCCTGGTCAGCCAGGGCCGGGCGGCGAACGTTTCCTGGACAGCGCCGCACTTGGCGGACCCATCCCCGAGCTGGTCGAAGGCGCGTTGCGGGTCGTGCAGCGAAACCTGCGTACCGTGAGCCGCATCATCGGCGCAGGGCGGCATGAGCAATGGGACCTAGAGCCGGAAGTCGTCCGTGAAGCTATCGTCAATGCCCTGATGCACCGCGATTACAGCCCGCAGTCGCGCGGCACGCAGGTCCAGATTGAGCTCTACCCCGATCGCCTGACAGTGACGAGCCCAGGAGGGCTCTTCGGTAACGTCCACCTCGAGACGCTCGGCCGGGTTGGAACCTCCTCGTCGCGCAACTCACGGCTAGCCGCGCTCCTGCAGGACGCCGCGGATCCCCTCACTGGCCGCCCGGTAGCGGAGAATCGCGGCTCAGGAGTGAGCATGATGATCGACCAGGTACGGCGAAGCACCGGTGCGGTGCCGGTATTCGCGGCGGGCCTTGCCGAGTTCCGGGTCACGATCCCCCGGACCTCGCCGCTCACGCCGCAGGTCAGGGACTGGATCGCGAAGTTGCGGCCCGGTGCGGGCCTTGCCGACGCGCAGCGCATGGCCATAGCGATGGCCGCCAGTGGCTACGACATCGACGTCGCCGTGCTGACAAGGCTCGGACTGGATCCCTCAGGCGCTCGCCGCCAGCTAAGGGAGCTAGCAGGCCTCGGGCTGCTCCGGCCTCGCAGTACCCGCGAGGAAGGTCCCTACCGGCTCGCAGTCGCTCCGCCGGAGGCAGGGTCTGCTCTGGAAGGCTTCCTCAGCGCACCGGTCGCGCCGTCGGTACCGAGGCTGGGTGCCGAGATTCTCCGCGTCCTGGCTCCCGGGGATGAGATGAGTCGTGAGGAGATACAGATCGCCACCGGCGCCGGCCGCAGCAGCGTGGTAAATGCGCTCGCGGAACTGCTCGACTCTGGCGCGATCAGCGCCACGGCGCCCGCGCGCAGCCCGAACCGGCGCTACCGGATCAGGTAGGCGTCCCGAAGACCCCGAGACCGCCTCTGATCCCGAGCCCTGACGGCTGAGCGGCCGCACGGCCCTCGGGGCTGTGCGACCGCTCGGCTTGACCAGCTGGCCCCTGGCTGGGCTGCCAGGCTAGTCCGGGTCGTGATCCCCGTTCAGCGACTCGTGCTCTCCGTTCAGGGGCCTGCCGCCGGAGGTCACCAGGACCTTGCCATCGTGGGTCACCAGTTCATGGTGGTGGTGGTGCACAGGCACCATGGGCCCGCCCGGGATGTCACCGAAGTCGGCCAGCGCCTCTGGCTCCTCCATCGGGTAGGCGACCTCGCCGTGCACCCGAATGTCGCCGGCGATCAGCTCGGGCTCGCTCATCCTGAGCTTCATGAACAGCCCGATGCCCTTGAGGATGAGGAAGGTGATCAGGCCGTCCCACACGATCACCGAAAGCGCGGCGCCTGCCTGGATCAGCAACTGCCTGGGGTGGCCGTAGAAGAGGCCCGAGGTGCTGACGTCCGGGTTCTTTCCTATGCCGAGGTAGACGATCATCTTCGGGTCGGCGAGCAGTCCGACAAGCAAGCCGCCCAGGAGCCCGGCGAAACCGTGCGTGTAAACCACGCCGAGGGCGTCGTCCACCTTGTTGAACGGCCAGACATGCTTGGGCAGGTAGGCGAAGAGCACCCAGACGATGGCCGAGGTGACCAGGCCGATGATCATCGCGCCGACCCCGTTGACGTAACCGGCGGCGGGAGTAATGCCCACCAGGCCGCAGATCATCCCGTTGACGCCGCCAAGGAAGGTGGGCTTCTTCTCCTTGCTGAACGCCATGTCCATGATGATCCAGGTCATCATCGCCACCGCGGTGGCCAGGTTGGTGTTGATCACCGCGGCGCTGGCGTCGGCGCCGGCGAAGTACGGGTCACCGCCATTGAAGCCGTTCCAGCCGAGCCACAGGATTCCGGCACCGACGGCGACGAAGATCAGGTTGTTCGGCATGGCCTTCTCGCGGTCCCGCTGCAGCCGGGGGCCGACCACCGCCGCTGCGACGAACCCGGAGACACCGGCTGCCAGGTGGATGACGTAGCCACCGGAGAAGTCCAGCGCGCCCTTGGCGGCCCAGAAGCCGCCGCCCCACAGCATGAAGGCGTTTACCGCGTAGGCGAACGTGATCCACAGCGGGACGAAGATCAGCCAGACCTTGAACTTGATCCGCCCGATCACGCTGCCGATGAAGAGAATCGGCGTGATCGCGGCGAAGACGAACTGGAAGTAGACCAGCGAGCTCTGCGGGAACCTGAACTTGGGCATCAGGCCGTTCAGCATCGGGATATGCGCCCGCGCCGTCTCGCTGGAAGCTCCGACGACGGTACCCGGCTTGCCGAGGAACGTGCCGATCCACGACGAGCCGAAGCCCATCTTGAACGCCCACAGCACCCACACGACGAGCGTCAGGGCGAAGGCGCTGAACACCATCATCATGGTGTTGACCGCCCACTTCCGCTGGACGATACCTCCGTAGAGAACGGCCAGCGCCGGGATGCTCATCAGCCCGACTAGCGTCGCCGCTGTCAGCTGCCAGGCGTTGTCGCCTGAGCTGAGCCAGTGTGCGTAGGGGATCACTCTTCGCCTCCTGGGGCTGGGAGCGAAGGGTGTGCCGGAGGGCCAGGCAACGCTGGCCAGCGCCGTCCCGCCACCACTTCAGTGTTGGTGAGTACGGTGCCTTTTTCCCATGCACTCGTTTCCAGAGAGTTTCCCGGCAGTTACTTCCCTGGAACAGCAGTGCCCGGTCTCGGCAGTTCTGCGGCGCCGGCGCGGCGCCGGCGGGCCGACTCGGTTTCTGCCGTGTTTCGGTGGTGTTACGCCGCGCCCCTCTCCTAGCTCAGGTTCTGCGCACGATCCCGCCACCTCCGCCCGTCACGGCAACGGCTCGGCGGCCGGCCTATGCCGGCCGCCGAGCCGTGCTTGCCGGGACGGATCAGCGGACGATGATCTCCCCTGTGTTCCACGGGAAGCCGGCGCAGTCGTTGTAGAAGTAGTCACCGGGCTTGGTGAAGTGGACTGACTGTGAAGGACTCCCCGGAGCCAGCGGGCCGATCGTGAAGCTCGCCGGGTCGAAGAAGGACCGGGCACAGTGGTCCTGCGTGTTCCCGACCGGGTTCTCGAACGTCACTGTCGTGCCGACCGGGACGGTCATCACCGGCGGTGCATAGGCAACCTGGCTGCCCAGGTTCTCGGTCGCGCTCGGCCCGTTGGCCGTGCTATCCCAGGTGCGCCCCATGACGACCGTGTCGGCCACGGTGCTGCCGGCGATCGTGGGGCCGAGAATCGGCTCGCGGACCGGGTCGTTCGGGGCT
>DASWAA010000577.1:0-2784 GCA_036391385.1 Streptosporangiaceae bacterium
TCGGTGATGGACGTCTCGCGCATCTTGAACTTCTGCACCTTGCCGGTCACCGTCATCGGGAACTCGGCGGTGAACCTGATGTACCGCGGGACCTTGTAGTGCGCGATCTTGCCCTGGCAGTACTCCCTGACCTGGTCGGCGGTCAGCTCCTGGCCGGGACGCAGCCGGATCCAGGCGCACAGCTCCTCGCCGTACCTGAGGTCGGGAACGCCGACGACCTGCACGTCCTCGATCGCGGGATGGGCGTAGAGGAACTCCTCGACCTCGCGCGGGTAGATGTTCTCGCCGCCGCGGATCACCATGTCCTTGATCCGCCCGACGATGTTGAGATAGCCCTCGGCGTCCATGACGGCAAGGTCGCCGGTGTGCATCCAGCGGCCCGCGTCGATCGCCTGGGCGGTCTTGTCCGGCTCGTTCCAGTATCCGAGCATCACCGAGTACCCGCGGGTGCACAGCTCACCTGGCATGTCCCTGGGCAGGACCCGGCCGGTCTCGGGGTCGATGATCTTGACCTCCACATGCGGGTGCACCCGGCCGACGGTCGAGACGCGCCGCTCCATGTCGTCGTCCGGGGTCGTCTGCGTGGACACCGGCGACGTCTCGGTCATGCCGTAGCAGATCGTCACTTCGGTCATGTTCATCTCGCTGACCACCCGCTTCATCACCTCGACCGGGCACGGTGATCCCGCCATAATCCCGGTCCGCAGCGTCGACAGGTCGTAGCTGGCGAAGTCGGCCAGCGCCAGCTCGGCGATGAACATGGTCGGCACCCCGTACAGCGAGGTGCACCGCTCGGCCTGCACCGCCCCGAGCGTCTCCGCCGGGTCGAAGCCAGGCGCTGGGATGACGATGCACGCTCCGTGGGTGGTGCAGGCCAGGTTGCCGAGCACCATCCCGAAGCAGTGGTAGAACGGCACCGGGATGCAGACCCGGTCCGCCACCGTGTAACGGCAGCACTCCGCGATGAAGAACGCGTTGTTCAGGATGTTGTGGTGGGACAGGGTCGCCCCCTTGGGGAAACCGGTCGTCCCGCTGGTGTACTGGATATTGATGGGGTCGTCGAACGCCAGGCTCGCCTCCCTGATGCTCAACGGGTCCTCGCCCGCGCTCCCGGCAAGCCGGCCTGCGTGCAGCAGCGCTTCCCAGGCCGGCGTCCCGAGATAGATCACGTTCTCGAGCTCGGGCAGGTCGCCCCTGATCTCCTCGACCATGGCGCGGTAGTCGCTGGTCTTGAAGCTCTCGGCGCTGACCAGCACGCGTACGCCCGACTGGCGCAGCGCGTACCCGACCTCGTGACCGCGGTAGGCCGGATTGATGTTGACCAGGATGATCCCGGCCCTGGCCGTGGCGTACTGCAGCTGGACCCACTCAGCGCAGTTCGGCGCCCAGATGCCCACCCGGTCACCCGCCTGCAGGCCAGCCGCGATCAGGCCGCGGGCGAGCACGTCGGTCTCGGCATCGAACGCGGCATAGGTCCACCGGTGGCCGGTGGGGACGTCGACCAGCAGCTCGGCGTCGGGATGTGCGGCGGCCATCCGCCGGAGGTTGGCTCCGATGGTCTCGCCAAGCAGCGGGGTGCTTGAGACGCCGTGACTGTAGGAGAGCGTTGCTGGCGCGGACATGACCGGTCCCTTCCCGAGGTGATGAAACCCCATCGTGCCCGTTATGCCTGCTCCTTGGGAAGATCAGCGCGGAGCCGGCCAGCGCGAAGGTGCTAACTGTCGCCACGCGGGATTATGGTGGTGATGGCAGTATTGGATATGACTTAATCGGAGCGGCCCGTGGCCTTGGTCGTGGTCTGGCTGATCGTAGCCGTCGTACTCGGCGTAGCCGAGATGATGACGACGACGCTGGCGGCCGGGCTGCTGGCCGTCGGGGCGCTCGCCGCCGCGCTGACCGGGGCTGTCGGCGGAGACCCGCTGCTCCAGGTGACCGCGTTCATCGTCGTCTCGCTAGCCGGGATCGTGCTGATCAGGCCCGTCGCGCTGCGGCGGCTGAAGCGGCGGGGCACGCTCCGTACCGGGACCGCTGCTCTGGTCGGCCGGACCGGCTACGTGCTGGAAGATGTCGGCCCGCACGGCGGCCGGGTCAGGATCGGCGGCGAGGAATGGTCCGCCCGCCCTTACGACGACACCTCCGACTCCGTCATCCCGACTGGCTCGACAGTCGACGTCCTGCAGATCAAGGGCGCGACTGCCCTTGTCCACCCGAGGGAGTAGAGATGTGGTCACTGGCGATTGAGATCATCGTGGCTGCCGTGTTCGTTCTCGTGGCCGTCTTCTTGTGGAAGGCTATCTACCTGGTGCCGCCATCGCGGGCGCGCAACGTCGAGCGGCTTGGCCAGTTCCACAAGACGCTGGAGCCTGGAGTGCACCTGGTCCTTCCGATAATCGACCGGGTCAAGCACATCATCGACCTGCGCGAGCAGGTGGTGTCCTTTACCGGTCAGCGGGTGATCACCGAGGACAACGTGGTCGTGGCCATCGACACGGTGCTGTTCTTCCAGGTGACCGACCCGCGGGCCGCCGACTACGAGATCAATAACTACATCGGCGCGATCGAGCAGCTAGCCGCGACGATGCTGCGCAGCGTCATCGGAAGCATGGACCTGGAGCAGACGCTGACCTCGCGCGACCGGATCAACACGGCGCTGCGCGGCGTACTCGACGACGCGTCGGGTAAGTGGGGCATCCGGGTGACCCGGGTGGAGATCCGCTCGATCGACCCGCCTCAGTCGATCAAGGACTCGATGGAGAAGCAGCTCAAGGCCGAGCGGGAGAAGCG
>DASWAA010000578.1:0-5747 GCA_036391385.1 Streptosporangiaceae bacterium
TCCTCTCGGGCCGTCGCGCCCTTGATCGCGAGGACGGTACCGCCCGGGCGGGCAAGTCCGGCGGCCAGGATCGCGAGCCGGTCCAGGCTCGCCACGGCGCGAGCCGTCACCACGTCGGCCTCGACCTGACCGGCCAGCTCCTGCGCCCGCCCCCGGCGTATCTCGACGTTGGCCAGCCCGAGCCGGTCCGCGCACTCCGCCAGGAAGATCGTCCTGCGCGCCATCGGCTCGACCAGGATCACGCGGACTTCGGGCAGCACGATCGCCAGCACGATCCCTGGCAGGCCCGCGCCAGATCCGAGGTCGGCCAGGGCGCAGGGAGATGGGACAAGCTCGGCGACGACGGCACAGTTCAGAAGATGCCGGTCCCAGATCCGCCCGGTCTCTCCCGGGCCGATCAGCCCCCGCTCGACTCCGGGCCCGGCCAGCAGGTCCGCATATGCCTGAGCGACTGGCAGCGCCGACCCGAAGACGGCCCGCGCCACGTCCGGGGGCGCCAGTGCGCCGCCCGTGGGGCGGGCGTCAGCCAACAGGAAGGACGACCACTCGGCGGTTGGGATCGATCCCCTCGGACTCGCTGCGCAGCCCGGCGGCCGCGATCGCGTCGTGCACGATCTTCCGCTCGAACGCGTTCATCGCGGCGAGTGCCTTCGCCTCGCCCGAGCGCTTGACCTCCTCGGCAACGGTCGTGCCAAGTTCGGTCAGATCGGCCCGGCGCTGTGCCCGGTAGCCGCCGATGTCGAGCATCAGCCGGGTGCGCGCGCCGGTCTGCCTGTGCACGGCCAGCCGGGTCAGCTCCTGGAGAGCGTCGAGTACCTCACCGCGCGACCCGACAAGCTCGTCCAGCGTGGCGCCGACGACGGACACGACCGCCCGGTCGCCTTCGACGTCCATGTCGATGTCGCCATCGAGATCGGCCACGTCGAGCAGTCCCTCGATGTAATCGGCCGCGACCTCGCCCTCAAGCTCGAGGTCGGCAAGCTCCGGCTGAGCGGACTCTTCCGGTGACTCCTCGGCCTCGCCTGAGACGTCGCCGGGATCTGCCTCGTTCTCGCTAGCCATTTCCTCGGGCTCAGCCTGCTCCGAGTCGGCGAGCACGTTGTCCCCATGGCTCACGACACGATCCTCCTCATCGGTACAGGCATGTCCTGCGCACGACGGATATCCAGCTAGCCGGCCTCAGCCGCCCTAGCGCTTGCCTGTCCTCTTGCTTCGCGACTGCCGCTGGCGCTGCTGCCTGACGATCTTAGCCTCCGGTTCGGCCGGCGCGGCCGGCTCAGGCTCAGCCTTGCCCCTGCCGAATTTGCGCAGCATTCCGCCCTCTGCGGCCGTCGGCTGATGTCCGTTCGAGCTCGCCGAGTCAGGACTGGCCGGTGAAGCCTTCGCCCCGCCCGTGCCTGCCGCCGCTGAGCGGCCCTTCTCCGCAGGCTTGCCGGCCGCGGGCTTGCCGGACTCCGGCTTGCCGCCCGGAGGCCGCTGCCTGGCAGAGCCGCTGGTGAAGCCAGATGCCGTCGCCGGCTTGGGCTTCACGACCGGCTTGTTCCCGTCAGGACCCATCGCCGCGGCGCCCACCGGATACTTGCGGAGCAGCACGAACTGCTGGCCGAGCGTCCACAGGTTGGTGGTGACCCAGTACAGGACCAGGCCGAACTGCCAGTACAGGCCCGTCAGCGCGAAGAGCGGCATGATGTAGGCCATCAGCTTCTGCGACTGGCCCATCGGGCTGTCCGAGCCGGTGGGCATCATGCCGCGCTTCATGCTCTGCCGCACGGTCAGGAACGTGGTCGCCATGCTGATCAGGACGACGATCACGATGACGATCTTCGATGACAGTGCGACAGGCGTGTGGTTGAAGAGCACCTTGTCGCCGATGGTCGCGATGCCGAAGATCTTCGCGTGCTGCGCGCTCACGATCAGCTGCTGGGTCAGGCCGTACTGAATCGGCGCCTTAGGAAACGGCTTCCACTCGGCGATGTACCGGATCACGCTGAACAGGGCGAAGAAGATCGGCATCTGCAGCACGATCGGCAGGCAGCCCATCAGCGGGTTGACGCCAGCCTCCTGGTACAGCTTCATCGTCTCCGCGTTAAGCGTCTCCCGGTCGCCCTTGTGCTTCTTGCGGAGCTCCTGCAGCCTCGGAGTCAGCGCGGTCATGGCCCGCTGGGTGTGCATCTGCTTGATGAACAGCGGCACCAGGATCAGCCGCATCAGCACGACCAGGATCATGATCGTCAGCAGCCACGTGATGCCGCTGGTGCCGCCGAAGACCGGGCTGAGCAGGTTGAACAGCTGCGTGATGATCCAGGCGACGGCGGTGTCGATCGGGCCGAGGATTGCGTTCAACGAGTCAGTTCCCTTGCTCTTCGATCCTCGGCCTCAGCCTCGGAAGCTCTTGCGCACCGCGCTCCGGCTTGGCCGGCGGCACCGGGTCAAGTCCCCCGGAGTGGAACGGATGGCAGCGGCTCAGCCGCCGGACGGCCAGCCAGCTGCCCCGGCCAGCGCCATGTACCCTGACGGCCTCAAGAGCATAGGCACTGCACGAGGGATAGAACCGGCAGCGCGGCGCGAGCAGCGGGCTGATGAGCTTCCGGTAGACCGAGATCAGCCCGATCAGCACCCATGCCAGACCTGACGTCCGGCCGGCGGCTTCGGTGCCGGCCGCTTCCGTGCCGGTGTCATCCGTGCCTGCCAGATTCGTGTCAGTCAGCTTCGCGTCAGCCACAGTTCGATCTCTCATGCCGCACCACCCTGCCGCCGAAGCAGTGCCCGTAGCACCAGGCCCAGGTCAGCGGCCAAATCAGCCTGGCTTGCTGTCGCCGCCGGAGGGTTAGCGCGCAACACAAGCAGGCTACCCCCAGGCAGCACCTGCAGGTACCCCGCCGCCAGGTGGCGCAGCCTGCGCCGGACCCGGTTCCGTACGACGGCCGGACCCACCGCACGGCTGACGATGAAGCCGATCCTGGCCTGCTCGGCTGTCTCTGGCCGGATCCGCAGGTGACCGACGAGGAGCGGCCGCCCAGCCCGGCCCCCTTCCCGGATCGCGAGTGTGAACTCACTCCGGTGGCGCATCCGCGCGGCCGCGGGCAGCATCTGGCCTCACCGCCGCGCACGAGGCGTACGGGATCAGACGCTGACTCGCGCACGGCCCTTGCGGCGCCGCCCTGCGAGCACTGCGCGCCCGGCACGGGTGCGCATGCGCAGCCTGAAGCCGTGCGTCTTCGCGCGACGGCGATTATTGGGCTGAAACGTGCGCTTGCTCACAGAAACTCCAGGTACGGGTAATTAAGTCGTCTGGCGGCGACCAGGAGGTGCAGCCGCCACAAGATAAGGTTAGCGCGCCGCGCACGCTGCCTGCGGCATGCGGGCCGGCTGAGGGGACGCACACCGGGCTCTCCCGCCAGCGCGGTCTAGCCGCAGCGTGCGGGCGAGCGTACGCTACGTGAGTCACCGCCGCGGGTCAAGTAGCGATAGCTCAAGGTCCTGACACTAGCCGTTTGCCGAACGTACTTCCCGATCCGCGCCTAGGCTGTGGAAAGCCTGGCCGGCGCATGTGGACGAGTGAGCCGGGCCAGCTGCTGTCAAACGGTGCCGCGGCGGACGGCGGCGTTGCACATGCTGTGGAAAAACCTGTTAACACAATGCTGGGGGAGCGCGAGGTGATCGGCCAGTGAGCGAACCAGACCTCGCCGAGATCTGGGCCAGGTCGCTGAATGACCTAGCCGACATGCAGATCGAGCCGTACCAGCGCGCATGGCTTCAGCTCACCAGGCCGCTGGGACTGGTGGAGAACACGGCGCTGATTGCCACCCCGAACGAGTTCGCCAAGGACCAGCTGGAGAACAGGCTCCGTGCCCTGATCACGAACGCTCTCTCGCGCGAGCTCGGCCGCAGCATCCAGCTGGCCGTCATCATCGACCCGGCGGTAACGGCCGCGCTGCCCTCGTCCGACCATGAGCAGTCAGCGCCCGAGCCACTCGGCATCAGGATGCCCTTCGGCGCCATGCCAGACTCGGTTACCGACCCGCACAGCGCGAGCGCGGTGACAGCGGCCGGTCCCGGTACGGCTCCGCACAACGGCAGCCCGGTCGGCCCGGACGGCGCCGGCCCGTCTGGTCACCCCCTGGGCCGCCCGCAGCCGATCTCCGATGACCACGTGCCCGGGATCGGCAACGGCGCGCGCGCCGCGGACAACGCCGGCCGGCCCGACGGCGGGCACCCGGGTATCCCGGCTGGCGGGGCGCAGCCGCCAGGGCTAGGAGCTGCCCGCCCCACCCAGACCCGGCTCAACCCGAAGTACACCTTCGAGACCTTCGTCATCGGGTCGAGCAACCGGTTCGCGCACGCGGCGGCCGTCGCCGTCGCCGAGGCCCCGGCCAAGGCCTACAACCCGCTGTTCATCTATGGCGACTCCGGCCTGGGCAAGACGCACCTGCTGCACGCGATCGGGCATTACGCCCAGAGCCTGTACCAGGGAGTCCGCGTCAGGTACGTGAGCTCCGAGGAGTTCACCAACGACTTCATCAACATGATCAGGGACGGCAAGCAGGACGGCTTCCGCCGCCGTTACCGCGACGTCGACGTGCTGCTCGTTGACGACATCCAGTTCCTGGAGAACAAGGAAGGGACTCAGGAGGAGTTCTTCCACACGTTCAACACGCTGCACAACGCGAACAAGCAGATCGTGATCTCCAGCGACCGCGCGCCCAAGCGCCTGGTGACACTGGAGGACCGGCTGCGCAGCCGGTTCGAGTGGGGCCTGCTGACCGACATCCAGCCGCCGGAGCTAGAGACCCGGATCGCCATCTTGCGCAAGAAGGCCGTGCAGGACCGGCTCAACGCGCCGCCCGAGGCCCTGGAGTACATCGCCAGCCGCATCTCGACCAACATCAGGGAGCTCGAAGGGGCCCTCATCCGGGTCAGCGCCTTCGCCAGCCTGAACCGGCAGTCGGTCGACCTGCAGCTCGCCGAGTTCGTGCTGAAGGACCTCATCCCCGAGGCTCAGGGCCCGGAGATCACCGCGGCGACGATCATGGGACAGACCGCCTCGTATTTCGGCCTTTCCATCGACGACCTGTGCGGCACCTCACGCTCACGGGTCCTGGTCACCGCCCGCCAGATCGCCATGTACCTGTGCCGCGAGCTGACCGACCTGTCGCTGCCCAAGATCGGCCAGCACTTCGGCGGCCGGGACCACACCACCGTCATGCATGCCGACCGCAAGATCAGGTCGCTGATGGCCGAGCGCCGCTCGATCTACAACCAGGTCACCGAGCTGACCAACCGGATCAAGCAACAGGCCCTGCCGAGCTGACCGAAAGTACGCAGCGTGATCAAAGATGCACGCGTCGAGACTGGACATCACTATCCGTACACACAGGCTGTGGACTACCTTGTGGATGACCTCTGGATAGCCTGAGCAAGATTGGGATCACCCGGGGGATAAACAGTCACCGCGACGGGACAGCAGCCGGTCGTCCACAGCCGCCGCGAGCGGCCGCCGACGCTTATCCACCAGTGCTGTGCACGAGATCTTGGTCCTGACCTGCACTGACTCGGCTATCCCCAGTTTCCACGCTACCTACTACGACTACTTCCCCTATAAATCCAACAGAGGAAAGAACCAAGTAGCGGCGAGCACGTGCCTGGGAAGCCCGGTCCGCGAACCCGCGGCCAGGCTAGGCTTTCCCGCAGCGCAACGAAAGGCGGCCTGCCGTGCAGATCCTCGTCGAACGAGATGTCTTCGCCGA
>DASWAA010000579.1:0-2091 GCA_036391385.1 Streptosporangiaceae bacterium
CTGCTCGGCTACAACCTCGGCAACACCGTCACCAAGTTCTTCCACTCCTTCTCGCTGGTCGGCGCAGTCCTTGTGGTCCTGCTGCTCGGCGGCCTGATCGCGCACCGGGTGCACGCGATCAGGAAGGAGTCGCACCACGGCGCGGCGACGGCTGCCGTCCCGTCCGACGACCCCAAGGTAGGCACCGGCCGGTCCGGCGGCGCGCACCGCAGCCGCTAGCCAGGCGCCCTAGCCGGTCAGCGCCTGATAGACCAGCTGGCGTAGCTGCGACCTGATCGGGTGCGACCCAGATGGCAGCAGCTGGGTGAAGAACGACACAGTGAGGCCAGTCGCCGCGTCGACGAAGAACGCCGTGCTGGCCGCTCCGCCCCAGGACAGCTCGCCCTCGCTCGTCACGCCCCGGCCGGGCACCGGGTCGATGACAACGGCGAATCCGAGGCCGAAGCCCACGCCCCGCATCGGCGACTCGGCATGCAGCGGCCGCCCGAACGCCTCAAGGTCGGCACCGCCCGGCAAGTGGTTACGTGCCATATAGGAGACGGTGCTCGGGCTCAGCACGGTCACGCCGTCGAGCTGACCGGCCGGGCTCTGCGGCGTCGGGAGCAGCATGGACATGAACCGGTGGTAGTCGGCCGCTGTCGACACCAGCCCGCCGCCCCCGCCGAGGAAGGCCGGCCGGTGCGATGCCACGCTGCCGAGGGCGTCCATCCGCGTGGCCTTCGCGCCGGAGCCGATCGTGTACAGCGCGGCCAGCCGATCGCGATCAGCCTCGGCCAGCCAGAACCCGGTATCAGTCATCCCCAGCGGTCCGAAGATCCGGCTGGCGAAGAATTCGTCCAGGCTCATGCCCGAGGCGACCTCGACGACGCGGCCGAGCACGTCGGTCGCGACCGAGTAGTTCCACTCCGCGCCGGGCTGGAAGAGCAGCGGCATGCTGGCCCACAGGTCGCAGCAGGCCGCCAGGTCCTGCTTCCTCGGCACGCCCCACTCGAAGCCGCGCGCCCGGTACATGCCGTCCACCGGATGTGCCCGGTGGAACCCGTAGGTCAGCCCGGACGTGTGCGTCAGCAGGTGCCAGATCCGCACCGGCTCGATGGCAGGGACCGTCACCGGCCGAAGCTCCGAGCCGCCGGTGTACACCCGCAGGTCGGCGAAGGACGGGATGAACCTGCTGACCGGGTCGGTCAGCTCGAACGCACCTTCCTCGTACAGCATCATCGCCGCGACCGACGTGATCGGCTTGGTCATCGAGTAGATCCGCCAGATCGTGTCCGGCTCGACCGGCAGCCCGGCCTCGGCGTCCCGGTGGCCGTAGGACGACACGTGCGCCAGCTTGCCGTGCCTGGCCACCGTCAGCAGCCACCCGGGCAGCCTGCCGTCGTCCACGTACCGGGCGAAGTGCCGGTCCAGGCGGGCCAGCCTGGTGGGGTCGAGCCCTACCTCGGCTGCGGAGACCTCAGGATTCAGCACGCCCACAGCGCCCGCCTTCCGAACCGCGAATTGCACCTATGCCTCGTATAGCAGCATTCCACCGCCCCCGGCAAGGGAAGCGGCGCCGACGGAGTGCTAGCGCCCCGGCCTCGGCCCCTCTTCGTGGCGGTGCTGCCGCCAGGTCTCGTAGAGCAGGATGCCGGCTGCTACCGCCAGATTCAGTGACTCGGCCGTGCCGGTCATCGGGATCCGCAGGCGCAGGTCACCAGCGGCCAGCAGGTCGGCAGGCAGCCCGGTCCCCTCGCCGCCAAGCAGGATGGCGACCGGGAGCGGCAGCTCCGTGTCCCAGAAGGCCCCCGAGCCGCTGCCGGAGGTCACCGCGACGCTCACCCCGCCCTGACGGCACCAGCGCAGGAACTCGTCAGGGGTCGCTGCCCCGGCAATCGGGACGCTGAACACAGCGCCCATCGACGCCTTGACGGCGGCCGGGTCGAACGGGTCAGTGCTCGCCCCGAGCAGGATCAGCCCGGCCGCGCCTGCCGCGTCCGCGGTGCGGATGATCGTGCCGAGGTTGCCGGGGTTGCCGACCTCGTGCAGGGCGACGAAGACCGAATCAGGCCGGACCGTGATCGCGTCGAGACCGCTCAGGCGCCCGGTCAC
>DASWAA010000580.1:0-4633 GCA_036391385.1 Streptosporangiaceae bacterium
CGCCACACGCCCCTATGGTGACACCGAAACGCCGCCGGGCATCGCCAAAGAGCCAGCTAAGCCGCGCAGTGATCGCTCACACAGGCACACAACGCATCAAGATAACGGTGCTGCGGGCGCTCGTCCCGGCTGGCGGGCGGCCGCCGAGTACCGCTAGATGCCTACCGCGCGCCAAGCCTGGCATGCTGGCCTCGCCCGAGCGGAACCGATCACGGAGAGGCGGACGTCCAAATGGGCGTGAGATTCCACCTGCGGCATCATGCGATCGCGGTGCTCGCCGCGGGCGCGGTGACGCTGTCCGGCTGCGGCACCGCGGCGGCACCCGGCAGCGGCACGTCAGCGCCTGGCGGTGCACGGCGCCCGGCGAAGGTCGCCCTGACACTCACGATGACCAATGGCACGGGACACGCACTGGTTCATCGGACGCTGCGCTGCGACCCGCCCAGCGGCACCGGCCCTGACCCCGCCGCGGCCTGCAAGGCGCTGCTGCGCCTCAAGATGACAGGGAAGGGGAGTCAGCCCTTCGCTCCGGCATCAAAGCACCTGATATGCCCGATGATCATGATGAGCGACAAGCGGATCGTGGTCACCGGAACCTGGTATGGCCTCAAGGTGCGCCGGATCGTCCTGGACGGCGGGTGCGACGTGGCCCTGTTCGAGTCGATGTCCAAGATCATGCGGTGACCGGCGCCGGCTCGCGGCCGGCCAGCGGAGTCGGCCAGCGGAGTCGGCCAGCGGAGTGGGCCAGCGGACCGCGGCAGCCAGCGGACTGCGGCAGCCAGCGGACTGCGGCAGCCAGCGGATCCGGCGCTACTTCAGCAGGCGCGACATCCGGCGGTCGGCCAGCGGCTTGCCGCCGGTCTGGCAGGTCGCGCAGTACTGGAGCGCTGAGTCCGCGAACGACACTTCACGTACGACGTCGCCGCATACCGGGCACTTCTGGCCGGCCCGGCCGTGCACCGCCATGCCAGCCTTCTTCTCAGCCTTGAGGTCGGACGCCGTGAGCCCGGCCGAGCGATCGATCGCCGAGCGGAGCGTCTGGACGATCACGCCGTGCAGGGCCGCCACCTCGTCGGCGCTCAGGCTCGACGCGAGCCGGAAGGGCGACATCCTGGCGGCGTGCAGCACCTCGTCGGAGTAGGCGTTGCCGATCCCGGCGATGATCTTCTGGTCGCGCAGGACGCCCTTGATCTGGGTCCGGCGCCCGGCCAGCAGGCCGGCCAGCACCTCGGCGGTGAACTCAGGTGCCAGCGGGTCAGGGCCGAGGGAGGCGATCCCCGGCACCGCGGCCGGATCGGTCACCAGATAAACGGCGAGCCGCTTGCGAGTGCCCGCCTCGGTGAGATCGAAGCCCGACCCGTCGGCGAACCGCAGCCGGAACGCGAGCGGGCCCTTGCCCGGACGCGGGGGCCCGGCTGGCAGTTCCGCTCTCCAGCGCAGCCAGCCGGCCCTGGCCAGGTGCGTGACGAGATGCAGGCCGCTACCGGTGACCAGGTCGAGGAACTTGCCATGCCTGGTGACTCCCGTGATCGTCGCGCCGTGCAGTGCGGCGAGCGGCGGGTCGTACGTCTTGAGCACCGAGAACTCGGCGATATCCGCACGATCTATGACGCAGCCGACCGCGCGCTGGCGCAGGTCCGCCGCAAGTGACTCCACCTCGGGAAGTTCCGGCACGATAATGATTCTGCCAGGAGTACCTAGCTGAGAGTTGTGGGCGAGGAGGGATTTGAACCCTCACATCCTCTCGGACACACGGACCTGAACCGTGCGCGTCTGCCGTTCCGCCACTCGCCCCTGGGCACTGGAAGGTTAGCACGCCCCAAGCTATGCCATCTCGCCGATACCATCGATGGCGAACGGGAGAAGGAGGTGCGCCGTGGGAGTGCTGCAGCGCTTCGAGCACCGGCTCCAGGGGATGTACGACGGCGGTTTCGCGCGCGCCTTCAAGTCTGACCTGGAGCCGACCGAGATCGCGGGCGCCGTGCAGCGCGAGATGGACGATCGCGCGGCGATCGTGGCACAGGGCCGCACCCTGGTGCCTAACGACTTCGTCGCCGAGATCGCGCAGGCGGACTATGACCGGCTCGAGGTCTACGCGGACAGTCTCGGCATCGAGCTCGCGACCCTGGCCAGGGAGCACGCACGGGAGCAGGGTTACTCCTTCGTGGGCCCGGTCAGGATCCGGTTCGAGGGCGTACCCGACCTCACCGTGGGCACTTTCCGCATCCGCTCCGGCGTGATCAGGGGCGCCACGGTCGAAGACGGAGAGATCCGCCGCCCGGTCAGCGACCTTCCCCGCCCCGCTGATGGCTTTCCCGGCTCCCCGCGGCTGCTCGTCTCCACCGCCGACCCCGCACACGGCGGCTCCACGCAGCGCACCTTTCCCCTGACCTCGCCCCTGACCATCCTCGGCCGCGGCACCGACTGCGACCTGCGGCTGGTGGATCAGGGCGTCTCTCGGCATCATGCGGAGATCCGGGTCGAGGACGGCGATGTCGTGCTGGTGGACCTCGGCTCGACCAACGGCACCTTCGTGGAGGGCCAGCCGATCCGGAGGATATCGCTCACCGACGGCACTCGCGTTACCCTTGGCCGCACGACACTGGTGTTCCGCCAGGACGGCACGTACTGACGAGGCGGCACGTTCCAGATTGAGACAGGCATGGCTAAGACGAGCACTGGCTGAAGATTCGCACTGACCAGCAGCAGGAAGCAGGTAGTTCCTTACAGCAGCAGCCGCAGCACGCGGACCCCCGTGGGTTACCGGCCATTTGAGGACTCATGACCCGATGAACCAGCTCACCCTCGACATCATCAAGCTAGCGTTCCTTGCGGTGCTCTGGCTGTTCGTCATCGCTGCTGTCGGAGTAGTCCGGACCGACCTGTTCGACCAGCCAGCGTCGCCACGCCGCCAGCGCCGGGGCGCGGCGCAGCAAGGGCGCCGGGTCCAGTCAGCGCCGCCCAGGGCCGCCCGGCCGGTCCGCCCTAGCCGCGGTACGCCGAGGGTGCTTGTCGTGACCGGCGGCAACCTCACCGGGACCACGATCACGCTCGCCGAGCAGCAGATCACCATCGGCCGTGCTCCGGACGCGACCCTGGTGCTCACCGACGACTACGCCTCGACCAGGCATGCCAGGCTGTACCCGCAGAACGGCGAGTGGATCGTCGAGGACCTCGGCTCGACCAACGGCACGTACCTGGACAGGCAGAAGGTGACCGCCCCGACCCCGATCCCGCTCGGGGTGCCCGTCCGGGTCGGTAAGACCGTGCTGGAGCTGCGGAAATGACCATCGCTCTCCGATACACGGTGCGGACCGACGTCGGCCTGCTCCGTGAGGGCAACGAGGACTCGGCCTACGCGGGCCCGCACCTGCTCGCCATCGCTGACGGCATGGGCGGGCACGCCGCCGGAGAAGTCGCCAGCGCGGTGGCCATCGCCACGCTCCGGCCGCTCGATACCGACACCTCCGGCATGGACATGCTGCAGGCACTCGCGGACGCGATCGCCGATGCCAACGCCGAACTCGCGCATATCACGCTGAACGACCCGTCAACCGAGGGCATGGGCACCACGCTCACCGCGCTGCTGTGGTCAGGCGACGAGGTCGCGCTCTGCCACATCGGCGACTCACGTGCCTACTTGCTGCGTGACGGCGAGTTCCACCGGATCACGCACGACCACACACTGGTCCAGTCGCTAGTCGACGAGGGCCGGCTCACCGCGGAGGCCGCGGCGTCACATCCGCAGCGGTCACTGGTCATGCGCGCGCTGCAGAGCAGCGTCCCCGCCGAGCCCGATCTGGCCATGCTCAAGGCGAAGGTCGGCGACCGCTATCTGCTCTGCTCGGACGGCCTGTCGGACGTCGTCAGCGACGAGACCGTGCGCAAGACCCTGATGCGGGCCGCCGATCTCGATGCCGCGGTCGACCAGCTCATCGACCTGGCCATCCGCAGCGGCGGGCCGGACAACATTACCTGCGTGCTGGCCGACGTCATCGACACCGATTCCGGCGCGAGGCCGAGCGAGATCGCTATCGTCGTCGGGGCACTGACGGGCGCCGAGCAGGGTACCGATCCGGTGCGCAGCGACAGCCCGGCAGCCCGCGCTCACCTGCTCGCCGCCGGGCTCAGGCAGCTCGACCAGGCCGCGGAGCCGGAGCCTGGGAGCGAACCCGAGGACGACGAGCCCGAGGCCGCCGAGCCCGAGGCCGCCGAGCCCGGGACCACCGGACCCGCTGACGCCCAGGCCGCCAGCACCGGTGCGGCGGGCGACCCCGCCTCCGGGGCCGACGAGGACGACGAGGACGAGGACGACGAGCTCGTCGGGGCCGGCCCGCGCCGGAGGCGCTGGCCAGTGGTCACGCTGACCTTGGTAATGCTCGTCGCGGTGGTCAGCGCCAGCGGCTACTACGGCTGGCGGCTGACGCAGAGCGAGTACTACGTCGGTATCGCCGACGGCCGGGTCGTGGTCTTCCGAGGCGTAAACCAGGCGCTGGCCGGGTTCCAGCTGTCCAGCCCGGTGCAGCAGACCGACATCCCGATCGCGGCGGTTCCGGTGGCCGAGGCCAGCCAGATCAGGTCGACGATCCCGGCCAGGACGCTGCGGGAAGCGAAGCAGATCGTCTCCCGGATC
>DASWAA010000581.1:0-10822 GCA_036391385.1 Streptosporangiaceae bacterium
GGTCAGGGTGGGCGCAACAGGTTTCGAACCTGTGACCCCTCGCTTGTAAGGCGAGTGCTCTACCACTGAGCTATGCACCCGATGCGTCGTGCGCGATCCGGCCAAGCCTACCGCGTCAGACCGCCAACCTCAGTCCCGCAAAACCACTCACACCGGCATCCGCCGCCGACCTGCCCCAACTGCAGCCGACTCCGGTCCGAACTACAGTCGGCCCCAGATCAGCCGATTCGCGCCGCGCCGCCAGACCGGTGCAGCACCCGCGCCAGCGCCTGCTCGACCTCCTCGGCGAGCCCCGGTGCCAGCCCCGGCGACATCAGCTCCTCACGCACCGCTCTGGCCTGCGCGTCAGGCTTCACCATCGACGCGGCGACGGCCCCGCAGTCCCGGCACTCGACCTCCCCGAGCCGCCGCACCAGGTGGACGCTGGCGCACACCCCGCACCTGTCCAGGTCGCTGGCCCAGTCCCGGGAGTACTGGCAGCCCGGGCAGATCAGCACCTGGCGGTCGGCCCTGACCCCGCGCCGCCAGGGGCTACTCCCCCGGTCAGGGTCGACCTGCCTGGTGCCGCAGCGATAACAGGGCATCGTCCGCCTTAAAGGCGTGCTTCCCGCACGCCTAGCTCAGCTCGGCCAGCGCTTTCTGGTAGTCGGTGAGGTCGCGCGCCTGCGGGATGGCGTTTACCACCTTCCAGCGCACCACGCCGGACTTGTCGATGATGAAGGTGCCGCGCACTGCGAGGCCCTTCTCCTCGTCGAAGACACCATAGGACTTCGCGACCGCGCCATGCGGCCAGAAGTCGGACAGCAGGCCGAACTCGTAACCTTCTATCTCGGCCCAGGTCCGGTGCACGTATACCGAGTCGACGGAGACGGTCAGCACCTCGACGTCCTCGCGGTCGGCCTCGGGGAACGAGTCGCGCATCGCGCACAGCTCGCCGCTGCACACCCCGCTGAAGGCCAGCGGGTAGAAGACGAGCACGACGTTCTTCTTACCACGCAGCTCGGACAGCTTGACCGGGGTGCCGTGCTGGTCCTTGAGCTCGAAGTCCGGCGCCATGTCGCCGATGTCAACGGCCATGAGTACAGGGTCCTTTCAGCGGATCGCGGGCGGCAGTCCGGAGCGGAGGGCCGCGGGCAAGCATCGGACGCGCGCGACCGCTAGGCGCCGCGGAGCGCACGCGCCGGACGAGGTCGAGTCTGCCATGCCCGTGCAGCCCGCGAGGGGACTGCACGGGCTAGCGTTTCAGCGTCTTGCCTTGGGCGCGACCAGACGGGTGGCCGACCAGTTCTTGCCGGCGCTGACCGTGGAGGTCTGGGACAAGCCTGCGGTTGGCGCTGCCTCGCCGATCTCACTCGGCTCGACATGGCCTTCCCGCCCGGCCTTGGGAGTCAGCAGGAGGATGTAGCCGCCGTCGGCAAGCGGTGTCAGCGCGTCGACCAGGGCGTCGACCAGGTCGCCGTCCTCGTCCCGCCACCACAGCAGCACTCCGTCGACGACGTCGTCGTAGTCCTCGTCGACCAGCTCGACACCCTCGCCGGCCTGAACCGAGTCGCGCAGCGCCTCGTCGCAGTCGTCGTCGTAGCCGATCTCCTGAACTACATGGCCCGGCTTGACGCCGAGCCGCTCGGCCAGGTCATGCTGGTCTGCCGCCTGGCCAGCGGTCGCGCTCACGTACGCCCTCCCTAAGCGTCTGCACTTCTTGGAGGGACAGTTCACTATGGGGAACGTCCCTGCGCAAGTCACAATTCGTACAGAGCGAGTTAACCAAGGTCATCAATCGATCTTCCCCGTCAGCGGGCTGCTTACTCTGGCAACGCAATCTCCTGTTTGACAGTGATACGCGGTGATTGTCGACGGTCTACCAAGGTCGGCGGGTCATCGTTGGCAGGGGGCGTGGATGCGCTCAGGCTTCGGAGGTATCAGGATGGGACTGTAACCATCCGCGACGCTCCTGGCAGCTGAACGTGCCGAACGTGCCAGCAGCGGCAGAACCCGGCGGAGTCATCGCGAACGCGGCCCGCCGACGAAAGGCAAGGATCAGCCTGTGGTTTCTGGACGCCAGCGCTACTCCATCATCAGCGACGGCCTGCCCACCCAGCTCCCCGACATCGACTCCGACGAGACCAGGGAGTGGCTGGAGTCGTTCGACAACGTGGTGCGCACCCGTGGTCGGACCCGGGCCAGGTACGTGATGCTGAGGCTGCTCGAGCGCGCCAGGGAGCAGCAGGTCGGAGTCCCTGGCCTGCGCAGCACCGACTACATCAACACCATCCCGCCGGAGCGCGAGCCGTGGTTCCCAGGTGACGAGTACGTCGAGCGCCGGATCCGCGCCTACATCCGCTGGAACGCCGCGATCATGGTTTCCCGCGCCAACAAGCCCGGTCTGGGCGTCGGTGGTCACATCGCGACCTACGCCTCAGCGGCCAGCCTGTACGAAGTCGGCTTCAACCACTTCTTCCGGGGCAAGGACCACGGAGAGTCGGGCGACCAGGTGTTCATCCAGGGCCACGCGGCGCCGGGCATCTACGCCAGGGCATTCCTGGAGGGACGGCTCACGACCGATCAGCTCAACGGGTTCCGCCAGGAACTGTCGCACGCAGGCGGCGGCCTGCCGTCGTACCCGCACCCCAGGCTCATGCCGGACTTCTGGGAGTTCCCGACCGTCTCGATGGGCCTGGGCGCGATCGACGCCATCTACCAGGCCAGGTTCAACCGGTACCTGCTGGCCCGCGAGATCAGGGACACCAGCCGGTCCCGGGTCTGGGCGTTCCTGGGTGACGGCGAGACGGACGAGCCCGAGGCGCTCGGCGCGATCGGCCTGGCCGCGCGCGAGGAGCTTGACAACCTCACGTTCGTCATCAACTGCAACCTGCAGCGGCTCGACGGGCCGGTCCGCGGCAACGGCAAGATCATCCAGGAGCTTGAGTCGTTCTTCCGCGGTGCGGGCTGGAACGTCATCAAGGTGATCTGGGGCCGGGACTGGGACCCGCTGCTGGCACAGGACGTCGACGGTGTGCTGGTCAACAAGATGAACACCACCCCGGACGGCCAGTTCCAGACCTATGCGGTGGAATCTGGCGCCTACACCAGGGAGCACTTCTTCGGCGGCGACCCCAGGCTCCGGCAGATCGTCGCGCATCTGTCCGACGACCAGGTGCGGAACCTCTCCCGCGGCGGTCACGACTACCGCAAGGTCTACGCCGCGTTCAAGGCCGCGACCGAGCACGTCGGCCAGCCGACGGTGATCCTGGCCCACACGATCAAGGGCTGGACGCTCGGGCCCGACTTCGAGGGGCGCAATGCCACGCACCAGATGAAGAAGCTCACGCATGCCGAGCTCAAGGAGTTCAGGGACCGGCTCTACCTGGAGATCCCTGACGCCGCCCTGGAGGCCGAGCTTCCGCCGTACTACCACCCGGGCGACAACTCCGACGAGATCGCCTACATGAAAGAACGCCGCAAGGCCCTCGGCGGCTACCTGCCCAAGCGAGTAGTGCGCTCACGCCCGCTGGCGCTGCCCGAGGACGGGGCCTACGACGAGCTGCGGGCCGGCTCGGGCAAGCAGTCGGTGGCGACCACGATGGCGTTCGTCCGGCTGCTCAAGGACCTGATGAAGGACTCCGAGATCGGCGAGCGGTTCGTGCCGGTCATCCCGGACGAGGCGCGCACGTTCGGCATGGACTCGCTCTTCCCGACCGCCAAGATCTACTCCCCGCACGGCCAGGCCTACGAGGCGGTTGACCGCGCGCTGCTGCTGTCCTACAAGGAGTCCGAGCAGGGCCAGATCCTGCACGAGGGCATCAGCGAAGCCGGCGCGATGGCGTCGACGATCGCGGCCGGAACGTCGTACGCGACCCACTCCGCGCCGATGATCCCGGTCTACGTCTTCTACTCGATGTTCGGGTTCCAGCGGACCGGCGACCAGATGTGGGCGATGGGCGACCAGCTCGGCCGCGGGTTCCTGATCGGCGCGACGGCCGGGCGGACCACGCTGACCGGTGAGGGGCTGCAGCACAACGACGGTCACTCGCTGCTGCTTGCCTCGGTCAGTCCCGCCTGCGTGGCCTACGACGCCGCCTGGGCGTACGAGATCGCGGCCATTGTCAAGGACGGCCTGCGCCGGATGTACGGCTCCTCCGCCGACCACCCGGACGGAGAGAACGTCTTCTATTACCTCACCGTCTACAACGAGCCGTACGTGCAGCCCGCGATGCCGCAGGACTACCCAGGCGGCACGGCGGCGCTGGAGGAAGGCATCCTGCGCGGGCTGTACCGGTACCGGGAGCAGGCCGAGGACGTCGAGCCTGGCAACGGGCTGCGGGCCAGGATCGTCGCGTCCGGGGTGGCGGTCCGGTGGGGGCTGGACGCCCAGCGCCTGCTGGCCACCGACTGGGGCGTGCAGGCCGAGGTCTGGTCGGCGACGTCCTGGACCGAGCTGCGCCGGGACGGCCTGGCCTGCGAGGAGTGGAACCTGCTGCATCCCGACGAGGCGGCCCGGGTGCCCTACGTCACCAAGATGCTCAACGAGCATCCGCACCCGGTCGTGGCGGTCAGCGACTGGATCAGGGCGGTGCCCGACCAGATCGCCAGGTGGGTGCCGGCGCCGTTCACCTCGCTGGGCACGGACGGCTGGGGCTTCTCCGACACCAGGGCAGCGGCACGGCGGTTCTTCCACGTGGACGCCGAGTCGATCACGCTGGCGGTGCTCGGCCAGCTGGTACGCCAGGGCGACCTCAAGCACGAGATCCTGACCGAGGCCATCACCAAGTACCGCCTCGACCTCGACGTCAGCCAGGCCCTCGGCTAGCGGATACCGGACTGCGCTGGTCTCCGGAGCTAGCGGGACCCGCGTAAGCCCGCCGGGGAGGATTTTGGATACCGAGGCTGACGGAGCGTCGGCCAGACAGCCGTTGCGAGAGATCGACTTCGACCAGAAGATACTTATCTGGAGTGTTCTCAGCGTCCCGGTAACGATCGTTCTGGCCTGGTACCTGACGTGGGCAGCCGGTCTGCCGCCACACGGCTCGCTCGGGCGGTGGGTGGCGTTCGGTATCGCTGCCCTCTACGGGCTCAGTGCCTTCTGGGCCTGGTTCTTTTCGGCATACGGGCTCGCGCAGAGGAGGCCGACGAGCTTCCAGCCACTGAGGCGACCAGCGAGGGAGCTTGTCAGGATTGTCGCGGGGGTCATTTTCGTGCACCTCTGTTTCGATATTCCTCTTTGGTTTCTTATCGCCATCGTTAAGTTCGTCGTCTCGTAGCCAACGCCGGGTGAGGGCGGCTTACCGGCCGAGCGGAACGTGGTGACGCGCTGCCACTGCTGGCCGCCGTCGCCCGTTACCGCGATGGCCAGGCCGCCGCCGGTCGCGAGAAGGTCTGCCAGGCATCTGACGCCGGGGCCAGCGCCAGGGACTCCGGTGTCAGGTTCAGCCCGGAACGCAGTGCCGAGGACCCGAGCGAGCCCGGTGACCTCGGCCTTCGAGCCACGGCAGCCGCTGAGCCGAACGGCGCGTACTGTGCCTGCCAGACCGGCACAACGGCGCGACCTTTGTCTCATTAGACGCGCAACAGCCTGTCTGGGTGGTCCGTCTGGCCAGGCGAGCTTGTCGCGTCCGGCTCGGCGCAGGTGGCCAGGCGGGAAGGATCAGCCGGCTGGCGGGCTGACCTGGCGGGACGCGGTCCGCTCGGCAGCCTGCTGGCGGAACAGCTCGCCGAGGCCGCCGGCGAGCAGCAGGATCACGCCGAGGCTGCCGGCGACCAGCCCCGCGCCCATCCGCTCGCCGTTGGTCCTGACGCTGGTCCAGTAGATGATGCCGAACATCAGCGCGATCAGCAGGGCTGAGACCACGATGCCCGAGCTGGCCGCGGCTAGGCGGATGCGACTGCCTCGTGCCCGGACGATCAGCGCGGCGCAGAAGGCGGTCAGGGCGATCATGACCGAGCCGATCAGGGTGACGTAGCCGGGCAGCCCATGGCCCCAGACGCTGACACCGCCGTAGTAGGAGTCGTAATACACCGGGACGAGGTAACCGGCGAACGAAGCGACGAGCCCGGCCAGAACGAGAGCCACGCTGGTGCCGATCCAGGTCCCGTGCGCTGCTGCCGCGCTGGTGGTGCCGGCACTGGCGGGACCGGCACTGGCGGGACCGGTGCCGGCCGAGGTAGCCCCGACGCTCACCAGCGGCGCGTCGGCGCCGGCCGACGCCGCGTCGCCGGGACGCACAGCCGTCAGGCCGGGGTCACTGCCAGACTGCTCGGCGGTCAGTGGTTCGGCGCTTGTGCCGAGTACCTCGGTCGCGAGGCGCGTCCTCGCGGCCACGGTTTCCGGGGAGACGGACCCGGCTGCCTCAGGCTTGGCGGTTCCGGCCTGGGCGGTCCCGGCCTGGTCAGCAGTCGTCGCGGGCTCGGGAGCCTCGTCGGCGGGCAGCACCGACCGTTCCCCTGCCAGGTCCGGCGCCAGGTCTAGTGCGACCGCCAGTTCGCTGGCCACCCAGGTACAGACGCCCTCGGAGAAATGGGTGTTCTCCCCGAAGGAGGCCGCGGCCAGCCTGATCGCGCTCGGAGCGTCGATGCCCTGCCCGACTCGGTCGAGCATCAGCCCGGCCAGGTCGGCCTCGGCAGCCGCGATCAGCAGGTTCTTCTCCCGTGGCGCATCGGGCAGCAGGTCCTTGAGCAGGTTCGACATAGCCTGGGGACTAGACAGCGTGGCCGCGCCGAGATCGGGGTCGGACACGATGACGCGCAAGGCCTCGCGGACATCGCGAACGTTGTCTGACGGGATGCCGGCCATGGGGCTCCCCTCCCGGGTTGCCGATCCTCGCCCGCTACTCGCGCATGACGCAAGGACCGATCGTGGTAGCGGAATGCTACTAATGAGCTGTGGAGTATGGCTACGAATGGCGAGACCGCAAGGCCGTCGCGACGGGCTGCGCCGCGACGGCCTCCCGGGTGATCCGGGCGATGCGATAACCCCCGCCCCGTCCGCTGCCGGACCGGCTGACGCTTACGGGATGGCGAGCATCCCGTGGGTGTTGTTCTTGGCGTCGGTGTAGAAGCCGACCAGATCACCGGCATTGTTCACGCCGTTGATGAACGTGGTGCCGATTCCGGCCGGGTCGCTCACGGTCTTGAAGCCGCCGCCCGGCGTCCAGGTGAATCCGAAGGACTTACCGCCGATGGCGTAGGCGCCGACGACCTCCCTGTGGTCGTTAAGGCCGAAGGCCTGGGTCGCGTCCGCGCCGGGGAAGGCGAGAATCTTCACCTGGCCAGTGCGGGTAACAAGGAAGGACCTGATCGGACCAGTCGAGAGGCTGAAGAAACCGGTGACGTCGCCGTTGTTGTTGATGCCAGAGGCGGTCAGGCTGACCGCGCTGCGCAGTGTGGCGCCGGGGAACGCGCTGACGAACTTGTGTGTATGCACGTTAAACAGGTAGCCCCTGGAGTTGCCGTGGCTGTCCAGGTAGAAGCCCACTGCCTCGCCGGAGTTGTTCACGCCGAGCAGCTGGTCGACGTTCGGGGTGAACTTCCCGCTGGGCGCCTGGCCGGCCGGGAAGACGACCTCGTGGTAGTGGCCCGCCAGCTTGTAGAAGCCGAAGTTCGCATTCGCGCCCGGGTTCGCCTTGTTGGTGTGCGAGAAGAAGCCGACCGTCACCAGGGACGAGCCGGTCAGGCTGTTCAGCCCGGTGACCTGAGTCTGTGCCGAGGTCGGGAAGTTCTCGACGACGTAATCGGTCTGGCGATAAGGCGACTTGAGCAGGTAGCCCTTGTTCTTGTGTCCCTGCAGGCCCGATCCGAAGTAGCCGGCGATGAGGCCGTAGTTGTTGATCCCGAGCAGCTGGTTGAAGCTCAGGTCGTTGCTGTTGTCCAGCCGCTTGAAGGTGTAGCTGACGGACGGTGTCGTGGTGCTCGCCGTGGCCGGGAGCGCGACCGCCAGGCTGGCTGCGAGGGCTCCGGTCGCGGCTGTCGCGATCCTGCGGGCATGGGGGGACAAACTCACAGTGCTTCCTTTCGGGGTGCGGGTGCCGTGGTCCCGCGGATCGGCTGACCGGGTGGCAGGCTTCGTCACCTCGCCGGACTCGTGGCTGGCACCCAGAGTCCGGTGCCCGGCAAGGGTTTCGGTCGTCGTTTTGGTGACCGCTTCCCCAACTGTGCGGTAGAGCACTAATAGATACAAGAAGAACTTTTTGATGGTGATGATAGAATTTCTCTATGCTCGAACTGACGAGGCTGAAGGTGTTCTGCGAAGTGGCAAGCCACGGGTCGTTCACCAAGGCGGCCGAGGTACTCGGCTACGCCCAGCCATCGGTCTCGCATCACATCGCGCAGCTCGAGCGCGAGCTCGGCGCCCAGCTCTTCGAGCGCCAGCCACGTCGGCTGCAGCTCACCGATGCGGGCCAGGTCTTCCTCGATTACGCGCGGCCAGTGCTCGTCCAGCTGGCCGACGCCCAGCGGGAGGTGACGGAAACGGTCAGATCAGGCGGCGGGACGCTGCGGCTTGCCGCATTCCCGACAGCAGCCGCGACGCTGATGCCCGCTGCTGCGGGTGCTTTCCGGGCCAGCAGGCCCAACGTGGACCTCAGCCTGACCGAGGCCGACCCGCCGGTCGCGGTGCCGGGCCTCATCGCCGGCGATTGCGATCTTGCGATCGTCTATGACTACCCGGCGCTCGGCGCCGCGCCTGACCCGGCGGTCGAGCTCGAGCCGCTGTTCGGCGACCAGATGACGGTGGTCGTCCCGGCCAGCCACCGGCTGGCAGGACGGGCCGCGCTGCGCCTGGAGGAGCTCGCCAGGGAGCGGTGGATCACGCCGCACGACTCGATGTGCCGGGATGCTCTGCTGCTTGCCTGCCGGACGGCGGGCTTCACGCCGGACGCGGTCTCGATGACCAACGACTACATGGCGATGCAGGGCCTGGTAGCCGCAGGCGTCGGCGTCGCGCTGATGCCGCGGCTCGCCGTGGCCATCGCGCGTCGTCCCGGCGTGGTGATGATTCCGCTTGAGCGGCCGGTCATCGAGCGGGTGACGTTCATCGCCACCCGCTTCGGCGCGTACAAGTCTCCGGCGACGGACGCCTTCCGCGCGGCGCTGCGCGCCGCGGTCCCGGCGGCAGAGGACGCGCGGCTGCCCCTGGAGGCTTACGACCCCGAGCACGCCGTGGCGCCGCAGCCAGGCGGCCGGCGCGACGCCTGAGAGCTTGCCCGGCCCCTGTACAGCGGGCGCGGCCGGCGTACGGGGGCGCGGTCCGAGCCGGCGGTCCGCCGGCGTGAGCGGCCGGGCAGCCAGGCGGGGCGGCGCTGGCCTGTGCCGGGACACTGTTGCCGGCAGGTGCCGCGTGCCGCGCTTGCCAGGCATGGCACCCTGATGTCGTGAGCGCGAAGGTAACCTCGGCGGCGCGCGGCGGCAGCCCGGCCGGCGGCCGGGTAGGTGCTGAGACCATTGCCCGCCTGGAGCAGTCCATGAGCTCGCTCGGCGCGGCCGCGATGTCGACCATGGAACAGCGGCTGCCGTGGTTCAGGGCACTGTCGGCCGAGAACCGTTCCTGGCTCGGCCTTGTCGCGCAGGCCGGCGTGGCGGCCTTCGTGGACTGGGTGAAGCATCCGGAGCGGGGCAGGCCCGCCGTGGGCGGGGAGGTGTTCGGCACCGCGCCGCGGGAGCTGGCCAGGGCGGTCAGCTTGCAGCAGGCCGTCGAGATGGTGCGGATCATCGTCGATGTCGTGGAGAGCCGGGTCGACGAGCTCGCGGCGCCTGGCGGCGAGAGCGAGCTGCGCGAGGCAGTGCTCCGGTACACCAGGGAGGTCGCGTTCGCGGCAGCGCAGGTCTACGCCAGGTCCGCCGAGGCCCGCGGTGCATGGGACGCCAGGCTGGAGGCGCTGGTAGTCGACTCGCTGGTTCGCGGCGAGATCGACGAGAGCCTGCCCTCCTGGGCGTCGGCGCTCAACTGGTCATCCGCGCCGGTGACCGTCATCGCCGGGAATGCCGGCGGCGGCGAGCGCGAGGGCCTGATCGAGGAACTGCGGCTGCTGGCCCGCCGAGCCAAGTTCGACCTGCTTGCCGGAGTGCACGGGCACCGGCTGGTGGTGATACTCGGCGGTCCCGGCGACCCGATGCCCGTCGCTAGGCAGCTCGCGGCCAGGTTCGGCCCGGGCCCGGTGGTCGTCGGCCCGCCGTCGGGCAGCCTGGAGAGCGCCGTGGAATCGGCGCGGGCCGCGCTGGCCGGGCTGCGATCGGCTCCGGCCTGGCCGGACGCGCCGCGGCCGGTGCTGGCCGCCCACCTGCTTCCCGAGCGCGCGCTGGACGGAGACGAGACCGCGCGGGCGGAGCTGATCAAGCACATCTACGAGCCGCTGCACCGCGGAGGCGCCGCCCTGCTGGATACGGTGACGACGTACCTGGAGCAGGGGAACTCGCTCGAGGCGACGGCACGGATGCTCTTCGTCCACCCCAACACAGTCCGCTACCGGCTGCGGCGGGCGGCCGAGCTGACCGGTTTCAACCCTGGCGACGGCCGTGGCGGATTCGCGCTCTGGCTCGCTGTCGTCTATGGTCGCCTGGCTCCCAACCGAAGCTAGCTTGTAGGATACCTACAGCGATTTGCCGGAAAAGTTCGTAGAGTTTTCTATGCCTATGGTGGACTCCTACAGTGCAGGGTATGAAGATGCTCGTGATCGCTGCGCCCGGACAGGGCGCTCAGACCCCGGGATACCTGGCTCCCTGGCTGGAGCTACCCGGCGTCACCGAACAGATCGGCAGCTGGTCCGAGCTGATCGGCTGTGACCTGCTCAGGTACGGGACGACCGCGAGCGCGGACGAGATCAGGGACACCGCC
>DASWAA010000582.1:0-14541 GCA_036391385.1 Streptosporangiaceae bacterium
GCCATCGCGCAGCAGTACGACACCGGTGAGGTGCTGATGCTCGGCTGGATGAACGACGAGGCCCTGCACCGCACGCTGACCACGGGACGCTGTACCTACTGGTCGCGCAGCAGGCAGGAATACTGGGTCAAGGGCGACACGTCGGGCAACGTGCAGCTGGTGAAGTCGGTCGCGCTCGACTGCGACGGCGACGCCGTGCTCGTCAAGGTGGATCAGACGGGCGGGGCGTGCCACACCGGCGACCGCACCTGCTTCGACGCCGACGTCCTGCTGGCCGGCGACTGACGCGCTGCTCTCCATAGCGGCTCCATAGCCAGCCCACCGGACATACATCGGGAGCGGCTTCGCTTGCGCCATGGATGCACAGGCCTGGCGGAGCAGGCTGGAGCAGGAATGGCGCGCGATGGTCGACCAGATCGTCGCGCTGTCCGTGGCGTGCCACGAGCTCGCGCCGCGGTCGGAGACCGGCCTTCCGGCCCTGCCCGCTCTCGTGAAAGGCGCCGGCCGGGGAGATACGCGGCTAGCCGACCTCGTCGGCCGCCTCATGGCGGCACACCACGAGCTCGCCGAGATCGAGGCCGCGCTGGCCCGCGTCGGCACCGGTCAGTTCGGATTCTGCGAAAGCTGCTCGCTGCCGATGGAGCGCGAATGGCTCAGCGAGAGCGATCTCGCCGCGATCGCTGGTTGAGGACCGCGGCGCGGGGGACGTCGACAGTGAGCTGTCGGACGACGGGGGTGATCGCTGCTTGGACCTGTCGCGTTGCGCGATGCGCCGGCTTGGGAGCATGAGGACGGGCTACCAGCGCGGCCGCGATGCGAACACCTGAAGTAAACCGCAGAGTCTTCGGTGTCGGTGAGCTGGGGCGCCGGCTTCTGATGGCGTTCGTCGGCGTCGCGCTCGCGGCGATCATCGTCAATGCGCTCGTCGGCGCGGAGACCCTGAGGGCCGATATCGCGCTGGTCGCCTCAAGGCAGGAAGCCGCGCTCGTCCGGGCGACGGCGCTGACAGCAGCGGCCGCGCAGCGGGGGACGGGCTGGGCGCACGCGGATCTTTCCCCGGTCTTCGAACTGGCGGGCAGCGAAGGCGCGGGCGTCCAGGTGCAGGACATGGCAGGCCGCGTGATCGGCTCGTCGCCGTCATTCGCCAGCATGCAGGACTCGGGCCAGCGCCGCCTGGCCGTGATCGACGGACGGTCGCGAGTCGGTGAGGTCCTGGTCCGGTTCGGCCCGCATGGCCTTGGCGCGCTGGCTGGGAGCTTCGAGGCGGAGCAATGGAGATCCCGGCTGATCGCCGCGGCCATCGCCGCGGCGATCGCGCTCGTCGTTTCACTGGTCGCAGCCCGGCTGATTACCGCGCCGCTGGAGCTGATGCTCTCCGCCATGCGTGCCCGCGGTGCGGGTGACCGAAGCGCCAGGATCGAGAATATGCGCGGAGTAGGTGTCCAGCGCGAGCTGCTCGAAGGCTTCAACCAGGCAGCCGACGCGCTGGACGAGCGGGACAGGCTGCAGCGGAACCTGGTCGCTGACGTGGCGCACGAGGTCCGGACGCCGGTAGCGATCCTGCAGGCCGGCCACGAGGCCATGCTCGACGGCGTGATGGAGCCGACCCCGGAGAACCTGGCCTCGCTGCGGGACGAGGTGCTACGGCTGGCTCGCATGATCGAAGACCTGCAGCGGCTGGCGGCGGCTGAAGCATCGGCGCTGCAGATGCGGCGCTCCAGGCATGATCTGGCGGCGATCGCCGCCGCGGCGGCTGGCGATCTGGGCGAGTCGTTCGGCACGGCCGGCGTCAGGCTTGAGCTGAGACTGACCGAGGTGCCCGTGCTGTGCGACGAGGACAGGATGCGTGAGGTGATCACGAACCTGCTGGCCAACGCCCTGAAGTTCACCCCGGCAGGTGGAAATGTCACGCTGGAGACTGGCCCGGAGGACGGGCATCTGGCCCTGCTACGGGTAAGCGACGACGGCATCGGCATCCCGGCCGACGAGCTTCCGCGAGTGACCGAGCGGTTCTTCCGCGGGCAGCGCGCCCAGGAGATGGCTGGCGGCAGCGGCATCGGCCTGACGATCGTCGCCGAGCTCGTCCGCGCTCACCACGGTCAGATCGAGTTCGCCAGCGAGCCTGCCAAGGGCACCTCGGTAACGGTTACGCTTCCGATGGCTTCCTAGCCTGCTGGCTGGTTTCGCACCTGGCCGCGCCGCGCTGCCCGGACGTTTCCCCCCGGTATTTCCGGGCGCGTCCAGCGCGGCCAGGTGCGGTAACCCGCTGGGATCAGGGACCGCACAAGGCGCTGCGGACACTGATGCCCTCCCCCAATGAGCGACCCGTCATCCGGTGACTCCCCCCAGAGCTCCGGTCCTGTTCGGGTGGCACTCAATAGATGTAATGCCCTCGACGTGACGCGGGAGTGCACGGGGTGTGGAGAGGGCATGGAGTTGAGCCCTTCGGCCGACATGGGATCATTGGGCATAGTCCGCTGGGTGTAGCTGCAGCGTCGGAGCAATGGGGGCACCGTGACGGCGACAGTGCTGCTAGTCGAGGATGAGCGCAAGCTGCGGGAACTGGTGCGCTCCTACCTGGAACGTGCTGGGTTCGCGGTGCTCACGACCGACTCGGGTGCCGAGGCCATCAGCGTAGCCGAGACGTCAGCTCCTGACCTGATCGTGCTCGACCTCATGCTGCCCGACGTGCCTGGCGAGACAGTCGCCCGCGAGATTCGGGCCACCAGTTCCACGCCGATCCTGATGCTGACGGCCAAGAGCAGCGAGGAAGACAAGATCGCGGGCCTTGAGCTTGGTGCCGACGATTACGTGACTAAGCCGTTCAGCCCGCGCGAGCTCGTGCTCCGGGTGCAGGCGATCCTGCGCCGCAAGGCGCCGCAGTCGACAGAGCAGGGAGTGAGCCGGTATGGCGGCGGCGCGCTGGTGATCGACGAGCCGCGGCGGATCGTGACCGTACGCGAAGCCGAGGTGGACCTGACGCCGACCGAGTGGGGCATCCTGGTGGCCCTCGCCACCGTTCCCGGCCGGGTGTACTCGCGGTTCGAGCTGATCAACCGGGTGCGCGGCTATGACTTCGAGGGTTACGAGCGGACCATCGACTCGCATGTGAAGAACCTGCGCCGCAAGATCGAGGAGGATCCAGGGAAACCGGAGATCGTGCAGACCGTACTCGGCGGTGGTTACCGGCTCGGCTTGACCCGGGATGGCTAAATCCGGCGGGCCCTGGATCGGGCAGCTTGGGCTGCGCCTGTCGCTGGCCTTCGTGGGCGTGGCGCTGGCGGCGGTCGGCGTGGCGATCCTGCTCAGCTCGCTCACCGTCAGTACCGATGTCGACCAGCTCCTCAGGCAGCAGCAGAAAGACCTGACCCGGGCAGCGGCCGTGGCCGCCGCTGCCGCGTACGGCAATCAGGGCTGGCCGCGCGCGGACCTTTCCCCCCTCACCGACTTTGTCGCTCAGGCCGGGGCAGGCGTGCAGGTGAGGAACGCTGCCGGACGAGTCGTCGATCACTCGCCCGGCTTCAGCACGTTCAGAGCCGGTCCAGGCTTCAGGCACAAGGTCGTCGTGCGAGGCAGGCGGGTTGGCACGGTAATCGTGAAGTACAACGACCGCGGGCTCGGGGCAGCGGTCGCCACGTTCGAGGGACAGCGGTTCCGGGCGCGAGTAACGGCGGCAGGAGTGGCGGCGCTCCTTGCGCTGATCGTGGCCCTGCTCGTGTCGCGCCGGATCACCGCGCCGGTGGACAAGATGATGCAGGCGGTCCGTGCCCGAGGTCGCGGGCAGCAGAACGCGCGAGTCGGTGAGGTCCGGGGACTCAGCGAGATCCGGGAGCTCGCTGTCGCGTTCGACCAGATGGCCGACAGCGTAGAAGAGCAGGACCGGATCCGCCGGAATCTAGTCGCCGACGTCGCGCACGAGCTCCGCACCCCGATCGCGATCCTGCAGGCTGGTCACGAGGCCGTGCTCGACGGCGTGACCGAGCCGACGTCGGTTCATATCGGGTCCTTGCGTGACGAGGTGCTGCGGCTCGCCCGTATGGTCGACGACCTGCAACGGCTGGCATCGGCCGAGGCTGCGGCCCTGCAGCTCACCCTCGTACCACGAGATCTGGCCGGAACAGTGGCAGCTGCCGTTGACCGGCTCGCTGACTCGTTCGATACAGCCGGCATCGAGCTTGTGCGGCGGCTCGACCGGGTCGTCGTCCTGTGCGACCCGCTGCGGATCAACGAGATCGCGATGAACCTGCTCACCAATGCCGTGAAGTTCACGCCAGCTGGCGGCACCGTCGTGGTCGAGACCGGGCCGGATCCGCAGTCACCGGGAGAGCGAGCAGTCCTGCGGATCAGCGATACCGGGGTGGGAATCGCAGCCGACGAACTGCCACGGGTGTCCGAGCGATTCTTCCGTGGTCACAGCTCGACGGCCACGTCAGGCAGCGGCATCGGCCTGACCATCGTCTCGGAACTGGTGCGCGCGCACCACGGCACGATGCAGATTGCCAGCGAGCCAGGTCGCGGAACGCAGGTGACCATTACGCTCCCGGTAGCCGGCGAGTCGGTGGCCGGTCAGGCCGCGGGCTGACTGACTTCCGCGGCCGGGCGAACGTGCGGTGCCTGTCAGTGACCGCACCCGATCGCTGGCACCGACCGGACATGCCCCCGCCATATCCGGACAGCACCCGGCGATCGGGTGCGGCCGCTGACCCAGGATGGCGAGCGCGGCCAGTGCGGCCCGATCGCCAGTCCGCTCCCCCCGGAGCAGCGCTCACAAGATGAAAGGCGCGGGGCGTGGCAGGCCAGTGCACTCCTTGTGGAGAAAGCGTGGAGTTAAGTTCGTCACATTAGCGGGCCGTTATCCACGCTATGCGCAAGACGGCTCCACGCGGCCTCCACGAAGCAGGGGTTGGGTTGCTAAAGGGCTGGATGGACAGCCGGCGACGCAAGCGCGCAAACGAGCAGGCGGGGAGGCAGAGTATGAGTGCAGGCGTGCTGCTCATGCTCGCTCCGTGGCTCGCTGTAGTCGTCGGCCTCGCCGCGATCGGCTATAAACTCCTGAGCCACCACGGCGACCGTTACGGGTGCCAGTGCCAGTATCAGCGCCGGTGCCAGTACCAGTGCCGCGCCGGATGGGATCGTCCGGCCGGATGGTCGAGCAAGCTCAGCCCGTCCGACCAGGCTGACTCGCCGGACCAAGAATCCCGTTCTCGTACGTTACGGTCAGCCGTCCTGCCGCAGCAGGGCGGCGAGGACCGCCGCCTGACTGATTTCGGTCGCCCGGGTGGCGGTCAGCAGTGTCACCGGCCCGGTGTCAGCCAGGCCGCGGAGCCTGTCAAGCGCGGCCCTCGCGGCGGGCGCGGTGAGCTCGGCCGTATAGCGGCGGCGGAACTCGCCGAACTTCTCCGGATCATGCTTGTACCAGGTGCGGAGCTCGGCGGAGGGCGCGGCGTCCTTCGCCCAGTCGTCCAGTCGCGCCGTGTCCTTGCGCAGGCCGCGCGGCCAGATCCGATCCACGAGCACGCGGGCACCGTCGTCCGGCTGCGGGTCGGCGTATACACGTCGAACGCGGATCTCGCCAGCCATGTCGCATTCCCCTTCTGATGCCGATGATCTGTCAGGGCTGCCAGTCCAGCCTGACTCAATCTGTCCGCCACTTTTCTCTCAACGATCTGTCATTCCCCCAGTGACCGCGCGTGAAGTGCCGAGCAGCTGGGTGCTGAGGGTCTCGCCGACCCACCGCTCGTATCTGTCTGCGGTCCAGCCGCAGCGACGGACGAGCAGGTGCCACATGTCGGGATGGTTGAGGGCCCACAGCAGGTCGGTGGCGGCAGCCACGTCGATGCCGGGGGCAAGTGATCCCAGGGCGTCCAGGCGCTGGGCAATGCCGCCGAGGACGGCGCGGAACTCGGTCTCGATCCGGTCCCACAGGTCGGCTAGGGCGGGTTCGGCGGCCGCGGCCTGCCGGACGGTGAGCATCACCTCGCCGGCGCGCTCCTTCACGACGCGCGACTGGTGGGCGGCGGCGTGCAGGAGCTGGTGCGGGTCGTCGCCTCGAAGCAGCTGGCGGTACCACGGCCTTGCGGTGACCGGGACGGGCTGGTCGTCGCCACCGAGGCGGACGTCCCACAGGGCGTGCAGGACGCCGGCCTTGGTGCCGCAGGCGAGGTAGACCGTCTTGAGCGCGACGCCGGCCTGGTCGGCGATGTCGGGCATGGACGTGGCGGCGTAGCCGTGCTGGGCGAACAGCTGCCCGGCCGCGTCGAGGATCTTGCGGCGTGTCTCGGCGGCCTGCTCGCGCCTCCGTGGTGAGTCGTAGCCGCGGCGGGGGTTGACAGCGGCGGTCATTCAGCTACTCTATCTAAGTATTCACTACTTGGTCTGAGTAGTTAATTCGGAGGTTCCAGTGATAGGTACGCAGCCGGATCCGAACGCGCAGATGACACGACAGGCGCGGGCCGTATGGGCGGCCGGCGACTTCACCCGGGCCGCGGCCGAGCAGGTCATCGTCGCCGAGCTGCTGTGCCGGGCGATCGACATCCATCCCGGCGAGCGTGTGCTGGATGTCGCCGCCGGCTCGGGCAACGCGGCCCTGGCAGCCGCACGGCGTGGCGCCCAGGTGATCGCCACTGACTTCGTGCCGCAGCTGCTCCAGGCTGCCGCCCGGCGCGCCCAGGCCGAGGGCCTGCACCTAGACACCAGGGAAGCCGACGCCCAGGCGCTGCCCTTCCCCGACGGCGCGTTCGACGTCGTGCTGTCCACCTTCGGCGTCATGTTCGCCGCCGACCAGGCCCGTGCCGCGGCCGAGCTGCTGCGGGTATGCCGCCCGGGCGGCCGGATCGGCCTGACCGCCTGGACGCCAGGCAGCGTCATGGCCGCCACGCAGGCCGTTGCCGGACGGTTCGCGTCGGCCCCGCCGGCCCCGCCGTCACCCGGCGCCCGCAGCCCGATCGAATGGGGAACCGAAGCCAGGGTCCGCGAGCTGCTCGGCCCCGGCGTCACCGACCTGAGCGCGCACGTGCTGAGCACCGACATGTGCGGGCCGTCGCCAGCCGCCCGGGTCGAATTCAACCGCACCTACGTCGGCCCCACCAAGGCCATCTTCGGCCGCCTCGACCCCGCCGGGCAGCAAGCTCTGGCAACCGAACTGGCCGGCTGCCTGCAGCAGTTCAACCGCGCCACCGACGGGACCCTCGTCGCCAGCGCCGATTACCTCCAGGTCACCGCAAACCGGGCCAGCCAGATTCGCCCGTCCGCTGGGGGAGAAGTGTGAAGACCTCCGAGTGCGCCGCCAGGGACTTGAACCCCGAACCCGCGGATTAAGAGTCCGCTGCTCTGCCAATTGAGCTAGCGGCGCCTGGATTGACCCGATGTTAACAGGACCCGCGGCCCTGCGCGAACTCGTCTCCCCGGCCCGGGCTGGCGGGTTCCAGCAGCACCAGCTAAGTCCGCACCCTCAGTCAGGCTGGCTGCGCGTCTCCCGCGGTCGCGGTGAGAACACTGCGGACCCAGCGGTAGTCGGCCTTGCCGGCCGGGGAGCGCATCACGACCGGCACGAACGCGATCCGGGCGGGCACCTTGTAGCCCGCCACCGACTCCCGGCAGTGCTCCCGCAACTCGTCCTCGCCGATAGCGCCCGCGTCGGCCCGCAGTTCCACCACGGCGGCCACCCGCTCGCCGTAGCGCTCGTCTGGTACGCCGGCGACCAGGGCGTCGAGTACCGCCGGGTGCGACTTGAGCGCCTGCTCGACCTCCTCGGGGAACACCTTCTCCCCGCCGGTGTTGATGCACGTCGACCCGCGCCCGAGCACGACGATCGAGCCGTCGTCTTCGACGCGGGCCATGTCACCGAGTACCGCCCAGCGCACTCCGTCGATCACCGGGAAGGTTCGCGCGGTGGCATCCTCGTCACCGAAGTAGCCGAGCGGAACATGCCCGGACTTGGCGATCCAGCCGGTACCGCCGGGGCCGACCGGGCGCAGATCCTCGTCCACGACCAGCACGTTGAGCTGCGGGATCAGCCGGGGCGGACCGCCGTCGCCGCGCTCGACCTGGCCGTCGGTCCCGGTTTCCGAGCTGCCGAAGCGGTCGGTGATGAACAGCCCTGGACGCACAGCGAGGACCTGCTCGCGGACGGCGGGAGAGAGCAGCGCCCCGCCCGAGCCGAGGACGATCCACGATGCGAGGTCGTACCTGCCGGGATGGGCGGCCAGTTCCTCGGCGATGGGACGCGCCATCGCGTCGCCCACCACCGCCATCAGCATGATCTTCTCCTCGCCGATCAGCGTGCCGATCCTGGCCGGGTCGAAGCGCCGGGTGAGCACGACCTTGCTCGCCATCAGGAAGGCCGTGAAGATCGTGTACGTCCCCGAGCCGTGCATCAGCGGCACCGCGAGCAGGTAGCCCATCTCGGGAGTCTCGACCGCCGCCGCGACGACGTCCTCCAGGCTGGTCCGCGGCGCGCCGTAGTGGTTCCCGCCCGCCAGCGCCGAGTAGAAGAAGTCCTCGTGCCGCCACAGCACGCCCTTGGGCAGGCCGGTCGTGCCGCCGGTGTAGATGATCAGCTTGTCGTCGCCGCTGCGGGCGAGATCGGGCCGGGCCGGGGATGCCGCGCCGATTACCGACTCGTAGCGCTGGACGGTGACCTGGCCGGGGAAGGCAACGTCGCCCGGGCCACCGCCCGCGATCAGGACATGCCGCAGGCTTGGGCAGGACGTCGCGATCTCGGCGGCCAGCGCCGCGTACTCGGCGTCCACGATCAGCGCCGCTAGCGTCGCGCTGGCGAACAGGTGGGCGAGCTCAGGCCCGGTATAGCGGTAGTTGATGTTCACCGGGATGGCCCTTGCGACCATGCACCCGAGCATCGACTCGACGTAGGCGACCGAGTTCGGCAGGTACAGGCCGACCGTCTCGTCCGGTCCGATGCCGGCCGCGATCAGGTGCTGCGCGACCTGGTTGCTCCGGGTCGTCAGCTCGCCGTAGCTCAGCCGCTGGCCCTCGCACACCAGGGCGCACCGGTCCGGCAGGGCAGCGGCTACCGCCGCGCACAGGTCGGCGAGATTGACGTCCATGACCAGCTTCTGATCAGCGCTCATGCCGGCTCCGCGATCGACTTGATCTCCAGGTACTCCTCGAACCCCGCGACGCCCATCTCACGGCCCGTACCCGACTGCTTGTAGCCGCCGAACGGCACGTCGGGGGAGTACCACACCCCGCCGTTGATCCCGATCGTGCCGCTGCGGATGCGCGCGGCTACGCCGCGGGCGCGGTCGAGATCGGTGCCGAAGACGGCACCGGACAGCCCGTAGGGCGAGTCGTTGGCGATGCGTACCGCGTCGTCGTCACCGTCGTGCGCGAGCACGACGAGAACCGGGCCGAAGATCTCCTCGCGTGCGGCCTTCGCGTCGTTGCGCAGCCCGGCGATCACGGTCGGCATGATCCAGAAGCCGGCGTCCCGGCCGGCCACCCTGCCGCCGCCGCAGGCGAAGATGCCGCCGTCCGCACGGGCCGAGCGGAGATAGGACTCGACCCGCTCGCGCTGGGCGGCCGAGATCACCGGACCGCAGACCGTTCCGGGATCTTGCGGGTCACCGGCTGGCAGGCTGGTCATGACCTCGGCAGCCCTGGCGACGGCCTCGTCGTAGCGATGCCTGGGCACGATCAGGCGGGTAGTGAGCGCACAGCCCTGGCCCGCGTGCACGCAGACGCTGAAGGCGGTCAGCGCGGCGGCCGAGGCTATGTCGTAGTCGTCGAGCACGATGGCCGCTGACTTGCCGCCCAGCTCAAGGAAGACCTTCTTCAGCGTGCCCGCCGCCGCGGTCATCACGTCCCGCCCGGTCGCCGTCGACCCGGTGAACGAGACCATGTCCACCCTCGGATCCGTGGTGAGCGCCCTTCCTGCGCTGGCCCGGCTTGAGGTGATCACGTTGACCACGCCCGCCGGGATATCGGTCCCGGTCGCGATGATCCTGCCGAGCTCGGCGCCCGTCCACGGGGTGTCCGGTGCGGGCTTAAGCACGACCGTGCAGCCAGCGGCCAGCGCCGGGCCGAGCTTGGCCAGGTTGATCTGGTTCGGGAAGTTCCATGGCGTGATCGCGGCAACGACGCCGGCTGGCTCGCGGCGCACGACCCGCCTGGTCGGGATGCCCATCGGGGTGGCCGTGCCCAGGTCGCTGGTCCACTGGTAAGACCCGAGCAGTTCGATAACGAAGTCGAGCCCGTCGATCGGTGCCCGGAGCTGTGGCCCGTCCGTCCATACTCGCGGAGCGCCGGCCTCGGCGATGGTGATCTCGCGCAGGACCTCGAAGTCGTCGTCGAGCGCGGCCCTGAGCTGGCGCAGGCAGCGGGCACGCAACGCCGGATCGGACGGCCACGAGGTCTGGTCGAACGCGGTCCTGGCCGCGCCGATAGCGGCAGCTATATCGGCGTCGGTGGCCTCCGGCGCGCGCCCGATGACGTCCTCGGTAGCCGGGTTGACTATCGGGAACGTCGCGCCGTCTGACGCGCCCCGCAGTTCACCGCCGATGAGCAGCTCGGGGGCGGGCCACGGCTGGTGGCCGGCAGCTGCGGACACGGGTCAGCCCGCGACGGCCGAGGCGAGGCCGAGCTTGCCGGCCAGCCGGCCAAGATAGGCGATTACCTCGTCCGGCGTCCGGTCGGGCATGCCGAAGACGGCCTCGGTGACTCCGGCCTCGCGCCAGTGATCGAGCACGGCCGGGTCGGGCTTGCCGGCCAGCGCCACGACCTGCGGCGTGCCGGTCCGCCCGGCATCGTGCCACGCCTGGTGCAGCAGCGGGATCCTGGCGGTTACGTCACCCTCGGCCGGTGTGGTCAGCCAGCCGTCCGCCGACCTGGCGATCCAGGCGAAGTTCTGCTCGCTGCCGCGCGCACCGAGCAGGATGGGCACCCGCGGCTGCCGCACTGGTTTGGGCCAGGCCCAGGATGCCTCGAACCGCACGTGATCGCCGTGGTAGCTGGCTTCCTCCTGCGACCACAGCGCCTGCATCGCCTCCAGGTACTCCCGGAGCACGGTGCGCCGCTTGCCGGGCGGCACGCCATGGTCGGTCAGCTCGTCGAGGTTCCAGCCGAAGCCCGCGCCGAGCACTACCCGCCCGCCGGACAGGTGATCAAGCGAGGCGATGGTCTTGGCCAGCGTGATCGGGTCCTGCTCGACGGGCAGCGCGACCGCGGTGCCGAGCCTGATCGTGGACGTCACGGTCGCGGCCATGCTCAGGGACACCCACGGGTCGAGCGTGCGCATATACCGGTCGTCAGGCAGTTCGCTGGTGCCCGTGCCCGGGTGCAGCGCCTCGCGCCGGACCGGGATGTGGGTGTGCTCGGGAACGTAGAAGCAGTGAAAGCCGGCCGCCTCCGCGGCCGCCGCAGCCTGGGCAGGCGTGATGCCGCGGTCGCTGGTGAACAGAACGACGCTGAAGCGCACTCGGGCTCCTGTCGGGACGAGCGGGTGGGGGTTGCGTTCCGATTAGGGAGAGGTGTCCTGCTGCTGCGCCTTTGCCTTTGCCTTGGCGTCCTTCGCGATGATCGTCTCGGCCTGCATGGACAGCTTGGCACCACTGGGCCATCCCGCGTAATGCGTCAGGAAGATCACGATCTCCCTGAGCTCCTCGGCGTCGAGCTCGCCCAGGCGCAGCGCCGCGTCGACCTGAATCTCGGCTACGTCGTGCAGGTTCTGGCCGACTAGCAGCCCGATCAGCAGCAGGCGCCGGTCCCGCTGGGAAAGGCCGGGCCTGGTCCAGATCTCGGCGAACAGGTGGTCGGCGGTCAGCGCGAAGAAGTCGCCGGGCCCGTCCTGGATGTCCCAGCCGTAGACCTGCCGCATCACCTCAAGCCCGCGCTGGCGCCGGCTGTCGTCGCTCATGGCGAGTCCTCTCCTGGTGAGTCGTCGTGCGGGACACCGAGCCCGGTGGCGAAGTGCTGCAGCGCGAAGTCTCCCAGGGGCAGGTCGACGCCGAGGTCGGCGCCGAGCCGCAGCGCCAGGGTCAGGTCCTTCTCACCGAGCGCCCGGACGTGCTCGAGTATCTCCCGCAGCGGATCGCCGGCCGGGACCGGCGCGGTGACCGGCCGAAGCATGATCGACCCAGGTCCGCCGGTGACCGCGTCGGAGTGCCGAACGATCCTGGCGAGCTTGCGCAGGTCGATCCCCGCCGCCTCGGCTAGCCGCTGCGCCTCCGCGGCGGCGGTGAACGCCACGAAGTGCAGCAGGTTCCTGGCCAGCTTCGCGCGCGTGCCCGCGCCCACCGGGCCCATGTGCATCACCAGGTCGGCCCAGTTCGAGAACGGCTCGCGGCACCGTTCATAGGCTTGCCGTGACCCGCCGACCATGACGGCGAGCCGGCCATCGTGCGCACCCATGAAGCCGCCGCTGACAGGGGCGTCCAGGATCTCCACACCGGATACCGCGAGCTCGGCGGCGAGCGAGGGGGCGGTGTCCGCCCGGATCGTCGAGTGGATCGCGACCAGGACCGGCTGCTCCGAGCCGGCGGTGACCGAGCCGGCGGCGACCGAGCCGGCTATCGCCCTGACGACCTCGCAGACCTGGTCGTCGTCGCGCACCATCACCGAGATGATCCCGGCCGTCCCGGCGACCTCGCCAGGACTGGCGGCGGCAGTTGCTCCCGCCTCGACCAGCGGCGTCATAACCTCCGGGCGCGCGTCACAGACGACCAGGCCGCCGGGCCAGCCGACCAGGCGGGCAGCCATCGGCGCGCCCATCTGGCCCAGCCCGATGAACCCCACGGCCGCTCGCCTTGTGCTGGACATGTGTCCAGACTACAGTTCAGCCCATGAACGAGCGCAAGGATTACTCCGGAGATTTTGACCCGGACTTCCGGTATGAGGATTTGTCCAAGGAAGCGCTCGTCCGGCTGGTCCGCGAGTACGCGCTGATCGTCCAGTTGCTCGACCGCTCGGTCTTCACCGCGATCGGCCTGCGGTACGGCCAGCAGGCCGTCGAGGAAATCGCGATCGACGAATGGCGCGGCGCGAGCCCCGTCTACACCGAGCGCATCAGGAAGGTCATGAACATCGAGGGCAACGGGGTCCCGGCGATCTTCAAGCAGCTCCAGCTCGATCCCGGCTTCGCTCAGCATTACATGGACGTGCAGTACGAGGTCGTCGACGAGAACCACGGGTTCTTCCAGCTCCGGTCGTGCGGCGCGCTGCTGGATGTCGAGCCGTTCGGCGAGCGGGCGGTCACCAGCATGTGCCATGCGATCGAGGACGGCACCTTCGACGTCACCGCACAGGCGGTCAATCCGAAGGCGCGGATCCGCCCAGTGCACCGCCCGCCGCGGGTGCCGGCCGGCCGGGTGCCGGTGTGCCGGTGGGAAGTGATCATCGATGACGCCACCGAGGTGCTGCCAGAGGCGGACATCACCCGGATGACTCGCGGCACGACAGCGGCTACCCACCGGTTCCCGCCCCTGCGGGACGGCACCCCGCACCTCCCTGATCCCAGCCAGTGAGAATGTGCTCCGGATTCAGCCAGCAATTGCTGATCGTGACTATCAGACCGTCGCGACTGTTACCGGCCAGCCCGTCAAGCTCGTCTCTGACGTCTGACCCGCCACCGCTCCGCCGGCCATTCCGGCTGAATTCTCCTGGGCAATCTTCTGTACTCGATTGACTACGGTGAGTTATCTTGACAGAGGATTCCAGGCAGACGGCGTGCTGATGTAGTGACGGGGAGACGCGATGGTACTTCCTCCAGGTTCCGATCAGACAACCGATACAGACAGAACTCTGCTCGCTGGTGCGGCCAGCGCGAAGTTGCCGACGGTGACGCCCCGGCACCTGCCGGGCGCCAGCGAGCACCCCCCGGGCCGGACGGAGGCACAGCCCGCCGGCGCCGGCGAGCCGTCGGGCGCGGCCCGGCGCCAGCCTCGCGCAGGGAGCTGACGATGAGCCTTCAGTTCACCAACGGTTATCCGTCCACGATCTGGACCATGATCGAGTGGTACCACCCCGGTTGCGCGGATGGCGGGGACTGGGAGAAGGCGGGCTGGTGGAAGATCGAGCCGGGCGCCTCGGCCACCGTGTACGGCGACGATCTCGAAGACGTGAACCGCTACTGGTACTACTACGCTCAGGCGGCCGACGGTGCCTACTGGGCAGGCGTCTACGACGAGATCGTTCCGTACATCGCCTTCGACTGGTGCTCGGATACCGCCAACTCCGACTCGTTCACTGTCGGGATGCGCGAGCTTGACATCGGCGGAAACGACGACTACGGGCTCACTTTCGTGCCCTGATCGGCTGCCCGCCAGCTTGTCTTGTAAGACAATCTGTCTTACACTCATTGCATGGCTGAGACCATCACGATCCGAACCGACGAGGAGACCGAGCATGCCCTTGACGTCCTGACCGGCGAGGGCATCTCGCGATCCGCAGCTATCCGGCAGGCAGTGATCCACGCCGCGGAGCGCCGCGAGCGCGCCGCGCAACTGCGCCGCGCCGTCCTGGCAATGGACATCGGCGAGCCCGATGGTATAGACGTCGCAGCCGAGCTAGCCCGCGACCGGGGCGACG
>DASWAA010000583.1:0-6286 GCA_036391385.1 Streptosporangiaceae bacterium
TACGCCTACTTCCTCTTCCCGCCGGAGAAGCCGCTGACCGAGACCGCGCACGAGCGTCTGGCGACGGTCGCCCAGCACACCGAGATCGGCGCCGGGATGTTCGTCGCGATGAAGGATCTCGAGATTCGCGGCGCCGGGAACCTGCTCGGCGGCGAGCAGTCCGGGCACATCGCGGGAGTCGGCTTCGACCTGTACGTGCGGATGATCGGCGAGGCGGTCAGCGAGATGCGGGGCGCTGGCCCGGCCGAGCGGGCCGAGGTCAGGGTCGAGCTGCCGGTAGACGCGCACATCCCGCACGACTACGTGACCGGCGAGCGGCTGCGGCTCGAGGCCTACACCTCGATCGCCGCGATCGACTCCGACGCCGATATCGCCGCCGTGCTCGACGAGCTGACCGACCGGTACGGCACGCCGCCACGGGCGGTGCTCAACCTGCTCGCGGTGGCCAGGCTGCGGGCTCGGGCGCGGCGGGCCGGGCTCACCGACATCACCGCGCAGGGCAATCACATCAGGTTCGCGCCCGTCGAGCTGCCCGACTCGCGCGAGGTCAGGGTGCAGCGGCTGTACCCGCGGACCTTGCTCAAGCCTGCGGTGCGTACCATGCTCGTACCGGTGCCGAAGGCTGGCAGCCGGCCAGGCTCGCGTAACGCTGGCGGTTCTGGCCGGTCGAGCACGGGGTCGGCGTCGGTCACCCCCATAGGTGCCCCGTCGCTGCGCGATGGCGAGCTGCTTGCCTGGTGCGAGGAACTGATCGAGGCGATCTTTGACGAGCAGCCGGCCGGCCAGGGGACCGGGAGCCAGGGCGCTTGAGCGCGGCGTTTGCTAAGGAGAGTCGTAGTGCGGCGGATTAAGAGGCGAAGGACCGCGGTGCGGTGGCTGGCGGCCATGCCGGTAGCGGCGGTTGTGGCGCTGACTGTCACCGGCTGCAGCCAGCCGCAGATTGGCGCGGCAGCGTTGTATGGCAGCCAGCGGATCTCCGCTCGGCAGCTCGCCGACGAGGTAGCCAACCTCAGCACTGCCTATCAGGCCTACAAATCCAAGCTGCAGATCAGGTACACGCCCGCCGAGATGCCGCGCAAGGTACTGAGCTGGATGCTGGAGTTCGCGACCTATGACCAGATCGCGGCCAGCGATGGCATCCACGTCTCCAAGACGCAGGCGCTGGCGCAGGAGACGGCCGTGGCGCGTCAGGCGAGTCAGGCCGGTGACACGCTGCACGAGGTGGCCGTCCTGGCTGGCCTGCCGCCGAACATGCTGCCTCAGGTGGGCCACTGGCTGGCGATCCGGGCGGTGCTGGAGCGACAGCTAACTGGCGGCGTGGCGCCCAGGACGCAGGCCGCTGCAACGGCTCTGCAGGTCAAGGTCATCCACATGGAGTGTCTTGCGGCTAAGGGCATGAACATCAGGGTGAACCCGCAGTTCGGTGCTTTCGATTACGGCCAGTTCATCGTCGTCGCCGCCCCGCAGTCGCTATCGGCGACAGGTGGTGCTGGCGGTGCGTCCCCGGCTCCCGCTCCGCAGCTGACGCCTGCGTGCTAGCACCGCAGGAGAACGCGGCGGTGCCGGGCGCGGCCCTGTTCGAGCTGGTCGCGATCATGGACCGGCTGCGCACGCAGTGCCCGTGGGACGCGAAGCAGACGCACGAGTCGCTCGCGCCTTACCTGCTCGAGGAGACCTACGAGGCGCTCGAGGCGCTTGAGCACCAGGACATGGCCGAGCTTCGCGGGGAGCTTGGTGACGTGCTGCTCCAGGTGCTCTTCCACGCCAGGGTCGCGCAGGAGCGGACCGACGGTACCGGCTTCACGATCGACGACGTCGCTAAGGGGATCGCGGAGAAGCTCATCCGTCGGCACCCGCATGTCTTCGCCGACGTGAGCGTGTCCGGAGCCGACGAGGTCAAGCGGAACTGGGACGCGATCAAGGCACAGGAGCGCGAGGCAGCGGGCGGCGGTCCGGCTTCCGCGCTCGACGGCGTCCCGATGGGCCAGCCTGCGCTGTCCCTGGCGGCGCAACTGCAGCGCCGTGCGCAGTCGGCGGGAATCCCCGCCGAGCTGACCGATCTTCCGGTCGGGCAGCCCAAGGACGAATCCGCGCCGGGCGAGTCCGCGCAGAGCGAGTCCGCGCGGGAGAAGCCGGCGCAGGCACGGGCGCAGGCAACGGTCAGCCCGCTGGGAGCCGAGTTGTTCGCGCTCGTGGCCAGGGCGCGGTCGGCGGGGCTTGACCCTGAGCTAGAGCTCAGGCAGGCGGCCAGAGCATTCGCCGAGCGGGTCCGTGCCTGGGAGCGATCCTCGGCCGGCTGAGCCGCCTCCGTCGGCTGTGACCGGCTGGGCCGTCTGACCGGCTGGGCCGTCTGACCGGCGAGCCAGCCTCGGCGTTGTTATGTCCCTCGGCTAGGCTCCCGTGCGTAGATCAGCGATGCTCTCGGGAGTCCCTTTGTCGTCCATCGAAGCCATCCACGCCAGGCAGATTCTGGACTCGCGGGGCAATCCGACCGTCGAGGTCGAGGTTGTGCTCGACGACGGGACCCACAGCCGGGCAGCCGTGCCGAGCGGCGCGTCCACCGGCGCCTTCGAGGCCGTCGAGCTCAGGGACGGCGGGCCCGAGTATGGCGGCAAGGGCGTGGAGAATGCCGTCCGCGCCGTGATCGACGAGATCCAGCCTGAGCTGCTCGGCCAGGACGCCGATGAGCAGCGGCTGGTCGATTTCACGATGATCGACCTGGACGGTACGCCGGACAAGTCCCGGTTCGGGGCCAACGCGATCCTCGGCGTCAGCCTGGCGGTCGCGCGTGCCGCCGCCCAGTCGATGCAACTGCCGCTCTTCCGCTACCTAGGCGGACCCAACGCGCATGTGCTGCCCGTGCCGATGATGAACATTCTCAACGGGGGCGTGCATGCCGACACCAGCGTGGACATCCAGGAGTTCATGATCGCGCCGGTCGGGGCGAGCACCTTCTCCGACGCGGTGCGCTGGGGCGCTGAGACCTACCACTCGCTCAAGTCGGTGCTCAGGAAGCACGGGCTGAGCACGGGAGTTGGCGACGAGGGCGGGTTCGCGCCCGACCTCCAGCACAACCAGGCCGCGCTCGACTTGCTGATCGAGGCCATCGACCAGGCCGGGTTCGCGCCCGGGCGGGATGTCGCCCTCGCCATCGACGCGGCGGCCACCGAGTTCTTCCGCGAGGGCGGGTATGCCTTCGAGGGCAAGGCCAGGACGGCCGCGGAGATGACCGGCATCTACGAAGGCTGGCTAGACGCCTACCCGATCGTGTCGATCGAGGATCCGCTGGCCGAGGACGACTGGACGGGCTGGCAGGAGCTGACGGCCCGAATCGGGAGCAGGGTCCAGGTCGTCGGCGACGACCTGTTCGTCACCAACCCGGAGCGGCTGCAGCGCGGGATCACCGAGCGGACGGCGAACGCCCTGCTGGTGAAGGTGAACCAGATCGGCAGCCTGACCGAGACCTTCAGCGCGGTCGACCTCGCGCACCGCAGCGGCTTCGGCTGCATGATCAGCCACCGGTCAGGCGAGACCGAGGACACCACCATCGCCGACCTCGCGGTCGCGGTGAACTGCGGGCAGATCAAGACCGGGGCGCCGGCGAGGTCCGAGCGGGTGGCGAAGTACAACCAGCTGCTGCGGATCGAGGAACGGCTGGACGACGCGGCCGCCTACGCCGGGCAGACCGCGTTCGCCCGGTTCAGGGGAGCGCAGTGACCAGGTCCGCCGCCCGGGCCGGGCCTGACGGCACCGGGCCTGACGGCTCCGAGCCGGACAGGGCCGGGCGGGCAGGCGGCTCCAGGCCGCGCTTTACCGGCCGTGCCGCCATCCTCGCTGTGGTGCTCTGCGCGATCGCACTGAGCCTGGCCTATCCGGTCAGGGAGTACATCGCGCAGCGCCGGCAGATCGACCAGCTCCAGGCACAGCGAGATCAGATCACCGCGCAGCTGAAGCTGCTCGAAGTCGAGCGCAGGAAGCTGTCAGAGCCCGCGTACATCGAGCAGCTGGCACGCGACCGGCTGCACATGCGCTTTCCGTCACAGCACGTCTACGTGATCATCGATCCGGCCAGGCCCGGCGCGCGGGGGAGCGCACCGCGACGCGACGCGACGCCCTGGTACGCCCGGTTGTGGACCTCGGTGCAGCAGGCCGACGCGGCGCAAGCCCCGGCTGACCGGCATCCGGGCGGAGTGCGGCGTAAGTGAGCCTGGCCGGCCGGGATCTGGCCGCGGTCACGCTGCAGCTCGGTCGTGCGCCCAGGGGAGCACGACGGGTAGCGCACAGGTGCCCGTGCGGCCTTCCTGACGTCATCGAGACCGCTCCGAGGCTGCCCGACGGCAGCCCGTTCCCCACGCTGTACTACCTGACCTGCGTCCGGGCCTGCGCAGCTGCCAGTCGGCTGGAGGCGGGCGGCGTGATGCGCGAGATGGCCACCCGCCTCGCCGCCCATCCGGGGCTAGGAGAGTCGTACCTGGCAGCCCACCGTGACTACGAGACGCGGCGAGCGCAGGCGGCGGTCGCCGCGGGCGTGCAGCCGCTGCCTGCGGGTGCCCCTACCGCGGGCGGGATGCCGGACCGGGTGAAGTGCCTGCACGCGCTCGTCGCGCATGAGCTTGCCGTGCCGGGGGCGAACCCGTTCGGCCGGGAGGCCATACTTGCCATGGGAGAGTGGTGGGCGGCCGGGACTTGCGTAGACGTGCCGTGCGGTCAGGAGCAGCAGGCGCCCGCCCCCGGCTGCTAGCCCGCGGGCAGCCGCGCCGAGTCAGCGGAGGGGTCATGGCTGAGGCTGGTCCGCAGCGAGTCGCTGCGATCGACTGCGGGACCAACTCGCTGAGGCTGCTCGTGGCCGACTTCGATCCTGCCCGCGGTGAGCTCGTCGACCTGCACCGCAGGATGGAGATCGTCCGGCTGGGCCAGGGTGTCGACGCGACAGGCCGGCTGGCGCCTGAGGCTCTCGGCCGGACGTTCGCTGTCCTGGAGGAGTACGGGGCGATGATCGCCGACTCTGGCGCCAGCGCGGTCCGGATGGTGGCGACGAGCGCCACCAGGGACGCCTCGAACGCCGGGGAATTCGCCGACGGAGTGCGCCGTATACTCGGCGTCGATCCGGAGGTCGTCAGCGGTGCCGAGGAGGCCAGGCTGTCGTTCTCCGGCGCGACCGCCGAGCTTGGCCGCCCGGGCGCGGACGGCGGGCAGGACCGGCCCGAACCCCCGTTCCTTGTCGTGGACATAGGCGGTGGCTCCACCGAGTTCGTCACCTCGCCGGCGGCTGGTCCGGGCGGCCTGGCCGCAATCTCGGTGAACATCGGCTGCGTCAGGCTCACCGAGCGGCATCTGCATGACGACCCGCCGCTGGCGGACCAGGTAGCCGCCGCCGTGGCCGATACCGACGCCGCTCTCGCCACGGTCGCGCAGGCCATACCGGTGGCCAGCGCGCGCACGCTGGTCGGACTGGCTGGCTCCGTCACGACGCTGACCGCGGTCGCCCTTGACCTGCAGGAGTACGACCCGGCCCGGGTGCACCACGCCCGGATCAGCGCCGTCCGGGTGCACGAGGTAACCGCCAGCCTGCTGGCCAGGGCGCACGCCGAGCGGGCGGCGATCCCGGTGATCCATCCTGGCCGGGTCGACGTCATCGGCGCCGGGGCGCTGATCCTGGACCGCATCATGAGCCGGTTCGGCTTCACCGAGATGGTCGCCAGCGAGCACGACATTCTCGACGGCATTGCCTGGTCGGTCATCGACGGCACGGCGGGAATGCCGCCCGCGCGATGACGTCGCCCGGGAGCCAGGACGCCGCGGTCAGGCCCGGCACCGGCTGGCCAGAGGATCCGGCCAGCCCGGACACGCCCGTCGCGACCGACGCGGCGAGCGTGCGCGCGCTGGCGTCAGGCGCGGGGTCGCTGGCCGAGCTCACGGCCAGGCAGTCAGTGTGCCGGGCGTGCCCGCGCCTGGTCGCCTGGCGTGAGCAGGTCGCCGCCGAGCGCAGGCGCGCGTTCCGCACCGAGCGCTACTGGGGTCGTCCGGTGCCCGGCTGGGGTGACGAGAAGCCGGGCATCCTGATCGTGGGCCTCGCGCCGGCGGCGCATGGCGGCAACCGGACAGGCCGGATCTTCACCGGCGACCGCAGCGGCGACGTGCTGTTCGAGTCGCTGTGGCGGTGCGGTCTCGCGACCCAGCCGACCAGCGTCGCGGCGGGAGACGGGCAGCGCCTGCGCGGCACCCGGGTGATGGCAGCGGTCCGGTGCGCTCCACCGGAGAACAAGCCGGCGATCGCCGAGCGGGA
>DASWAA010000584.1:0-8670 GCA_036391385.1 Streptosporangiaceae bacterium
TGGAGGCGGTCGGCCCGTCGCTTCTGGTCCGGTCCGTGGTGGGGCCGCTGACGAAGGTATTCAACCCGCTCGTGCTGAGGCGGGCGGGGCGGCGGGACTTCCGCATGGCAGCGCAGATCCGTCACGTCGGGCGCCGGTCCGGCCGGGAGTACCGCACGCCGGTGACCGTGCGGCGCAACGGAGACGTCGCGCTGATCGCGCTCACGTTCGGCAGCCGATCCGACTGGTGCCAGAACGTGCTGGCCGCCGGCGGCTGCCGGCTGCGCCTGGACGGCGCGGACTACGAAGCGACCAGGCCCGAGCTGCTGACCAGGCGGCAGGCGAAGCCGCTGACAGCCGGGGCGTTCAACCCGTTCCAGCGGGCCGCCCTCGTGCTGCTCGGGATACGGCAGATCCTGTGCCTGCGACTGACGTCAGCAGGGACATAACAGCAGCAGGGACATAACCTCCCCGGACGACAAAATCCGGGTTAAGGGTATGTTTCCCGGCCGATCGGCGGCACAATCCTGCTGTGAGAAGCATCCTCGTGGCAGGCGCCGCAGCGCTGCCCCTTGCCCTAGCGGCTTGCTCGTCTAGTGGCGCGGCTACAAGCCAGGCGGCACATCACACTTCGCGTGCCGCTTCGCCGGCTCGCCTGCCGGTCCAGCCGTCCGCTGGGCCCGCTGCGCAAGCCGCGGTCACGAGTACCTGGCTGAAGTTCTTCGACGGCACCGTGCCGATCCCGCGCCGGATCGTCTTGCTGCAGAACGGCCAGAAGTTCGCCTCGTTCGTGAACTCGCAGGCCAAGACCTCGCTCGGGGCGCTGGTCCTGCAGGCGTCGGCGAAGGTCAGCGCGGTGACCCTGGTGCCGCCGGACCAGGCCAGCGTGACGTACACGATCCTGCTCGGCGGCAAGCCGCTCGCGAAGAACCTGAACGGGACGGCCGTGTACACGGGCGGTTCCTGGCAGATCTCGACGACCACGTTCTGCGGCCTGCTGCACGTGGCCTACTCGAGCAAGCCCAGCCTGATCCCCGCCGTGTGCGGGTGATCGGGTGATGACCGGCGCGCTGGCCGTGCCCGCCGAGGCCCCGCTGGCTGCCTGGCGGCGGCGTCCGGTGGCTCTCGCCGTGCTGTGCACACTGCTCTTCCTGACCTTCCTCGACAACACCGTCGTCAGCGTCGCGCTGGCCAGCATCAGGACCGACCTGGGCGCCGGCGTGTCGTCGCTGCAATGGGTGGTCGGAGCGTACGCGCTGCCCTTCGCCGCGCTGATGCTGCCATTCGGCATGGTCGGCGACGAGTTCGGCCGCAAGAAGGTCATGCTCGGCGGCGCGGTCGGCTACGTCGCGGGCGCGATGCTCGCGGCGCAGGCGCACAGCGTCGCGATCCTGATCGCCGGCCGGGCCGTGATGGGGCTCGGCGCCGCCGCGAGCGAGCCGGGGACGCTGTCGATGATCCGGCAGATCTATACCGACGAGCGCAGCCGCAACCGGGCGCTTGGCGTCTGGGCAGCGGTCTCCGGGCTCGCCCTGGCCTTCGGCCCGGTGCTGGGCGGTGCCCTGGTGGGAGCGTGGAGCTGGCGCGGCATCTTCTGGTTCGACGTCACTTTCGGGTTCGTGGCCCTGGCCGCCTGTATCGTCGTGCTGCCTGAGAGCTCCGACCCGCAGGCCGGACGCGTCGACCTGGCCGGCACGGTACTCGGCGCCACCGCGCTCGCTGCTCTTGTCTTCGGCGTGATCAACGGCGAGACCGCTGGCTTCACGGCCGCGCGCGTGCTCGTGCTGTTCCTCCTGAGCGCGCTGTCCGCCGTCGGCTTCGTCTGGTGGGAACGTCGTACCGCGCATCCGCTGCTCGACCTGCGCTTCCTGCGGGTCCCGCGGTTCGCCACCCCGAACGTGATCGCGATCTGCTGCTATTTCGCGACCTTCGCGATCTTCTTCTTCACAGCCTTGTATCTGTCCGAGGTGGCTGGCTACTCCGGATACCGCATCGCGGGCCTGTTCTTGCCGATGACGGCGGTGATGATCGCCGCCTCGCTGCTAGCCGGGCGCCTGACGAGCGTCCTCGGCGTGCGCTGGTCACTCGTAGGTGGCTGCGTGATCTTCGCCGGCGGCCTGCTGGCTACCAACGCCGCGCTCGGCTCGCATCCCAGCTACCCCCTGCTGGCCGGCGCGCTGGCCATCGCCGGAGCCGGCCTGGGTGCCTGCGTCGTGCCCGTCACCTCGTCGGTGCTGGCGGCGGTACCGGCTGAGCGGTCCGGGATGGCGGCCTCGGCGACCAACACCAGCCGCGAGGTCGGCGCGGTCGCCGGAGTGATCGTGCTCGGCGCTCTGGTCGACGCGGAACTGAAGTCCGGACTGGTCAGCAAGATGACCCAGCTGCACCTGCCGGCCGCGATACAGACCCTGGTGATCCAGCTAGTCGAATCCGGTGGCGGAGCCGGCATCGCGCTTGGCGGCGGCGGAACGGGCGGCGGGCCAGGCGGACTCGTCGGCGAGTTGCTGAAGGCTGGCTACGCCGCCTTCGAGTCCGCCCTGCATCAGGCCCTCTACCTGTCGGCGGCGCTGATGCTCGGCACGGCGCTGCTTGCCGCGGTCACCCTGCGCGGCAGCGGTGAGCAGGGTCAGCCGGCCAGCACCTCGTCCAGCCGCTCGTAGCCTTCCCGCACGCCTTCCTCCATGCCGCTGGCGACGAATGCGTCGCGCGCGGCGAACGAGTCGACCAGCGACGTCGCGGTCAGCCGGGTGCGGCCGCCGCCGAGGTCGGTGAGTTCGATCCACTGCAGCGCGACACTGTCGGGCATCCCCTCGTAGCTGAAGGTCTGCACGATCAGGCTGTCAGGGCGCACCTCGTGGAAGGAGCCGTGGAAGCCGTGCTCGCGGCCGTCCGCACCGAACTGCAGGTAGCGGTACGAGCCGCCGGTACGGCAGTCGTAGTGGTCGACCTTCGTGTCCAGGCGGCGCGGTCCGAGCCACCGGCGCAGCAGGTCGGGGTCGGTGTGCGCGCGGAAGACCTTTGCCGGCGGCGCGTCGAACTCCCGGATGATCCGGGCGGCCGGCACCTCGTCGTCGACGATGATCTCGGTCTGGTTCGCGGTCATGTCAGTTCTCCTTCGCTTCAGGCCGCGGTGCGGGCTGCTGGTCACCGTCGTCGGGCATCTCGGCGAGTACCTCGTCCAGGCGGCGGTAGCGCTCCTCCGCCTCGCGGCGGTATCGCTCGATCCACTTGGTCATCAGGTCGAACACTTCCGCTTCGAGATGCACCGGGCGGCGCTGTGCGTCTTTGGTGCGGCTCACCAGTCCGGCATCGTGCAGCACCCGCAGGTGCTTGGAGACTGCCTGGATGGTCACGTCATAGGGCACGGCGAGCTCGCTCAGCGTGGCATCGCCGGCGGCAAGCCGCGCGACGATGTCACGGCGGGTCGGGTCGGCCAGTGCCGCGAACACCCGGGACAGCTGATCGGCCGCCATGGCGCTCCTAGTCGATCGTGTTCAACCTTCCGATTGAATACAACCTAACGCGCTCGCCGCTTCGTTGTCAACCAAATGGTTTAGCTGGACTGGGGCGCCGGGCGGATGACAGCGAGGGCGGCTAGGGCGGTGTCGCCACCGGAGTCCAGGCTGACGGCATCCGGCCACGGGTCCTCGGCAGCGGCCAGCATCGCCGCGATCTGCGGGTCGGCGTCGGATGCGCTGCCGGTCCGCGAGCGGATCCGGGCCGCGGCTACCTCGGGCGGCGCCGTGCAGCGAAGCTGGACCAGGTCCGCGCTCGTTCGCTCGGCCACGGCGGCGGCTGCGGCTCGCCGGCCGGCCGATCCCCAGGTCGCGTCGATGATCACGGACTCTCCCACGGACAGCAGTTCCGCGGCCCGGTGCAGCAGCTCGGCGTAGGTGCGCTCGGTCCAGTCGGCCGCGTAGATGCCGGCGCCATACGGTGCGGGGGAGTGCTCGTCCGGTGCGAGCCCGGCCAGTTCCTTGCGTACCCGGTCACTGCTGAGCACCGTCCAGCCGAGGTCACCGGCGAGCTGCCCGGCAAGCAGCGACTTGCCGGTGCCTGGCTGCCCGCCGACCAGGATCAGGCTGACCGCTCCTGCACGCAGGTGCGCGAGCGCGATGCTGGTGAGCTGCCTGGACTCCCCGGCCGCCTGCGCGTCACCCTGCTGCAGGCGGATGCAGGCCACCTTGGCGCGCATGAACGCCCGGTAGGCGACGTAATGGTGGCGCAGCGACGGGGGCGCCGGATCGCCGGAGTACTCGGTGTACCAGGCGATGAAACGCCCGGCGAGCTCGCTGGCGCCGAGCCGCTCCAGGTCCATGGCCAGGCAGGCCGCGTCGTCTAGTCCGTCCAGCCAGCGCAGCGCGTCGTCGAACTCCAGGCAGTCCAGGATCCTCGGCCCGTCGTCGAGGCAGAAGATGTCACCGCTGAGCAGATCGCCGTGGCCGTCGACCACCCGTCCGTCGCTGATGCGCGCCTCGAGCAGACGCTCGCGGCCGGCGACGAACCGCCCGGCCAGCCGCTCGACCTCGTCGACGTCGGACCCGTCGAGTACGCCGCCCGCCAGCGGGCGGATCTGCTCGACGTTGTCCGACCACCGCCGGGCCAGTGCGGCCGGGCTGCCCTGCGCGCTGATCCGGGGACCGCGTGGTGCCGCGGCGTGCTGAGCGGCGAGGATCCTGGCGACCTGCCGTACCGCGTCGCCGGCCGGGTCTCCCGCCCCGATCAGGGCGGAGAGCCGCCGCGATCCCGGCATCCGGCGCATGACCACCAGGTGGTCGCAGACCCGCCCGGCCTGGTCGCGAACCTCGGCCACGCCCAGGTAGACGTCGGGTGCGAAGCGGGCGTTGAGCTCGGTCTCGCGCTGGCACGCGGCCGCCCGCGCCTCGCGAGTGCTGAAGTCAAGGAACCCGGTACGTACCGGCTTCTTCAGCTTGTACGCGCGATCACCGGCGAAGAATACGACGGCCGTGTGCGTCTCAGCCACGTCCGCGTAGCGCTCCGGCGGATCGCTGTCGCCTGTGGTCACCTGAGTTGCCTCCTTGGTCACTACTCTTCCCCATCGGGGTCAGCGCTACGGCGCCGGACCTGGCGCTGCGCGGTCGCGGCCATTTAACGGTCACGTAAAAGATCGGGTTAAGTCAGCCTTATCTGTAGCACGGGAGTTAACCGCTCAGTACTTTAGGAAAGTGATCTTTCCGGACCATCGAAACCACAGCAGTGTGCCGCGGGCGGCGAGTTGCTTATGGCCACCGAACAGGCGGCTGTGAGTGTGAGCGGTCCAGCCCCTCTGCGCGGCAGCCTGCTCCGCGCGCTCGGCCTGTTCGCTCTCGTCTGCGCCGCCTATGCGGTCGGCTCGGAACTGTCCTGGAAGTGGTTCCCCGGCATCGCTTTCTTCCCGCCCGCTGGCGTGACGGTCGCGGCGCTGCTGCTGACCCGGCGTCAGTCCTGGCCCGTCGTCGTCGCCGCGATCATGGTGGCCGAGATCGCTGTCGACGTGCAGTACGGAACGACGGTGCTTGCCGCGGCCGGCTACGCCGTTGCGAATGCCACCGAGCCGCTGGTAGGGGCGCTGGTCACCTACGCGCTCTGCGGAGGCCAGCCTGACCTGCGGATCCGCCGGGACCTAGCCAGATTTCTCGCCGCAGCGTGCGGTCTTGGCCCGCTGGCCGGCGCCGTGATCGGCGCCACTGTCGCCTCGGCGAGTGCCGGATCCTGGTGGCTTGGGGACCTGGCGCGGTGGTGGTCAGGGGACGGGATCGCCGTGCTGGTCATCGGTACCCCGATCCTGCTCTGGCCGCGCCAGCGGGACCTGGTGCGGGCCCGGTGGCCGGAGGTCGCGCTGCTGCTCGCGCTGACCGCCGGGCTATCCGTCGCGCTTTCGCTTGCCGACGTTCCGGCGGCACTGGTCATGCTGCCCGCGGTGGCCTGGGCCGCCTTTCGGCTCGGCGATATCGGAGTCGTGCTGACCGGCGCGGTATACGCGTCTTGCTCGAACTACTTGACGGCGGCGGGATATGGCATCCTCGCCCATCAGCGGCTGCCTGAATCTGCCTCCAGAACGGTGCTGCAGGGCTATATCGCCATGGTAGTGCTGGTAGGCCTGCTGATGGCTCAGGAGATTAGCGCGCGGCTCGGCGCCGTCGATGAGCGGCTGGCCGCCCAGGCCGAGCGCGACAGGGCGACAGCGCGGCATGCCGCCGCCCAGGTGAGCGCGATCATCGCCGACTCGGTGTCCGTGGCCGCGGTGGCGGACGCGGTGGTGCGGGCTGTCAGGGACCGGACCGGTGCCGACTACGTGGGCGCCAGCCTGCTCGACGACGACACCCGCCGGTTCGTCCGGCTAGCGTCGAGCGGCCGCCATGCACTTGGCCTGGCCGCGGCGCGGCTGGCCGAGGAGCCGGATGCGGTCGGCCCGCAGGCCGTCAGGCAGGGCACGATCATCTACCAGCGAGCCGACGCAGGTGCCGAATCCCCTCGGCGAAAGGCCCAGCGGGCGCCGGGTGTGCTCGCCGTGGTCGCGGTCCCGCTGCTGACCGAGGCCGGCCCGCTGGGTTACCTGGATGCCTGGTGGGCCGGATCGGACGAGGTCACCGCGGCTGACATGGACTATCTCGAGGCGATCGGCGAGATCGCCAGCACGGGCATGGAGCGGGCCAGGATCCGGCAGGCGGAGCAGCGGGAGCGCAAGCAGTTGCAGACGCTGGCCGAGCTCACGAGCCTGCTGTCGGCAGCCGCCACGCCCGAGGACGTCGGTGACATCGTCACCAGGCAGGTGCGCAGCGACGCGGGTGCCGACGGGGTGGCGCTTGGGGTGATCAGCGACGACGGCAGGTACCTCGAATGGGTCGCGCTCGCTGGCTTCCCCGGACAGCTGCACGACCGGTACAGCCACGTCCCGCTGAGCTCCCGGACCGCGGCCACCGACGCAGCGCGGTCCGGCCAGCCGGTTATCATCCGGTCGCTCGACGAGCACCGGTCGAGCTATCCGGCGTCGGCACGGCGGATGGCCCAGTCGGGTGCGGTCTGCGTCGTCTTCTGGCCGATGACGGTGGGGGACAGCACCACGGGCGTGCTCGGGCTGACGTGGACCGAGCCGCAGCCGCTGGACGCCGGGCAGCTGGCGTTCGCCTCCGCCGTCTCCAGCCTGGTGGCGCAGGCGCTCGGCCGTGCGCGCAGGTTCGCCGACGAGCAGGAAATGGCGGCCATCTTGCAGGAAGCGGTCATGCCGAGGGCGACGGCGCGCATCCCCGGGCTGCTGCTTGGTGCCTGCTACCAGCCCGCGGGTTCGCGGCGCGGGATCGGCGGCGACTGGTACGACGCGATGTCGCTGCCACAGGGCGGCATCTACCTCGCTGTCGGCGACGTGGTCGGGCACGGCCTGCTCGCCGCGGAGGACATGACACAGCTGCGCAACGCCGGCCGCACGCTGGCCATCCAGGGCATGCAGCCCGATCAGCTGCTGGCCGGACTCAGCACGGTCGCCGGTCATGCGACTCATGGCAGCTTCGCGACGATGGCGATCGCGATCCTGAACCCCCAGGATTCCTCGGTCGTCTACGGCCTGGCCGGGCATCCGCCCATGCTCGTGCGGCACGCCAGCGACGGCTCGGTGACTCGCCTCGACGGTGTCAGCGGACCCGCGCTCGGCGCTGCGGACGGAGCCAGCTACGGGCAGGGGATGACGACGCTGGACCGCGGCGACATCCTGCTGATGTTCACCGACGGCCTGGTCGAGCGTCGGGGCGAGGACATCGATGCCGGAATCGCCCGCCTGGAAGAGCACCTCCTGCGGCTGCCCGGCGAGATGTCGCTGAGCCGGCTGTGCCGGGAGCTCACCGCGGGACTTGCCCCGCATCCGCACGACGACGACGTATGCGTCCTCGCCGTCGCGCACGGCGCCTGACCGGAGCGTTTCCTCTGCTGCCAGCAGATTGCCTTGGCCCAGGCGGTCCGGCCGGGACATCGTGGAGAGGGCCACGGGACCGCGTGGCCCGGCCGCGCAACAGGGGAGACCGACCATGCACACGGCAGGTACCGAGCCCACGGCGAGCGGAACGCTCGACGAGCAGCTGATGAACCGCCTTCTGTACCACCGGATCGTCGTCCTCGGCACCGAGGTGGACGACAAGGTCGCCAACCGGCTCTGCGCCCAGCTGCTGCTGCTGTCGGCCGAGGACCCGCGGACCGACATCAGCCTGTACATCAACTCGCCTGGCGGCTCGGTGACCGCCGGGCTGGCGATCTACGACACGATGCGGCTGATCCCCAACGACGTCATCACGCTCGCGGTCGGCCTGGCGGCGAGCATGGGCCAGTTCCTGCTCTGCGCCGGGACCCCGGGCAAGCGGTTCAGCCTGCCGCACGCCCAGGTGCTGATGCACCAGGGGTCTGCTGGCTTCGGCGGGACCGCCGCCGACGTCGAGATCTACGCCGAGCAGCTCGAGCGCACGAGCGCCACGATGATCGACCTGATCGCGCGGCACACCGGGCAGCCTGCGCAGACGGTGCGGGCCGACAGCATGCGGGACCGCTGGTTCAGCGCCGAGGAGGCCCGCGACTACGGGATTGTCGACCACATCGTGGAGCGGTTCGACGAGGTACGTCCCGCGGTCGCCGCCCGGATGGCAGGGCTGTGACCGTGGGCCAGTACACGATCCCCACCGTGGTGGAGAAGACCCCGCTCGGCGAGCG
>DASWAA010000585.1:0-13688 GCA_036391385.1 Streptosporangiaceae bacterium
TGCGCACCGTGCAGGCTGGCGGGCCTGCCGGTCGCGGTGGCCGCCATCTCAATCAGGTGGCTGATCGCGTGCTCGGTTCCCGAGGCAGGCGCGGTCGAGCCGGTTACCCCCATGCAGATCCCGCTGAGGGTCAGCAGCCGGCCGAGGTCGGCGAGCTGATCCGGCTGTCGCGTCACGCCGTCGGCCAGGCTCAGCATCCGCTCGCCGTGCGGGCGCACCAGGCCGGCGACCTCGCCGCTGTACGACGGACCGTCGGCGCGGAGCAGCGCAGCCAGGTACCAGTCGGCGGTGGCAGTGAACATCGCCGACATGTCGCCGAGGCCGGCCAGGTTGAGATCGGCGGGGGCACCGAGCAGCACGTCGGTGTCGATGACGAGAGCGTCTGGCCAGCGGGTCGGCGTGGTTCGCTTGACACCAGCGCGCAGCAGCACGGAGAAGGGGTCCGCGTAACCGTTGACGCTGGTAGCGGTCTGCACGGCGATCAGCGGGACGCCTGCCGGGGCGGCTGCCTTCCCGATGTCGCTGATCGTGCCGGACCCGACGGTGACGACGCAGCCCGCATCCGCGGCCTGCGACCTGGCCGTCGCGACCGTCCGCTCGTCAGCGTGCACCGATCCGTCGGCGGGCCCTAGTACTACCCATTCCAACGCGTAACGGGCGCCGATTAGCTCGTCGACTGACTCGCGCAGCCCCGCCCCGCTGACCGTCATCGGCGTGGCGGCGGCCAGGACGACCACCTTGCCCGATCCGGCGCCGAGTTCGGCGAGAACGTCGCCCAGGCCGTCAAGCGTTCCCGTGCCCTCGACGACCTGGCGCAAGCCGAGCGGCTGGAGCGGGCGGCCGGCGCCGGCGGCGAGCGCGGCGCGCAGCGCGTCAAGATCGAGTGGCACGGCCGCGGTCATGTCAGCCCGCCGGAATCGCGTGGTGCCATCGCCGTGCTCACGCCAGCGCTCCCTCGGCACCGTCGTAGAGCGCTCGGTACTGCGAGTACCGCTCTTCGTAGACCTCGCGCGTCCGCGGATCGGGCCGGCAGGTCATCGGCGACAGCCTGACCGTCCTCGCCACGGCGTCGGCCGCGTCCGTGAAGGTCCCGGCCGCCATTCCGGCCAGGATCGCCGCCCCCGCCGCCGTCGGCTCCGGGCAGAGCACGGGCTGGACGGTCCGGCCCGTCACGTCGGCCTTGATCTGCAGCCATAGCTCGCTGCGAGCACCGCCGCCGACCACCCTGATCTCCTCTCCGGCCAGGCCGAGCGCGTCCATCCGGCCAAGCACGTCGCGCAGCGCGAATGCGCAGCCCTCGATCACGGCGCGGGCTAGCTCGCCCGGTCCGTGATTCATCGACAGGCCGGCGAACACGCCGCGCATCTTGTCATTCCATCTCGGCACCGTCGCGCCGGACAGCGCGGGCAGGAACAGGACGCCGTCTGAGCCAGCCGGAGCCTGCGCCGCTCGCGCGAACAACCCGGCCTGATCGGTACCCAGGATGGTCTCGCCCCACCACAGCGTGCAGCCGCCGGAGACGAAGCCGGGGTTCTCGACGAGCAGCAGCCCGGTGATCGCGTGGGCGTGCGTCTCTACCACCCGCAGGTCGTCGAAGACCGGGCCAGGAGCGGTGACGGCGACCGGCTCGGCGGTGCCGGTGACGTCGGCGACCAGGCCCGGCTCGATCGCGCCCGCTCCGACGCACGCGCCGTGCTCGTCGCCCGTGCCCACCACCACCGCGCAGTGGGTGCCAAGCCCCAGCTCGTCCGCGGCCCGCGCGGTCAGGGTTCCCGCGACCTCGCTGGCCGGCCTGATGGCGGCCAGCGTGCGCGGGTCAAGCCCGGCCGCCGCCAGCATCGCGTCGTCCCAGGTCCCGGTCCGCACGTCGTAGAGCAGGGTGGACGACGCGTTGGCGTGATCCTGGGCGATCGTGCCGGTGAGCCAGCCGAGCAGGTAGCCGCCCGCGGGAGGAAAGGATATGGCCGCCGAGTAGGCCTGCGGCTCATGGTCACGGAGCCACATCAGCTTGGGCGCGATGTGGGAGGCGTCGGCGTTGAGGCCGGTGGTAGCGAAGATCCGGTCCGTCCCGACCCGGTCCGCCAGGGCGGCTGCCTCGGCCGAGGCTCGCCGGTCGAGCCAGATGATGGCCGGGCGAAGCGGCCGGAGCCGGCGATCGACCGGCACGACTCCGTCCACCTGCGAGGCCAGGCCGAGATGGGTGACATCAGCCGGGCGCACGCCCGACGAGCTGAGCAGCTGCCGGATGGCTATGGCGAGGCCGGCCCGCCACTGGCCAGGATCCTGCTCGGCCCAGCCGCTGGCCGGGTGATCCATGGTGCAGGCATGTCCCGCAGAGCAGACCTCGCGGCCTTCAGGGTCAAGCAGGATTGCCTTGACGCTCTGCGAGCCAATGTCCGCGCCGATCAGGTAGCCCATCTGCGCTTCCCCCGGGTCCCGTCAGTCCTGGCAGCGCGGCTCGGCGACTACGCAGCCTGGCCGCGTGAACGCGGCGGGCATGCCAGGTACTCGCACCCGGCATGCCCGCCGGCTCGCTTATCCAGCCGTTGCTCACAGCCCTTCGTTGATGAGCCGTCCGGCGGACTCGTACTTCTCGCGGTTGCGGGACTTCAGGTAGAACGCGTACACGATGCCGCCGCCGACGACGACCGCGTCGATGGGTCCGAGCCAGTTGGCGTAGCCGTATCCGCTGCCGAGGAACTTGATGTTGCCGAACAGCAGGTACACCACGTAGGCCTGGGACAGGAACGAGATAGCCGGCGCCAGCCTGGTCTTCCACCAGTGCCCGCTCAGGCTCGGGTGCCGCTCGAAGTAGATGAAGATGCTGAGCGAGACCAGTGCCTGCACCGCCAGGATGACGATCACGCCCATCACCGCCATCAGCCCGTACAGCTGCACGTAGGCCTGGCTGCTCGGGTCGTTGGACCCGGTGAACACCGCGAAGCCGATCACGATCAGCGCGGCGACCACGGACTGCGCAATCGAGGCGATATGCGGGCTCTTGTACCGGTGATGCGTCCTGCCAAGCGCTCGTGGCAGCAGCCCCTCCCGGCCGAGTGAGTACGCGTACCTGGCCGTGGTGTTGTGGAACGCCATTCCGCAGGCGAACGAACCGGTGATGATCAGGTAGCTGAGTATCGATCCGACCCAGTGACCGGCGATGGCGTTCGCCGGGCCGAGGTAGTACTGCGCCGCGTTGCTCTGGGCCTGGTGGGCCGCGGCGTTGACGCCGGAGTACCCGGCGAAGGGTGCCCAGGAGGTCAGTACGTAGAAGATGCCGAGGCCGATCACCGATATGTACAGCGCCCGCGGCACGTTCTTCTTCGGGTCCCTCGACTCCTCGCCGTAGTTCGGGGCCATCTCGAAGCCGACCCAGGACCAGAAGGCGAAGAAGAGCCCGATCCCGATGGCGCCGGCGGCGACCGCGGTGGATCCTGAGCCGCTCGCGGCCAGGCCCTTGAACGCGTTGACCGGGTTGATGGCTGCCGTCGGGATGTGGCCGTGCGCGAACATGAAGCCGTCGAAGATCAGCAGCATCACGACCTCGGAGATCAGCCCGACGGCGAGAATGGCGGTAGACAGCCGGACATCGAAATAGGTCAGGACCGAGATCAGCAGCACCATGAACAAGGCCAGCCATGGCCAGCCCACATGGACGCCGAAGGCGGCGAGCTTCAGGTTAAGGAAGTAGGCGAAACCGCCCGCTAGCGACGCCTCGAAGACAGAGTAGGCGAGGACTGAGCCGTACCCGGCGCCGATGCCAATCTCGCGCCCGAGGCCGTGGCTGATGTAGGAGTAGAAGCCGCCGGCGGTCGTCTTCTCGCGGGCCATCGCGACGTAGCCGACCGAGAAGATCACCAGCACGACCGTAGCGAAGAGGAACGCCGCGGGAGCGCCGATGCCTTCTCCGTAGCCGACCACGATCGGCGTATTGAACAGCATCGCCGAGATCGGCGCCGAGCCGGTAACGGTCAGGAAGAGCACGCCGTACAGGCCGATGGCATGCTTCCTTAGCTTATGGACGTCCTCGCGCTCGGAGATGTCCAGGCTGCCGAACATGCCTGCGGTGTGGATGACACCGTCGCCGGCGGACTCACCGCCGGTACCGGGTGGCGCTTGGGTATCGGACATGCAGCCAGCCTCCTGTCAGGGCTTGGCCTCGTGCCTGCACTGCTGTGGCAGGCACGACGGGTGTTGATGGGTGCTATCGCCGGACCATGACTGGCCTGGGAACAGGCGAGCTGAACTGGCGATGGTGACGTGCGGAAGCGGCGAGTCAGGCCGGTTCGGCCCAATGACCCTGGGCGATACTTCTGGTCCGACCATGGCGATCGCCGTTTCCCCTCCTAGACACACCAAAACGTGGCATGTCCCGGCCGGGCGATGGCGCAATCGGCACGGGCCGTGCGCCGGAGCGGCATCATCGGCGCTTTGGTCGCCGCACCGGAACCCGACCGTAACATGATCAAATCGAGCCTGACAATAGGTCATGGCCAGCAAGATCCAGCTCTTGACTATTAGGTCCTACCGATAGATGATTCGGTCTGGTATGGGTATGGCGCCACGTCCGCCGGGTCAGCGCCATGCGGCCGATCGTTACACCGAGACGAAGGCTTGGCCGATGTACGACTACGACGTCTTCAGCGTGGAGTCCAAGGCCGAAGTCCTCTCCAAGTCCAGGGAATTCTGGAACCCGGGGAAGACTGACTTCTGGAGCGAGAGCGGCGTCGATCTGGTGATCGACCGGCGCGAGGGCTACTTCATCTGGGACATGTCAGGCCTGCGGCTGATCGACGTGCATCTCAACGGCGGGACCTTCAACCTCGGGCACCGCAACGCCGAGCTCGTCGAGGCGATCACGACCGGCATGCGCTCCTTCGACATCGGCAATCACCATTTCCCCTCCAGCGCCCGGGCGGCGCTGGCCGAGGCGCTGATCAGGACCGCGCCGCCGAACCTGACCAAGGTCGTCTACGGCAGCGGCGGCGGAGAGGCCATCGATATCGCGCTGAAGACAGCGAGGCACGCCACCCAGCGCCGCAAGATCGTCTCCATCATCAAGGCTTACCACGGTCATACCGGCCTGGCCGTCGCGACCGGAGACGACCGTTTCTCGCGGATCTTCCTCGCCGACCGGCCAGAAGAGTTCAGCCAGGTCCCGTTCAACGACCTCGATGCGATGGAAGCGGCACTGGCCGGCGGTGACGTCGCGGCCGTGATCATGGAGACCATCCCGGCGACCTATGGCTTCCCGCTGCCCGCGCCCGGCTACCTGGAGGCGGTCAAGGCGCTGTGCGAGCGGCACGGCACCTTGTACATCGCCGACGAGGTGCAGACCGGGCTGATGCGCACCGGCGAGATGTGGGCCGTCACCAAGCACGGGATCGAGCCCGACATCCTGGTCACCGGAAAGGGCCTGTCCGGCGGGATGTACCCGATCGCCGCGGTGCTCGTCAGCGAGCAGAGCGCGGGCTGGCTGACCGAGGACGGCTTCGCGCACATCTCCAGCTTCGGCGGAGCGGAACTCGGCTGCGTCGCCGCCCTGAAGACACTCGAGATCTGCGGCCGTCCTGAGACCAGATCGATGGTGCATTACATCGCCGACCTGATCGGCACCGGCCTGCGGGATATCCAGGCCAGCTACCCGGACTGGTTCATCGGGATCCGGCAGAACGGCGTCGTGATGGGACTGGAGTTCGACCATGAGGAAGGGGCGAAGTACGTGATGCGCCACCTGTACCGGGCCGGCGTCTGGGCGATCTTCTCCACGCTCGATCCTCGGGTGCTGCAATACAAGCCAGGTCTGCTGATGACGCCCGAGCTGTGCGAGGAGCTGCTCGATCGCACCGAAGCCGGCATCTCCCGCGCCTACGCGGAGGTCAGGCGAAGCCCGGTCGGGAGCAGGCGATGAGCGAACAGCCGCAGCGCGCGGCCGGGCGCGCGCGGGCCGACGGTGAGCGCGCCGGGCCGGCCAGGTCGACTGGGCGAGCGGGCCCCCTGACCGGGGCGACCAGATCGGCCGGGGCGACCGGAGCGACCAGGTCGGCCGGGGCGACCGGAGTCACCAGGTCGGCTGGGGCGACCGGAGCGACCAGGTCGGCCGGAATGGCGATGCGGGCGGCCGGGGATGCGCAGGCGGACGCACCGCGGGCCGGCGGCAGCGTGGCCGCGGCGTACCAGGCGCGGCAGATGCTCGCCAGGGCGCACTGGGCGGCGGGCGCGTTCGCCAGCTACGACCTGGCCACCGTCATGCACATCGCCGAGGCGGTCGCCCGCGCGGCGCATGCCGAGTCCAGGCGATATGCCGAGTGGGCGGTCAAGGAGACCGGATTCGGGGTGGCTGAGCACAAGGTCGTCAAGAACGAGGCCTGCTCGCTCGGCGTGTTCGAGCGCTACCGGAACGAGGACTTCGTCAGCCCCCGGATCGACTCGGCGGCGAAGATCGTCTCCGTTCCCAGGCCCGCTGGCGTCGTGCTCGCGCTGACCCCGTCGACCAACCCGGTCTGCAGCGTCTTCTTCAAGGTCGTGCTCGCGCTGCTGACCAGGAACGCGATCGTGGTCAGCCCGCATCCGATGGCGCGGGGATGCTGCACCGACGCGGCGCGGTTGCTCGCCGAGGTCGCCAGGGCGGCGGGCGCACCCGATGGCACCATTCAGGTGGTCGAGGAGCCGACCGTCGCGCTCGTCGAGACGCTGATGAGCGATCCCGTGACCGACGTGATCGTAGCGACCGGCGGCACCGCCATGGTGCGCGCCGCCTACCGGTCGGGGAACCCCGCGCTTGGCGTCGGGCCAGGTAATGTCCCGGTGCTCGTCGATGCCACAGCCGATGTCGCCGCGGCGGCCCGCAGGATCGTCGACAGCAAGGCCTTCGACAACTCGGTGCTGTGCACGAACGAGTCGGTGCTCATCGTGGCCGAGAGCGTGCGCGAGCAGTTGCTGCGCGAACTGCAGCGTCAGGGCGCCTGCCTGCTTGACGAGGTCGGCCGGGACAAGCTGCGTGCGTACCTCTTCCCCGACGGCCTGCTGAACGGCGAAGCTATCGGCAAGGACGCGGCATGGATCGCCGGCCAGGCGGAGATCAGGGTGCCGCCCCGCACAAGGCTGCTGCTCGCGCCCGTCGACCTGGTAGTGCCCGAGGAGCCGTTCTGCCGGGAGAAGCTGTCGCCGGTCCTCGGCGTGGTCACGGTGCCGACGGCAGAACGCGGCATCGAGGCGGCGCGGGCGGTGGTGCGGATCGGCGGAGCCGGGCACTCGGCGGCCATTCACAGCGAGGACCCGGAAACGATCATGCGGTACGGCGTGCGCGTGCCGGTGCTGAGGGTCTCGGTCAACACCGGGAACAGCACGGGCAGCGCGGGAATCGACACCAACCTCGCGCCGTCCATGACGCTCGGAACCGGCTTTGCCGGGCGCAGCTCGATCGGCGAGAACCTCGAACCGCGGCACCTGGTCAACTGGACGAGGGTGGCGTTCAACGCTGATCCGGGCGTCCGGTTCGGTGACTTCACCGCGATCCAGGCGTGGCAGGCGCCGCCGGGCGAGGTTCCGGCCTACCCGCGCGCCTCGAACCAGCCGCAGGAGGCAGCCGGCGACCCGGCACGCCCGGTGCGCCGGCCGGCGCCGGATCAGGGCAGCGCAGCGCTGCCCGGTTCGGTGCGCGATCAGCTCCGGGCGCTGATCATCGAAGAGCTCACCGCGATGATGGGGAGCTAGCCGGTGGCAGAGCTGCGTTCCTTCATCTTCCTCGATCAGCTGCAGCCGCAGACGATGTGCTACCTGGGCACCTTCATCCGCGGCCGGCTGCCGCGGTCCAACGTCGCCGCGCAGGTGATCGAGATCGCGCCGGGCCTTGACATCGAGCCGCTGACCGATGTCGCGCTCAAGGGAGCCGACGTGCAGGCCGGCATCCTGGTGGTGGAGCGTCAGTTCGGGTACCTGGAGCTGCACGGCGGGACCGCCGCGGTCCACGCCGCCAGCAGCGCGGTACTCGAGGCCCTCGGCGTCAGCGCCACGTCGGCCACTGTGCCTAAAGTGCTCGCCTCGCGGATCATCACCAGCGTGGACACACAGCACGCCTTCCTGGTGAACAGGAACAAGCTCGGTTCCATGGTGCTGCCGGGCGAATCACTATTCGTGCTCGAGCTGCAGCCGGCGTCCTACGCGATACTGGCGGCCAACGAGGCGGAGAAGGCGGCGCAGATCAAGCTCGTGGACTACCGGATGATCGGGGCGACGGGGCGGGTGTACCTGGCAGGCCGCGAGGACGACGTGCGGCAGGCCGCGGAGGCGGTCACGGCCCTGCTCGGCGAGCCGGAGTGACGGCGATGGACGATTTCATGGCCGGAGCCGGGACCGATCAGCTCAGACGACTGGTCAGGGAAGTGCTCGCCGAGGTGCTGCGCTCGGCCGCGCCAGCGGGCGTGCTGGCGGACGTGCCGCCTGCCGCGCGACCGGCGACCTCGCCGGCCGCCGGGCCAGCGCTCCGCCCGGCCACCAGGCCCGTCACCGGGCCAGCGCCCCGGCCGGCCGTTCCAGCGATGCCGCCGAGTTCGGTTCCCGCCGCCGACTCGACGGCGCCGCCGAACGGCCAGCCGGACAGGCTGACCAGCAGGGGTGGCGCGGTTCCCGGCCAGTCCGGAGCGGTCAGGCCGTCCGAGCCTGAGTCGTGGAAGGTGCGGATCAGCAGCGACGACGAGCTGCACGCCTTCGCGCTCCGGGTGCTCAAGCTGGCCGACAACCCCAAGCTCAGGCGGGACCTGGTCGGCGGGCGAGTCAGGTTCAGCCTGGCGGGCAAGGCCGCGGGTGAAGCTGCCCTGGCCGTGCAGCGGATCGACAAGGGCGCGGTCACTGAGCGAACCGTGCTGGCCGCGGCCAGGGCCGGAGCCAGGCTGGTCCTCGGGCCCCGCGCGGTGCTGACCCCGCTCGCCAGGGACAAGGCGCGGGCTCTCGGGGTCCCGATCGACAAGGAGCGGTGATGCTGCAAGGAATAGTCGTCGGCAACGTCTGGTCCACCAAGCGGATCGACGGCCTGCCGAATGGCGCCTTCCTGGAGGTGGAAATCACCGGCTCAGGGGAGCGCCTGGTCGCCTTCGACGTGCTGGGCAGCGGGCAGGGTGAGCGGGTCCTCATCGCGCAGGGCTCGGTTGCCTCGGGCTGGCTCCCCGAACGCCCGCCCGTGGACGCGCTGATCATCGGCTCTATCGACGAGCCATCCTCCCGGCCAGCCTCGCCCCCTCAGGCGCCGAGAAAGTCGCCGCCCGGCAAGCGTGCGGCTAAGGCGCCGGGAGCACCCCGTTCGCCCCGTTAAAGATCTGTAGAAAGGAACCCCCCATGGCACAGAACGCGCTAGGCATGATCGAGACGAAGGGATACGTCGCGGCCCTCGCGGCCGCCGACGCAATGGTCAAGGCGGCGAATGTCGTGATCGTCGGCCGGCAGGAGGTCGGGGACGGCCTCGTCGCGGTCATCATCAACGGCGACGTCGGCGCGGTGAAGGCCGCGACCGAGGCCGGCGCGGAGACGGCGGCCAGCGTCGGCGAGCTTGTCTCGGTGCATGTGATCCCGCGCCCGCACGGCGAGCTTGGCAAGCATTTCGTGGTCTCTGAGTGACGGCTGGCGGTGGCGTCAGGGTGAGGCGGCGGTGATGGCCGCGATCACGAGCGGCGTAGAGCTGCGGGTCTACCTCCCGATCGCGGGCCTGCGGCGGCAGTTCGCCGCGTACCTGGGCACGCCCACGCGGGCACGCGGGTATCCGGCGGCGGAAGGCGATCACGCCCTGATCGTCGAGGTCGCGCCTGGCCTTGCCATCGAGCGGGTCACCGACCTCGCGCTGCGGGCCGAGCCCTCGGTCGAGCCAGGGATCTTGTTCGTGGAGCGGCAGTTCGGCGTGCTCGAGATCCACTCGCCGAGCGCCGAGACTGTGCGGCGGGCCGGGCAGGCCATCCTCGATGGCATCGGCCGCACCGCGGCCGACCAGCTCAGGCCCGCCCTGCAGTACAGCGACATCATCACCGACGTCACCGACCAGCAGGCGGTGATCATCAATAGGTCGCGCCAGGCGTCGATGCTGCTGCCGGGCCAGTCACTGCTGGTGTGCGAGATGACACCAGCGCTCTTCGCCGCCGTGGCCGCGAACGAGGCGGAGAAGGCCGCACCGGAGAACACGCTGGTGGACGTCACCATGATCGGCGCCTCCGGTCGCCTGTACATAGCGGGGACGACACCCGGCGTGACCCGGGCAGCCGGAGAGATCGAGCGCTTGCTCGCCAGCATCGAAGGACGAGATCAGTGAGCGTCACCGACAATTCCCAGGAAGCCGTGCTCCGCGAGTACGACCCGTTCGCTCGCGCGGCACTCGGGCCATTCGGGTTCGCGCCCGACACGGCGATCACGCTGCTCAGCCTGTCAGAGAACGCCACCTACCGGGTCGACGACGCGGCGGCGGGCCGCACCGCCGTACTGCGAGTCCACCGCACCGGCTACCACCCGCCAGGCGCGATCGCCTCCGAGCTCGCCTGGCTTCAGGCGCTGCGCAGGGACGAGGGACTGCTTACCCCGGCCGTCTACCGCTCGGTCGACGGCCGTGAGGTCGTCGACATCGAAATCGGGTCCGTGACAAGGCAGACCGTCCTGTTCGAATGGCTCCCGGGAACCGAGCCGCCTGAGGATCAGCTCACCGAGAAGTTCGAGGTGCTCGGCGAGATCTGCGCTCGAATGCACCGGCATTCCCGAAGCTGGCGGCGACCGCCCGGGTTCGTGCGGTTCTCCTGGGATTTCGACTGCTGTGTCGGGGATACGCCGCGCTGGGGGCGCTGGCAGGACGGCATCGGCGTCGGTAAGGAAGAACTGGCGACGCTGACCAGGGCGGCGGCCCTGATGCGGGACCGGCTCGCCAGGTACGGCAGCGGCCCTGACCGCTTCGGCCTTATCCATGCCGACGTGCGGCTGGCCAACCTGCTCGTCAACGGTGACGACATTCAGGTCATCGACTTCGACGACTGCGGGCTTGGCTGGTTCATGTTCGACCTGGCGACCGCGGTGAGCTTCATCGAGCACGACCCGCGGGTGCCGGCGCTGTGCGACGCGTGGGTGCGCGGCTACCGGAGGGTCATGCCGCTGCCCGCGCAGGACGAAGCGGAGATCCCGACCTTCGTGCTGCTGAGGCGGCTTCAGCTGGTCGCCTGGGTCGGTTCGCACCAGTTCGCCGACGCTGCGCTCGAACTCGGCGCCGATTTCACGACGGGCTGCTGCGAGATTGCCGAGCGCTACCTGCTCACTACGACCTGACCGTCAACCTCGTCCGCCAAGCCCACGATCTCAGGGAGTGCTCCGATGTTCGACTCGATCAGCGGCCGGTCCGTGCTGGTGACCGGCGGTACCAAGGGAATTGGCAAGGGCATCGCCGCGGGCTTCGCCTATGCGGGTGCCCAGGTCGTGATCACGGGCCGGGACGCAGCCAGCGGCGAGCAGGCCGCTGCCGACCTGACCGCCGCCTCGGCCGGCCTGACCCCGGCGGGCGGCAAGGTCAGCTACTGCCACGGCGACGTCAGCGATCCGGCTAGCTGCCACGCGGTCGTCTCGGCAGTGATCGAGCGGCACGCAGGACTCGACGTGGTGTGCTGCAACGCCGGCATCTTCCCTGCCTCACCGCTGGCGGAGATGACTCCGGCCGAGCTCGAGGAAGTACTCGCGACAAACCTGAAGGGTACCTTCTTCACCATTCAGGCGGCGCTGCCGGCGCTGAAGGAGTCAGGGCACGGCAGGATCGTCCTGACGTCGTCGATCACGGGACCGATCACGGGGTACGCCGGATGGTCGCACTATGGCGCGAGCAAGGCTGGCCAGCTGGGGTTCATGCGGTCGGCGGCGCTCGAGTTCGCTCGCTCCGGTATTACAATTAATGCTGTCATGCCAGGCAATATTATTACCGAGGGCCTCGATGAGCTCGGCGCCGACTACCTGGCCACCATGGAGGCATCGATCCCGCTGGGGCGGCTGGGAAGCGTCGCCGACATCGCGAACGCTGCCCTGTTCTTCGCCTCCGACGAGGCCGGCTACATCACCGCGCAGACCCTAGTTATCGACGGAGGCCAGACCGTGCCCGAGTCGCTGCAGGCCATGGGGTGAGCCAGGTCCCAGCAGATGGGTCCGACCTGCGACTTGCCGATGAGGCCAGGCACCGCCTGCTCGACATGATCTCCTCAGGCGCGCTGCGGCCGGGCGACAAGCTCGGTACCGAGCGTGACCTCGCCGCGACGCTGTCGGTCAGCCGGTCGACGTTGCGACAGGTGCTTGCCGTGCTGGCCCAGGCCGGCGTGGTGCGCCGGGTGCCTGGCCGGACGGGGGGTACCTTCGTGGCGCACGCCAAGGTTGACCGCGACCTGTCGGTGATCGTAGGCCTGCCCGAGTACCTTCGCCGCCAGGGATTTGTGGCAGGCACCCAGGTGCTGTCGGCCACGATGACCGGCGCTGACGACCGCACCGCGCTGAACCTTGACGTGCCGCCCGGCAGCCTGGTCGTTGACATCGTCAGGATCAGGCTCGCCGACGGTGTCCCGATCTCCCTTGAGCGGGCCAGGCTGCCCGCCGACCTGGTTCCCGGGCTGCTTGAGCTGCCGCTCGGCGGCTCGATCTACGATCTGCTGGCCGGGCAGTACGGGATGTCGCCCCATGACGTCGTCGAGCACCTCGAGGTGACAGAGGCAAGCCCCGACGAGGCGGCCCTGCTCGGGATCGTGGACCGGGCTCCGCTGCTGGCCATTACCCGGACGTCAAGGACGGCCGACGGTGTTCCATTCGAGTTTTCCTACGATCTCTTCCGCGCGGACCGGACCTGCGTGACCTTCCGCACCAAGGCCGAGCGAGCTGAGATCATCGACCGGTCCCCTAGCGACCGGATGGCCGACCTCCGGCAGCAGGACGTGCCTTCGGGCGCGGGTAGCTAGCATCCCGGGATGGCCGTGGGCCGTGGGCCGTGGTGCTGCCGGCTCGCCGGATCGCTCAGCTCTGGGGCATCAGCCGACTGGCGCGGGGGCGAGAATGCTGGCGGTGGGGTCGGGCGTAGCGGCAGTGCAGCGCGATGGCGCCGCTGGACACCGCGGCCCACGCGCACCAGATGGATGCGAACCCGGATGTGGTCAGGAGGGCAATGACGACGACCGCGCCGAGGTTGACGACGCCGAAGATCGTGACGTGCCGGTAACCCGATAGCAGCAGCGGCCCGCATACCGCGATGACGTACGCAGTAGTAATCAGGAAACCGTACTGCAGCCGGACGGTGTAGGCCAGGTGGTAGGTGGCCAGCCTGGCTCCGATGGGGCCGCTGATCATGGCAGTGAGCAGCACCGCGGCGGTGACGGTGCCGAGCACCGCGAACGGCGTCATCATCAGTTTCCGGTGCCTCGTCGGCTCGAGCGCGACGACGGCCATGGGGACGAGCACGGGCAGCGCGGCCAGGGCGATCACCAGGTAGGCCCACAGCGCGAGGCGGCCGGCCTCGCGCGGCACATGGCCCTGGAGCCACAGCCAGACCACTGCCTCGATGAACTGGTGGGCACCCAGCAGCACGGGAAGCCACGCCAGCGCTATCAGCTCGCGGCGCTGGCGGATATGGCGGACGGCATCAATGCCGATCGCGGTGATCACTACTCCACCCGCCAGGTCAGCCTGCGCGGAGAAGCACATAT
>DASWAA010000586.1:0-9764 GCA_036391385.1 Streptosporangiaceae bacterium
CTGACGCTGACGGTGACCGAGGGCGCGGACTTGCTGATGCCAGTGACAACGGCAACGATGCCCACGATCACCACGCATAGCGCGGCCACAGGCTTGACCGGCACACCCCCGAGCCGACCGCGGCTCTTCGGCGATCTGGGACTCGGCCTGGCCCTGGTCGGCGCCGACTGTGGCGGCGCGGTAGTCGTCGGCTCAGGCGCGCCGACGGCAGGCTGGAACGCCGTCGGCCCAGCGACGAACGCGACCACCTGGTCCGCGGGGCCAGCGACGACCGGCATGTCTCCAGCCGATGGCCGACCTGGTCCTGGCGAGTCGATCGGGTCTGCTACACGAGTGGGTCCGGCTGGACCAGCCGGACCGGGGGCCGGGCGTGGCGGATATCCGGGCGGGCTGACGGCGCCAGGCGTAAAGCCTGACGGACTCGGGATCCTCCCGGAGGGGCCAGTCCGACGTCCAAAACCGGGCGCGCTGCCAGTCCCGCCGGGGTGACCGGACGGATCGCCAGCCGGTGGCTGATAGCCAGTCGGGCTCCCCGGGCTTGGTGGCGAGCCAGCGGGACCTTCGTTCCCGTGCGGGTAGCTAGAGTGAACTTCATCGCCCGGCAAGTGGCCAGACGCGCTTACGGGCCCTGCCAGGAGCCCGGACGATCGCCCGAGGCTGCGCTCTAGGCCCCGCGGCGCGAACGTCTCGGTCCCCAAGCTGTCCGGCGGGAATCCCGCCGGACCCCCAGCCTCTGGCCCGGGCCGGGGCGGGTGATGCCCTTCAGGCTCCGGCGCCAACCCGCCAGGCGGCCGGGGGGCGAAGTCACCCCGGCCGAATCCATCCGGGACGGCGCCATGCGCAGGGCCATGCTCGGTAGCGACTGCGTCGGGAGCAACGGCGTCGCGGGACCGGCCGTCGTGGGACAGGCCGTCAGGCGCTGACGCATCCGACCGGGATCGACCCGCTCGATGCCTGGCTGAATGGGCGCCGCGCCTAGCCATGCCGGCCATCAGACGCCATTGTGCTACCTCCGGCGTCGCAGAGCACGTGCGACCTCCCGCTCGGCGTCCCGGCGTGCCAGTTCGTGCCGCTTGTCGTAGGTACGTCGGCCACGTGCCAGAGCCAGCTCGATCTTGGCCTTCCCGTCGGAGAAGTACAGCGACAGGGGGACAAGCGTGAGGCCACCTTCGCGAGTCGCACGGTCCAGCCGGTCGATCTCCTTGCGATGCAGGAGCAGCTTGCGGATCCGGCGCGGCTCGTGGTTAGTCCATGTCCCCTGCGCGTACTCGGGGATGTGCACACCATGCAGCCAGATCTCGCCGTCCGTGATCAGCCCGTACCCGTCCGTCAGACTTGCGCGGCCCGCACGCAGGGATTTCACCTCGGTTCCGGTCAGCATGATGCCAGCCTCAAGCGTGTCCTCGATCGTGTAGTCGTGCCGGGCCCGCCGGTTGCTGGCCACGATCTTCCTACCCTGCCCTGCCTTCCTGAACTGCTGGGCCTTGCCGGAGTGCTGCGCCTTCTTGCCGTCTGCCGCCACGGTATAAGTCTGGCCCCTCAGACCCGCAGGTATCGCCTGAGCGTCAGGAAGGACGTCGAGCCACATAGCACCAGGCCGATCAGCATGGTGCCGACCACGACCTCGATCAGGTCGGTGGTGGACAGCGGGACCGAGGGGAAGTAGTTCTGCAGGTTGTCGAGCCCGGCTTTGGCGCCGATCAGCAGGACCGTGGCGACGATCCAGCCGAACAGGCCGGCGATCATGCCCTCGACCAGGAACGGAAGCTGGACGTAGAAGTTCGACGCGCCGACCAGGCGCATGATTGCCGTCTCACGCCGCCGGTTGAAAGCCGACAGCCGGATGGTGTTCGCCACCAGCAGGATGGCCGCGATGATCAGGATGATCGCGACCACGATCACCGCGTTCCGCGCACCGTCGAGCAGCTTGTAGAAGTTGGTCAGGATGGACGAGTTGTCGATCACCGAGTCCACGCCCGGCATGCCTCGCACCGCTCCCGCTACCGGTCCAGCGTCGGCCTGCGCGTTCTGCATCTTCACCTCGAACGAGGTGGGCAGCGTCTTGACGTAGGCCAGCATCACGGGCTGATTCTGGAACAGCTGCGCGCCCTCGCGGGCGGTCTGGGCCTGGTCCACGAAGTGCACCCAGGTCACCTGGGGCAACTGCTTCAGGGTGTGCTCGATCTGCGCCTGTTCCGAAGGCGTGACAGGACCGTTCTTCGTGCACTGCTCGCTCGTCGGAGTGGACGAGCACAAGTAGACCGACAGTTCGGCCCGGCTCTGCCACAAGGACCTGGTGTGGTCGACCTGCTTGACGAAGAGCAGGCCCGTGCCGAGCAGCGAGAGGCTGATCGCGACGACGACCACGAGGGCGACCGTCATGGTCAGGTTCCGCCTGAGGCCGATCCACACCTCGCCGAATACGAACTGCGCACGCATGTAGCTGATCCCTTGATTGTCCTGGCCGGGCCGGGGGTACCGGCCGGCTCGCGGGCCGGGCCCTGGGGCGTGTGCTCCTAGTAGGCCTGACCGTAGACGCCGCGCGACTGGTCTCGCACGACCTTGCCATATTCGAGTTCGATGACCCGCTTACGCATGGAGTCCACGATCGCGGCGTCATGCGTCGCCATTACGACCGTGGTACCAGTCCTGTTGATCCGGTCGAGAACCTTCATGATGCCGATCGACGTCGCGGGGTCGATGTTCCCGGTCGGCTCGTCCGCCAGCAGGATCATCGGGCGGTTGACGAAGGCCCTGGCCATCGCGACACGCTGCTGCTCGCCGCCGGAAAGCTCGTCGGGCATCCGCTCGTGCTTGCCCTCGAGCCCGACCAGGTCGATGACCTCGGGCACCACCTTGCGGATGAATCGACGCGGCTTGCCAATCACCTCGAGCGCGAACGCGATGTTCTGGTACACGTTCTTGGCGGGCAGCAGCCGGAAATCCTGGAAGACGCAGCCGATCCTGCGACGCAGCTGCGGCACCTTCCAGTTCGTGAGCCTGGCGAGGTCCCGGCCGGCCACGTAGATTCGGCCTTCTGTCGGCCGCTCCTCGCGCAGGATCAGGCGCAGGAAGGTCGACTTACCTGACCCTGAAGGCCCGACCAGGAAGACGAACTCGCCCTTCTCCACGTCGAGGTTGACGCTCTCCAGGGCGGGACGACTTTGATTCGGGTACGTCTTGGTGACGTTTTCGAAGTGAATCACAGGCCCATCACAACGCTCGATAATGAAGATGGACCGGGCCGCGGCGGCGCCCCGGTTTGATCACGGGACAGTCTAGGGGGGAAACTGGTCTGGAACGTCCAACATTGTCGAAGTGAGCGGGCGGGTCGCCGACCTGTCGCCTACGACCGGTCGTCGGCTGACCGCACTTCGCTGGAGGGACCTATGAGCTGCGAGCACCTGATCTGCGCACAGTGCGCCAGCCCGGTCTCAGAAGGCCGGTGCCCGGTCTGCCGAGCGGCCAGATCGGACCTGCACCACCACACCCGCGGCGTCAGCGTCCCCTACGCACTCGCCATCTTGCTGCTGGCGGCTGCCGTGATCCTCGCGCTACAGCACCTGGGCCACTGACCCTGGTCCTCCCAGGTTCCCTTACAGCCCCTGGGTCCGTAGCCAGCGGATCTCTGCCTCGATGAAGTCGTCGATCTCGCCGTCCATGACGGCGGCCGTGTTCCCTGTCTCGTAGCCAGTCCGCAGATCCTTGATGTTCTGGTAGGGGTGCAGCACGTAGTTGCGGATCTGGGTACCCCAGCTCCGGCCGCCGTCACCGCGCAGCTCGTTCAGCTTTGCCGCCTGCTCCTCGCGCTTGCGCTCGAGCAGCTTGGCCTGGAGCACCGCCATGGCGCTTGCCTTGTTCTGGATCTGACTGCGCTCGTTCTGGCAGGAGACCACGATTCCGGACGGCAGGTGCGTGATCCGGACGGCTGAGTCGGTCGTGTTCACGCCCTGACCGCCCGGGCCACTCGACCGGTACACGTCGATCCGCAGCTCGTCGTCCGGGATGTCGATGTGGTCTGCCTGCTGGACGACCGGGATGACGTCGACTCCGGCGAACGAGGTCTGCCTGCGGCCCTGGTTGTCGTACTTGGAGATCCGGACCATCCGGTGCGTGCCATGCTCACCGCGCAGCGTCCCGTAGGCGTAGGGCGACTTGATCGCGAAGGTCGTCGACTTGATCCCCGCCTCCTCGGCGTAGGAGACGTCGTAGACCTCGGCCGGGTAACCGTGCCGCTCGGCCCAGCGCAGGTAGATGCGCTGCAGCCCCTCGGCCCAGTCCGCCGCATCCGCGCCGCCGGCCTGAGCGTTGATCGTGATCAGCGCCTCGCGCGAGTCGTATTCTCCCGACAGCAGCGTCCGGATTTCTAGTTGATCTATCAGAGTCTTGACCGCCGCGAACTCGCTAAGCGCTTCCTGCATGGTCGGCTCGTCGTGCTCGCTCACCGCCAGGTCGAACATCACGGCGAGGTCGTCGAGCCTGGAATGCAGGCCCTCCAGCCTGCTCAGCTCGGCGTCGAGGTACGACAGCCGCCTGGTGACGGACTGGGCGTTTTCCTGGTCCTCCCACAGGGCAGGGTCCACCGAGCGCTCGCGCAGCTCGTCGGCTTCCTTGCGCATCCTGTCCGGGTCGAGGACAGCCTCGATACTGGCGAGCTTGGACGTCAGCTCCGAAATCTCGCTCGCGTAGTCGATTGCCATGCCGGAAGCCTACGCGAAGCTGGTGTCAAGTCCGGAGTCCAGTCAGCCGGCCGCTCACGCGGGCAGCGTGCTGGTCGCCACGAGCGTGCGGACGGCCCGTACCGCCACCGACAGCGTAGAGACGGTGAAGGCGTCGCTTTCCCAGATCTCGACCAGGGTCTGCGTCGCGCGGGCGACCGCCGACTCGTTCCGCGCGACCCAGGCAGCGAGCCGCTGCTCGGGAGTGCCCGAGCCGGTGACGGTCAGCACGTCCCTGGCCAGCGCGGCGTGCGCGGTGTACAGGTCATCGCGGAGCGCGCCCCTGGCCATGGTGTTCCAGCGGTCATCACGCGGCAGCGCCGTGATCCGGTCACGCAGCCTGGTGATCTGGAGCCGGTCGGCCAGGTCGAAGTAGACCTCGGCGGTCTCCTCGACCGGGCGGCCCGTGGTCGTCGCGATCTCCACGATGTCGAACGCCGAGTACGCCGGCACCATCGCGGCGATCCGGTCGGCGAGCAGGTCAGGGAAGCCCCGGCTGGCGAAGGCGTCGCGGCGCTCGTCGAAACTGCTCAGGTCCAGGCCGACCAGGATCTTGGGCAGGCTGGCCGCGACCGTCAGCACGCCGCCGGCGAAGAAGTCGATGGTGGCCTGGATGTCGAACGGCGGCCGCCGGAAGTTGAGCAGCCATCTGGTCGCGCGCTCGGTCAGCTTGCGGCCCTCGAGCAGGGCCAGGATCTGGGCTGAGGTATCCACCTCGCCGTCCAGTGCCTTCAGCTGCCTCCAGAAGCCGACCATGTCGAAGACCTCGCGCGCGACGAGCCAGGCCTCGGTGATGTGCGGGGCCGACGCACCAGTCTCCTCGTTCAGCCGGAACGCGAACGTTATGCCCGACCGGTCCACCATGTCGTTGACGACCTCGGTGGTGATGATCTCCCTGTGCAGCCGGTGCGCCATCATCCGGTCGGCGAAGCCTTCACGCAGCGGGACGGGGAAGTAACGGGTCAGGACTCTGCGCAGGTACGCGTCGTCAGGAACCTCGGAAGCCAGAACCTCCTGTGCCGCGGCGATCTTGGTGTGAGCGAGCAGGACGGAGAACTCCGGTAGCGTCAGCCCGGCGCGGGTCGACCGGCGCTCGGCGATGTCCTTGTCCGCTGGCAGCACGTCGAGCCGCCTGCGGATCCGGCCTTCGCGCTCCAGCTTCCTGATGTACCTGGCATGGACGTGCAGCATCTGCGCGGCCTGGGCCCGGGCCGCGGCAAGCGTCCGGTTCTGGTGATAGTTGTGGCTGAGTACCAGGCTGCCGACCTCGTCGGTCATCCGCTGCAGCAGGATGTCGCGGTCGGCGGTGGTCAGGTCGCCGTCCCTGACCACCTCGTCGAGCAGGATCTTGATGTTGACCTCGTGATCCGAGGTGTCCACGCCTGCCGAGTTGTCGATGAAGTCGGTGTTGACCAGCCCGCCGCCGAGCGCGTACTCGATCCTGGCCTCCTGGGTCAGGCCGAGGTTGCCGCCCTCACCGACGACCCTGGCCCGGAGCTGGGACGCGTCGATCCGCAGCGTGTCGTTGGTGCGGTCGCCCGCGTCGGCGTGCACCTGGAAGGTGGCCTTCACGTAGGTGCCGATACCGCCGTTGAATAGCAGGTCAACCGGCGCGGCCAGGATCGCGGAGATCACCTGGTCGGGCGACAGCGCCATGGTGCCGTCAGCCAGCCCCAGGGCGGCCCTGACCTGCGGCGAGATCTGGATCGACTTCGCCGACCTGGGCCAGATACCGCCGCCCTCGGAGATCAGCGCCTTGTCGTAGTCGGCCCAGGACGAGCGCGGCAGGTCGAACAGCCTGCGCCGCTCGACGAAGCTGGCCTTCGGGTCCGGGTCCGGGTCGAGGAACACGTTCCGGTGGTCGAATGCCGCGATCAGCTTGATGTGGTCCGACAGCAGCATTCCGTTGCCGAAGACGTCTCCGGACATGTCGCCGATCCCGGCGACCGTGAAGTCCGTCTGGCTGATGTCGACGCCGAGCGTCTGGAAGTGGAATTTCACCGACTCCCAGGCCCCGCGCGCGGTGATTCCCATCTTCTTGTGGTCATAGCCGGCCGACCCGCCGGAGGCGAAGGCGTCACCGAGCCAGAACCCGCGGCTCAGCGCGATCTCGTTCGCCGTGTCGGAGAAGGTCGCCGTACCCTTGTCCGCCGCGACCACCAGGTACGGGTCGTCCCCGTCGTGCCTGACCACCCGGTCGGGCGGTATCACCTGGCCGGCCCTGAGGTTGTCGGTGACGTCCAGCATCGCGCTGATGAACATCTGGTAGCAGGCGAGCACCTCGGCCTGGTAGGCCTCGCGGTCCGCCGGGTCGGGCAGTTGCTTGCAGACGAACCCGCCCTTCGCGCCGGACGGCACGATCACCGAGTTCTTGACCTCCTGGGCCTTGGCGAGGCCCAGGATCTCGGTGCGGAAGTCCTCCCGCCGGTCCGACCAGCGCAGTCCGCCGCGGGCGACGTCAGCGAACCGCAGGTGCACGCCCTCGAACCGGGGCGCGTACACGAAGAGCTCGAACTTCGGCCGCGGCGCCGGCAGATCGGGAACAAGCGCGTCGTCCAGCTTGAACACCAGGTAGGACGACCTCTCGTCCGAGCCGTGCAGACCGCGGAAGTAATTGGTCCTGATGGTGGCCGTGATCAGGCCCAGGTAGGCGCGCAGGATCCGGTCCTCGTCCAGGCTGGCGACCTCGTCAAGCTCGCCTGTGATCTCCTCGACCAGTGCCTCGCTCCGCTCCGCCTCGCCCCCGGTCCGGTCGGGATCGAACCTGGACTCGAAGAGCCTGACAAGCTGGCGGGCGATGACCGGGTTGGACCGCAGCACCCGGGCGATGTAGCCGGCGCTGAACGTCGTCCCGGCCTGGCGCAGGTACTTGGCGTAAGCGCGGAGCACGACCACCTGGCGCCAGGTCAGGCCGGCGTCGAGAACCAGGGTGTTGAAGCTGTCGTCCTCGATCTCGCCGTTCCACAGCGCGGCGAGAGCGCCCTCGAGCTGCCCGGCCACAGAGGCTAGCGATACCCGCGGCACCGGGCTCGTCCTGCCGCCCGGCCCGGCCACGGCGGCGCTCTCCCTGCGCAGGCCGAAGTCATAGATCCAGAACGGCCGGGCGCCGGGGAACTCGTACGGATGCTCGTCGACGACCTGGACGCCCATGTGCTGCAGCCTCGGCAGCACGTCGGTCAGCGTGATCGGAGATCCGGTCCGGTGGATGGTCAGCCGCCACACCCGCCGCATCGGGGCCTCGCCGTCACCGTCCTCGGCGCTGGCAGCCGCGGCCCGGCCGTCCGGCTCCGCTGGCCTGGCAAGGCCGGTCAGGGTGGCGGCATCCCGGGCCGTCGACTCGTGATCTGCAGGTACCCCGCCCACGTAGCCGGCCGACTCCCACATCTCGAACGAGATGTCCTGGCCGGACTGGCGCATCTGCTGGATCTTGGCCAGGTCCGAGATGGCGGCCACCGCCGGCACGTCGGCCTTATAGGTGTCCGAGATCGAGTCGCCGAACTCGGCGAGCAGCGCGCGACCCGGCCCTTCGCCCAGCTGGGCAACCGCCTCCCTGACCAGGTCGTCGTCCCAGGAGCGAACGGCAGCGGCTATCGCCTGCTCGAGGCCTCCGACGTCGACGTCGGCCAGGTCCTGGCCGCGGTCGGCGCGGACCAGGATGTGCAGCCTGGCGATCGGAGTCTCGTCGACGATGGCGCTGTAGTCGAGCTGTGATCCGTTCAGCACGCGCAGCAGGATCTCCTGGACGGCCAGCCTGACCTTCGTGTTGTACCGGTCCCTGGAGAGGTAGACCAGGCAGGAGATATACCGGCCATAGATGTCCTTGCGCATGAAGAGCCTGGTCTGCATGCGCTCGCGCAGCCTGAGCACCGCGCTTGCGACTTCGGCGAGCTCGTCTACCGGCGTCTGGAACAGCTCTTCGCGCGGATAGGTCTCCATGAACTCGGCGACGTCGCGGCCATCGTGACTCTCCGCCGAGATCCCGCTCGCGGCGAGCACCTCGGTCAGCTTGCGGCGCAGGATCGGGATCCTGGTGATGCTGTCGGTGTAGGCCATATGCGTGTACAGGCCGAGGAACCGGTACTCGCCGATCACCACTCCGGTCGGGGAAAGCTTCTTGACGCCGACGTAGTCCAGGTAACTGGGCCGGTGCACGGTCGCGCGGGAGTTCGCCTTCGTCATGATCAGGCGATGGCCAGGATCGGTGGCGATCTCGCGTGCCTGCGGTGACAGTGCCGCGAGCGGGGTCGTGCCGGTCTTGTCATGTCGCAAGATGCCGAGGCCGGTGCCTGGCACGCCCCGGAGCGCCAGCCCGTCAGCCTCGCTGACCAGGTCGTACTCGCGATAGCCGAGGAAGGTGAAGTGAGCGTCCACGAGCCAGCGGAGCAGCATCTCGATCTCCGCCGCCGACTCCGACGGACTGGCCGGAATGACCCAGCCGCCCGACAGCGGCCCCGGCCCGGGCGCCGAGCCGGAGGCCGCCCCGATCGGCCCAGGCGGCCCAGATCTCCCGGGTCCGCCGGAAGCCGCCGGCCCGCCTGTGCCCGTGCCGCCCGTGCCCGACCCGCCTGTGCCCGTGCCGCCCGTGCCCGGCCCGCCAGCGCCCGTGCCGCCTGTGCCCGTGGTCTGGCCGACGGCGGCCGCCGCAAGCTCGTCGGCCAGGTGCAGCGCCGTGGCTCGCATCTTCGGATAGTCGTCGACCGCCATCCTGACGTCGGCCAGCGCCTTCTCCAGGTCGGCCGCGATGGCGTCGCCCTTGCCTTCGGCAAGCCTGGCGACCTCGATGTGCGACCAGGATTCCGCGATCTGGTCGGCCGCGCCGTCGGTGCCCTGGAGCCATTTCCCGTCCGTCGGGCGAGCGCCCTCGATCGTGTGCAGCACCTCGCGCAGCGAGCCGGTCACGTCCCTGCGCACTACCAGCTGCGGGTGTACCACGAGCTCGGCGTTCACCTCGTAGGCTGCCAGCGTCATCGTGATGGTGTCGACCAGGAACGGCATGTCGTCGGTGACCACGTCGATCACGTCCCGGCCGGGCAGCAGCGTCGCTTC
>DASWAA010000587.1:0-5003 GCA_036391385.1 Streptosporangiaceae bacterium
CCCGACGACTGAACACGCCGGAATCGACTGGATCGAACACCCCGGAGTCAGCCCGATCGAACACCCCGGAGTCCACCGGATCGAACACCCCGGAGTCAGCCCGATCGAAGACCCCTGAGTCGGCACGGTCGAACGTGCCGGAGTCGGCCCAGCCGGACGAGCCAGTATCCGGCCCGAAGGAGCCGGTATCCGAGCCATACGAGCCCGCGCCGGGGCGCCCGAAAGTGCCGGTGCCAGGCGGCCCGTAGGAGCCGGTGTCGGGCCGGTCGAAAGCAGCGGAGTCGGCGAGGCCGAAGGAGCCGGTGTCGCCGTAGCTGCCGGCATCGGCGGGTGCGCCCCGCTGGTCGTACTGATCCGGCCACTGGTAGCTGGAAGTAGTCTCCGGATCACGGCCAGCACCGTAGCCGCCCTGGCCGTACGCACCTTGGCCGTACGCACCCTGGCCGTACGGATCCTGACCGTACGGGTCAGGGCCGTAGGGATCCTGCGGCCTGGCGTGCGGCCCCGAGGTGGAGTGGCGGCCTCGGGCGGCTCCTGGTGATCCGTAGCCTGCCTGGTTTCCGTATTCGCTGGTGCCGCCGTACCCGGCCGAACCGTAGGGGCGCTGGTCACCGTAGTCGTCGGCCGCGAGGTCGCCGCTCGGCCCGCGGTAACCGCCAGTCCCGTCGTAACCGTCGGCACCAAACTGGCCGCCGGCCCCGCCGTATCCGGACGACCCGCCATAACCCGGCGATTCGTCGTAACCGGCGGGCCCTTCGTAGCGCGCAAGCTCGCCGTAGCCAGCGGAACCGCCATAGCCGCCTGGCCCGCCGTAGCCGTCAGCTCCGCCGTAGCTGCCTGGATCGCGATAGCCGCCCGGATCGCCATGAGCAGGCGCTCCCTCGTACCCGTCAGGGGCACCGTAGCGCTGCGTGGTATCCCAGCCTGACCGGCGGCCGGACCCGCCGCCTGGGTAAGCCGGGCCATCAGGGTAATCGGGATCGTCGGCGGCCCGCGGATCGGGACGGGCCGCTCCGCGCCGATCATCGGGGAACCTGTCGTCACGGGGAGTCATCATGCACCGCCCTGTGTAACGCCCACGAGTTCACCTGCGGGAACACCGCTCTGACGCTCGGCGTCGAGTGCGCCCTGAAGCAGCAGCGCCGCAGCAGCCTGGTCGATCACAGTACGCCGCTCCCTGGAGTCGCGGCCGCCCTGGCGGAGCGCGGCATGAGCAATCACGGTGGTGAACCGCTCGTCGACGAGCCGTACCTGCAACGGCGCGACCAAACTCGCGAGCGCTGCAGCAAAGTCTCGTGCCTGCTCAGCAGCCTGTCCAGCCATTCCGGAGAGGCTGGTCGGAAGGCCGACGACGATCTCCATCGCGTCCCGCTCGGCCGCGAGCCGCGCGATCTCCCCGATATCCCCACGACCTCTGCGCACCGTCGCCAGGGGGGTCGCAAGCATGCCGCCGGGGTCGCAGGCGGCGACCCCAATCCGCGCTGACCCGACGTCGATGGCGAGTCTCACGCCCGATCTCAAGGCACAGTCGTCCGTGCTCTTGGTCTCAGAACTGACACGACATGGCTGCGACACGATCTCACGTTACGCTACCGGGGGCGCTGATGCCGTCAATACATCTCGAACTGCACCAAACGCATCGGTAAGCGCCCGAGTTGCATTGGGGCCGAGTTCGGCACCGCCGCCCTGGGCGATGTCGTCCCTGCCGCCACCGCGGCCCCCGAGCACCGCGGTCGCCGTGCCGATCAGCGCCCCGGCCGCCAGGCCGCGCGCGCGAGCCGCGTCGTTCAGCGCGATGACGACGGCCGGACGGTCGGCCGGGACGCCCGCCGTGACTACGACCCCCGGTCTGTCAGGAGCAATCTGGCCACGGATGTCGAGCGCGAGCTTGCGGATCCCGTCTGCCGGGGTGCCGTCAGGAACTTGGTGCGCGACGAAGACGATCCCGTTCACGTCCTCCGCCCGCGCGACCAGGTCAGAGGAGACGTTCGCCAGCTGCGCCGACTGCATCCGCGCGATGTCGCGCTCGGCGTCGCGCAGCTTCGTCACGATCCCCGCGATCCGCTCGGGCAGGTCCTGCCGGGGCGCCTTGAGCTGCTCGCTGAGCTGGCTGACCAGCAGGCTCTCCCTGGCCAGGAACCGGAAAGCGTCGATGCCGACCAGCGCCTCGACCCGGCGGACACCCGAGCCGATCGACGACTCTCCGAGAATCTTGACCAGCCCTAGCTGGCCCGACCTCGCAACGTGCGTGCCGCCGCACAGCTCACGCGAGTAGTCGCCGACCTCGACGACCCGCACCTCCTCGCCGTACTTCTCGCCGAACAGGGCCAGTGCGCCCATCGCCCGCGCCTCGCTGATCGAGGTGCGGAACGCACGGACGTCGAGATCGTTGATCAGGATCGCGTTGACCTCGTCTTCCGCGTCGGCGAGCACCGCAGGCGGGACGGCGCCGATGGCCGTGAAGTCAAACCGGAACCGGCCTGGCGAATTCTCCGATCCGGCCTGGGCCGCCGACTCACCGAGCGCACCCCGGAAGGCACGGTGCACGAGGTGGGTCGCCGTGTGCGAGCGGGAGATCGCACGCCGCCGCTCGATGTCGATCTCGGTGTGCACCATGTCGCCGACCGTGACCTCGCCGGCCGTGACCCGGCACCGGTGCACGATCAGTCCAGGGACCGGCACCTGTACGTCGAGCACCTCGATCACGGCACCGTCGGAAGCGCCGCTGCCAGACGATCGCATGATGCCGGTGTCGGCGAGCTGGCCGCCGCCTTCCGCGTAGCACGGCGTCCGGTCGAGCACCACATCTACCTCGGCGCCGGCCCCGGCTGCCGGCACGGACGCGCCGCCGCTGAGCAGGCCGATGACGGTGCCGTCGGACGCGGTCTCGTCGTAGCCGGTGAAGACCACCTTGCCGGAACGCTCGAGGAACTGCGCGAAGACCGAGATATCCGCGTTGCCGGTCTTCTTCGCCGCGGCATCTTCCTTGGCCCGCTTGCGCTGCTCGGTCATCAGCCGGCGGAACTCGGTCTCGTCGACGCTCAGGCCCTGCTCGGCCGCCATCTCAAGGGTCAGGTCGATCGGGAAGCCGTAGGTGTCGTGCAGCTGGAACGCCTGCGCCCCGGTGATGGCGCGCTCGCCCTTGCGCTCCGCGTCATCCACGGCCGCGTCGAAGATCGCGGTGCCGGTGCGCAGCGTCCCGAGGAACGCCGCCTCCTCGGCATCGAGCACGGTGTGAATGTTCGGCGCGTCCCTGACCAGGTCCGGGTACTGGTCGCCGAGCGCCCCGATCGCGACCGAGGCGAGCTCGTGCAGGTACCGCTCCCCCATCCCGCCGCGGCTGCCGTCGCCGCCGCGCTGCGATCCCGCCAGGAGCCGCAGGTTGCGGATGCTGCGCCGGACGATCCGGCGGAGCACGTAGCCCCGGCCCTCGTTCGACGGGATGACGCCGTCGGCGACCAGCATGACGGCCGTCCTGACATGGTCGGCCACAACCCGGAGCGCTACGTCGCTACGGTGGTCACGGCCGTACTTCTGCTCGGTCATCTCCGCGGCCCTGTCAAGCACCTTCCAGGTGGTGTCGACCTCGTAGATGTTGTCCACGCCCTGGAGCAGCGCTGCCATCCGCTCCAGCCCCATGCCGGTGTCGATGTTGCGTGACGGCAGCTCGCCCTGGGTGTCGAAGTCGATCTTGCTCCGGACCGCGCTGAGCTGGTACTGCATGAACACGAGGTTCCAGACCTCGAGATAGCGGTCCTCGTCGGCCTCCGGGCCGCCCTCGCGACCGTACTCCGGGCCCCGGTCGTAGTAGATCTCCGAGCAGGGGCCGCCCGGTCCCGGCACGCCCATGTGCCAGTAGTTGTCCGCCAGGCCGCGGCGCTGAATCCGGTCTTCAGGCAGGCCGACCGCGTCATGCCAGATAGAGAACGCGTCGTCGTCGCCGGCGTAGACGGTCGCCCAGAGCCGGCTCTCGGGAAAGCCGAAGCCGCCGTCGGCCTCCGGCCTGGTCAGCAGCTCCCAGGCGAGGGGGATCGCCTGTTCCTTGAAGTAGTCGCCGAAGGAGAAGTTGCCGAGCATCTGGAAGAACGTAGCGTGCCTGGTGGTCCTCCCGACCTCTTCGATGTCCGGGGTGCGCACGCACTTCTGCGCGCTGACCGCCCGCGGGTAGGGCGGCACCAGCTGGCCGAGGAAGTACGGCTTGAACGGAACCATCCCGGCGTTCACCAGCAGCAGCGTGGGATCCTCAGCGACCAGGCTGGCCGAGGGCACGACCGTGTGCCCGCGCTGAGAGAAGTAATCAAGGAAACGGCGGGCGATCTCTGCCGACTCCATCAACGGCCATCCTTAGGGTTGTCGCTGCCTGATGCCCGCACGCCGGTGCGGGGCCTGACTACGAGGTTATTGCCCTGGCGCCCCGATTGCCGATTCATATTCCCGTCGCGGGCGTCGAGGTACTCCGCCATCCCGGCGCGCACGTCGCGCGCGAATGCCAACATCTGCGCCCCGGCCCGGCGTGCGGCGGGCCCGCTCGCTGGCCGGCTGGAAGGCGGGCCGGGCAGCTGAGCAGGCGTGAAGCGGCCGACCACCCGCCGCGCGGCGCCGTCGAGCGGCGCCGCGCCACCCCGCGGCGCGAGCCCCCTGGCGAGCCTGGTCAGCCGCCGGTACCCCGTTATGCCAAGGACGGCGCCCACGGCCAGCCACAGCGCCCTGCGGATCATCGCTTGCTCCCGGGCAGCTCCCTGATCTGACCGGACTTGCGCAGCGCCAGCGCCCGCCTGACTCCGTGCCCGGCCGCTGCCAGCCGGAGCACGGGAGTGCCAAGGCCGACGGCGATCAGCCGCGCCGTCCCGGCGACCGCCGTGACCTGCTCGGAGAGCTCCGACATGCTCGCGGCTACCTCCTGCACGCTGTCGGCCAGCGCCCCGGTCTGCGCCAGCTGCCTGTCCGCCTTGTCGACGGCCGCCTGCGCCCGGCTCATCAGCTCGTCGGCTCCAGCCTGGTAG
>DASWAA010000588.1:0-19799 GCA_036391385.1 Streptosporangiaceae bacterium
GACCCGGGTGGAGATCCGCTCGATCGACCCGCCTCAGTCGATCAAGGACTCGATGGAGAAGCAGCTCAAGGCCGAGCGGGAGAAGCGGGCCGCGATCCTGACCGCCGAAGGCGTCCAGCAGTCCCAGATCCTGACCGCCGAGGGCGACAAGCAGGGCGCGGTCCTGCGCGCCGAGGGTGAGAAGCAGGCGGCGATCCTGCGGGCGCAGGGCCAGGCGCAGGCGATCTCCACCGTCTTCGAATCCATTCACCGGGGCAATCCCGACCCGAAGCTGCTCGCCTACCAGTACCTGCAGACCTTGCCGCAGCTCGCCCAGGGTCAGGGCAATACCGTCTGGATGATCCCGAGCGAGCTGACCAGCGCGCTGAAGATGGTCAGCTCGGCGTTCGGCGGCGGGGCGGACGACGAAGCCGCGGGCGAGCCGACGGCGGTTCCGTCAGGTCCGGTCGCGGTGCACGACGCGCAGGGGCGCGTGGTCAGCAGCCTTCCCCGGCAGGCGCCGGACTCAGAAGCGGACGGCTAGGCCTGCGGTCAGCAGCGCGCCGAAGGCGAGCTGGAGCCGGCCGGTCTGGCCGAGAACGGCGATCAGGTCACGACCCGCTGCCGCGCCGAGCACCTTGCGTGCCGGGTCGATCGCGAGCGGCACCGCCAGCACGGTGATGAGCGTCAGCGGCGCGACCAGCGCGATGGCGGCCGCCACCGCGAACGGTGCCCAGACGCAGACCGCGTAGAGCGCCCTGGTGCGCTGATCGCCGAGCAGCACCGCGAGCGTACGCTTGCCCGTCACCTCGTCGGTCGGGATGTCGCGCAAGTTGTTGATGATCAGCAGCGCGCAGGCGAGCAGGCCCACCGGCACCGCCGCCCCCAGCGCCAGCCAGCTGAGCCGCTCCATCTGGACGAATGCCGTCCCGGCGACCGCGCCGACGCCGAAGAACGCGAAGACCGAGACCTCGCCAAGCGCCCGGTATCCGTACGGCCGGCTGCCTCCGGTGTAGAACCAGGCAGCGCCGATCGCCGCAGCGCCGAGCAGCAGCAGCCACCAGGACGCGACCGCCGCGAGTACCAGGCCGGCCACGCCAGCCACGAGGAAGGCCATGAGCGCCGCCGCCAGCACCTTACGGGGGGTGGCCAGGCGGGAGCCGACCAGCCGGACCGGGCCGACGCGCTGCTCGTCCGTGCCGCGGATGCCGTCGCTGTAGTCGTTGGCGTAGTTGACGCCGACCTGGAGCGCCAGCGCCACGACCAGCGCGAGCGCGGCACGCCAGGCGATGAAGTCGCCATAGCCGGCCGCTACGCCGGACCCCACCGCGACCGGGACGACGGCCGCGGGCAAGGTGCGGGGCCGTGCGCCTGTCACCCAGTCTCGTGCCGCCGTCAAACGATCAGTCCCATCTGCTGCGTTATGGAGGGTCACAGACTAGCGGTGCCAGGCCGCTGATCCCGACCAGACCTGCTCCTGCGCTTCGCCGCGCCCGGCAACGGCGGCTCACGGAGCGGCATTGCCCGCGGCCCCGTCTCGCCCGCCGCGCGGTTACCGCAGCGGTGGCAGAGCCTGCGCGGCGGCCTCGTAGATCTCCGCGATCTGGCTGGGATCCAGCTGCTGCTTGCGGGTGACCTTGGACTGGCGCCGGAAGTAGGTGCCGACCCTGCTGCCGTCGAAGACGTCGATGCCCTTCAGCGTCATGATCACCCACGGGATGCTCGGCCCGTAGATCACCATCGCCGGCCTGGCCTTGACCTTGTAGCCGAGCCCGGCAGTGATCAGGGCCGCCACCTGGTTTGCCTCCTCCTGCGCGTGGTCCAGGCGCTTCTCCATGCTGTTCGGTCCGTGGTAGAGCATGCCGCCGATGGCGTGCAGCGGGAGCCGCCGGTCGAGCCGCTGGGAGTCGATCGTGAAGATGCCGGCCGGCCCCACGACGACGTGGTCGATCACCGACCGCGTGCCGGGGATGGACCGGGCGTTCAGCGCCAGGTAACCAGCCGGCCGCAGCACCTTCAGCCGGCGCCTGGTGCCGCGCTGCGCGGCGGTGACCCTGGCGGCCGGGGGAACGGTGCTCATGGTCTTCGAGCGGTAGACGGTGTCGGCCGCGGCGTACACGGCGGCCGCGGTCAGGCCCACGCGCCAGCCGTGCCAGATCATGAAGCCGGCGTAGACCGCGAGCGCCACCAAGGTCTTGGCCGCCCAGATCCTCAGTCTCGGGTCGGCCCGCAGGTTCGGCCTGATCAGCGGCTTGCTGACGACGGGCCGCGCTGGAGCCTCCCGCCCGGCGGCCGCGGCGGCCTTCGAACTGGCTGGCCGAGTGCCCTGGCCCTGGCGCCGCGGCGGCTGCCGGGTGATCCTCCGGTCCGGACTGCCGACCCTCACCCCTGTGTCCGCGCTGAATCCGGTGTCCGCGCTGATCCCGGTGTCCGCGCTGATCCCGGCGTCCGCGCTGATCCCGGCGCCGGAGTTCAGGGTGCCGGCCGCGGGCGCGCCGTCAGCGGTGATGTCATCGTCCTTGTGAAATAGCGCACGCAGGCCCTTGTTCGGATTGGCAGCCGCACTCGCGGGCGGCTGGCCGGCCGGGTCCTGGACAGGCAAGTCCACATTCCGAGGGTAGCCGATCCGGTACCCGCCGAACATGCCACTACAGGTGATGAAAGCCAGGCTTGCCCGGTGGATCTAGACGGTGCTGGCCCGGGAGTCTACTGTTCGGTAACGTGACCGAACTCCATGACATGACCGCCATCGAGCTTGCCGAGGCCATCGCCGGAGGGCAGCTCTCGCCGGTCGAGATCACCGACCACTACCTCGGCCGGATCGACCAGCTGAATGCTCAGACCGGCGCTTTCTACACGGTGACAGCCGATCTGGCCAGGGAGCAGGCCAAGGCGGCCGAGAAGCTCGCCGCCGAGAGCCGCCGGGCTGGCGACCAGGCGTCGCTGCCCCCGCTTACCGGTGTGCCGATTCCGATCAAGGATCTGAACATGGTCGCCGGAGTGCGGATGACCATGGGCTGCTCGCTGCTCGCCGACAATGTCGCCGCCGAGGATGACTACGTCGTCGCCGAGTTGCGCGAGGCCGGCATCGTCATCACAGGAAAGACTGCGACACCCGAGTTCGGGTTGCCCTGCTACACCGAGACCAAGATAGGCCCGCCCGCCAGGACGCCCTGGGACCTGTCCCGATCGGCTGGCGGGTCAAGCGGCGGGGCAGCGGCGGCGGTCGCGGCCGGCCTCGCGCCCGCGGCGCAGGGCAGCGACGGCGGCGGGTCCATCCGGATTCCGTCCAGCGTCTGCGGGCTGTTCGGAATCAAGCCGAGCCGGGGCAGGATCTCCGGCGGCCCGCTGATGCCCGACCTGAACGGCCTGGGAACGGACGGGCCGATCGCCCGGACGGTCGCGGACGCGGCGCTCCTGCTCGACGTGATGACCTGCAACTACCCGGGGGACATGTACACCCTGCCAGGGCTCGGTGACGGCGAGTCCTTCCTCGGTCACGCCCGCCGTGAGCCTGGCAGGCTGCGGATCGGCCGGTCCCTGGCCAACGTGGTCCCCGGCGCCGTGGTACACGACGACTGCGTCGCCGCCTACGAGGACGCGAGCAGGCTGCTGTCCGACCTCGGTCATGAGGTGGAGGACGTGGAGCTGCCGTTCGGGTCCGATGCCGTGCCGATGTTCGAGCTGCTCTGGTACTCGATGGCGACACTGGCGCCGATCGACCCGGCCATGGAGGGCGAGCTGCTGCCGCTGACTCGTTACCTGCGCAGCAAGGGCGCTCAGGTCACGGCGACCGAGCTGATCTTCGCCCAGGCCTACCTGCAGGGCGTGATGCGGCCGGCGATGGCCCTGCTGAACACCTACGACGCCTTCCTCAGCCCGACGCTGGCCGCGCCGCCGGCGCCGGTCGGCTATTTCGACGAGGTCGAGCCCGCCGAGAACTTCGAGCGGCAGAAGCGATTCACCCCGTATACGGCGTTGTACAACATCTCTGGCCAGCCCGCGGTGAACCTGCCGCTGTACTGGAACGAGCAGGGCCTGCCCATCGGGGTCATGCTGGCCGGCCGGATTGGCGACGAGGCCACCCTGATCTCGCTGTCCGCGCAGATCGAGGCGGCCCGCCCCTGGCGGGACCGTCATCCCGACCTCTGGTAACGGGCGCGGTCTGGACGACTGAACCCCTGGTGTTCCGGTAACGGCACCAGGGGTTCAGTGCTGTTGTCCGGGCTGCGGGAGGCCGGGCCGTGCCGCGCGGCATATCGGGGTAGATGGGCGGCCTGGCTGCCTAGATCGCTGGCAGGTTCTAGCATCGTGATGCCAGTCCGATTGCGTGATCGTACGGACACATACGGTGACGACCGTGGCTGGCCGGTGCAAGCTGGACGCGGAGGATCCGGAGGTGGGCGCGTGGTGCCGGAGCATCGGCGCTGGCGGCTCGTGCGGCAGGTCAGCAACGTGGTCATCGCGGCCTGCGCGTCGGCGGTCCTGCTCGCGCTCTGCGCGGTCGGCTACGCCATGGTGCCCGCGCTTGGCCCGGCACTCGACCCCGGGCACGGCGCCTGGGCGTCCGCAGCCGGCGCCGAGCTTCCGGTGTCGCAGGTGCTGACCGTGCCCGGGCTGCGCGGCCCGGCCACGGTCTCCTTCGACCGCAACGGCATCGCGTCGATCCAGGCCGCAAGCACGCTGGATGCCGTCGTCGCGCTCGGGTACCTGCACGCGAGCTTCCGGCTGGCACAGATGGATTTCGAGCGCAGGCTCGCCGAGGGCAGGCTGGCCGCTCTCGTCGGCGCGCGGGCGATCGGCTCCGACACCTTCGAGTTGCGGCTCGGCCTGCTGCGCACCGCGCAGCGGGAGTGGGCGATGATGCCCGAGAACAGCCCCGCCGCGCGGGTGCTGCGCGGCTATGCCCGCGGCGTGAACGACTATCTGGCGCAGGCGCGGGCCAGCGGCCAGTGGCCGGCCGTCTTCTCCCTGGCCGACCGCTACCCGGCGCGGTGGACCCCGGTAGACAGCCTTGCCGTCCAGGGCGAGCTGACACAGGAACTCGACTACACCTCGACGCCGCTGGACTACGCCCTGCTTGAGCGCTCGCTCGGTATGCGGCGGACGCTCGCCTGGTTCCCGGTCCTGCCGGTGAACGCGCAGCACCCCTACGATCCCGGCCCGTACCGCCACCTCGGGATCGCGCGGATCGGCGGGACGATGACGGCGCGGCTGCCCGCCGGGACCGCCAGGACCGGACCGGCACCGGCGGCCCTGGCCACGCAGGCGCTGGCCGCTCCGAGCCAGTCGGTGGCCCGCGCCGCGAGCGCGATCCTGGCCGAGACCGCTGGCCTCCCGGCTGGCCAGGTGCACGAGAACTCCGGCGGCAGCGCCTGGGCAGTCAACGGGCCGAAGGTGGCCGGCGGGCGCTCGATGCTGGCCGGCGACCCGCACCTGCCGCAGACGCTGCCGTCGGTGTGGTACGAGGTCGCGCTGTCGGCTCCGGGGCTCGGCGTCAGCGGTGTCAGCGTGCCCGGCCTGCCTGGTGTCCTGATCGGCCACAACCAGCACATCGCCTGGTCGCTCACCGACACCCAGAACCAGTCCACGCTGTTCTACGTCGAGAGGACCAGCCGCAGCCGGCCTGGCCAGTACTTCTGGCGCGGGCGATGGCGGCAGATGCGCAAGCTCAGCTATACGATCGCCGTCCGCGGCGGGGCGACCCGCCGCCTGACGGTTGACGTCACCGTGCACGGACCAGTGCTGACCCAGGCCGGCCAGACCGTGTCGGTCGACTGGATGGGCAGGATCGCCTCGCCGAATGTTGCCGTTCTGCTCGCGATCAGTACGGCCAGCAACTTCGCACAGTTCAGGACGGCGCTGACGCACTGGCGGGCGCCGACGGTGAACTTCCTCTACGCCGACGACCGGGGAAACATCGGCGCGATCTCGGCGGGCTACTTCCCGGTGGTCAGGCACGGGACGCCGTGGCTGCCGATGCCGGGAACCGGCGCCAGCGACGTAGCGGGCGTCATCCCGTTCGCCGCGCTGCCGCACAGCTATGACCCCCCGGGTCACGTGATCGCGACCGGGAGCCAGCGACCGGTGACGGCCTCGTACCCCTACTACGTCGGGACCACGTCGAACGACTTCGCCCCGAGCTACCAGGCTGGACGCGAGTATGCCGTCCTCGGCCGTAGGTCAGCGATGACCGTGACCAGTTCTGCCGCCTTGCAGGCCAGTCTGACCGACAGCCTTGCCCAGCGGCTGATGCCACGGCTGCTGGCAGCGCTGCGCCACGTCAGGCTCACCCAGCGCCAGGGCGAGGCGGCGATGCTGCTGCACAGCTGGAACTACACCATGACTCAGGACTCCGCCGCGGCCGCGATCTGGTGGAGCTTCTGGTCGGAGTACCTGTCCGCGACCTTCGGTCCGTGGTGGAGCTCGGCAGGCGTGCCGGTCCGGCTCGACCGGGCGGGACTGGCGATCTCGGCGGACCAGTTCAGCCTGGTCCAGGTGCTCGAGCACTGGACGCTGGCCGACCCGGCCAATCCCGCGCTCACCCCGCCAGGCGGCCCGCACAGGACGGCGGAGTCGGTGATGCGGATAGCGTTCCGCCGGGCCGTGGCCAGTCTGCACGCGCGGCTAGGTGGCGGCCCGCCGGGATGGACCTGGGGGAAGCTGCATTCCGCGCTGCTTCCGTCGCTCACCGGGGCCGCGGCGCTTGGCTACGGCCCGAGGGCGTCCGGCGGTGACTCGTGGACGGTCAGTGCGTCCTACGGGCTGCCGGTGTCGAGCGACGGCCCGGGCTGGCGGATGATCGTCGGCTGGACCGGGCGTACTCCTCACTCCAGGCACGGGAATGCCGGTGCCGGTGCCGGCCTCGTCGCCGAAGCCATCTACCCGGGCGGCCAGAGCGAGAACCCGGGCTCGCCCTGGTACGAGAACCTGATCGCCCGCTGGTGGGGCGGCGGATACCTGCCGATGCCCCCGGCAGGCACCCAGGCCGCTGCGGCCGCTGGCTCGGTCCGATGGGGGCTGCAGCCATGACCCGGCTGGTCGGCAAGTCAGAGGTGGACAGGCTCGGCAAGCGGGGCTCGTACCGGCTCGGCAGCCTGGGTCCGCTTGGCGTCGCGCGACCCGAGCCGCCACGGCCGTTCCGGCCGTCGTTCGCCCGGCCCCAGCACGCTGGCCCGGCGTCCGCCTGGATCCTGGCTGGCGTCGTCGGCATGGCGGTGATCGCAGTGGCAGCGGCGTTCGGGGTCTGGTTCATGCCGTTCGTGGTCGGGGTCGTGACCGGGGTGGCGATGCGATGGGGCGGCTGGCGCCTGCGGGTGACCGTGCCCGCCATGGTCCTGGTCGCTGCGCTGGGCTGGGGGATCGCGCTGTGGGTGACGACGCTGCGAGGTCACCCGGTCGGCGCGACGGCCAGGACGATCGCAGCGCTCGCCGGCCTGCCCGCGTTCGCAGCTGCCGCGATCGGGCTCACGCTCGCCGTGAGCGTAGTTCAGGCCCTGGCCGGACTATGGCTCGGCCGGGCGATCGCGTCCCGTCCGGCCAGAGACTAGGCCGGCTTTCGTGCCATCGAGGTCGTCATAGGCAGACCCATGCGTCATCGACGGTGTAGGCGCGGCGGGTTAGCCGGCGGCTTCGGCCGCCCCGGGTTCCGGCGCCGGGGGCGCGGCCGCCCTGGCGGCCGGATCGGTCGCCTGGCTGGCGGCAGCGCCGGCGGGCCCCGTCCGCGCGGTCGCGGCAGCCGCGGCACCGGCGCCGCGCGTGGCCGCCAGGCTAGCTGCGAGCGCACCGCCGCAGGTCAGGACGGCGCCGAGAATCTGCAACGGCGTCGGCCGCTGGCTTAGCACGACGGCCGCGAGTGCCAGCGCGGCGCCGGGCTGCAGCAGCAGCATGAGCGAGGAAACCGCCGCCGGCAGGCGCGGCAGTGACGAGGTGATGAGAAGCCAGCCGGCGGTCTGGCTGAGCAGCGCGAGCAGGGCCAGCCAGCCGATCGCGGGCCAGATCGGATGCAGGGCAAGGCCGCCGAAGACGGCACCGTAGGCCAGGGAGGTGAGCGCGGCGCCGCCGGTCGCGTCGGCTACCGGTCCGGCGACATGAACCGAGCCCGCCGACGAGCGGCGCAAGATCAGCAGGAAGCCGGCGTAGGCCATGGACGTCCCTACGCCGTACCAGATGCCGGCCACCGGGTGCGGGTGCTGCAGGCCGCCCTCCGAGCGGCCGACCAGGCCTGACACAAGCACCACGCCCAGCATGACCACCGGCAGCGCGATCAGCACGGCACGGCCTGGCCGCTCTCGCCACGCCACCCAGGCGATGCCAGCGACGAACAGTACCTGCAGGTTGCCCAGAACCGTGGCTACCCCGGCGCCGACGTCAGCGATCGCGTATCGCCACAGGATCAGGTCGACGGCGAGGAACACGCCGGCAACCGCCGCCCTGACCCGCTGGGCGGGTGTGCGCGGCCCGAGCCTGCGCTGTTCGAACGCCGCGAGGACCGCAAGAAGCGGTAGCGCGATCGCCGTGCGGTAGAACGACGTCCCGGCCGCGCTCGCATGCGAGAGCACGACCAGGACCGCGGACGACGAGATCGTCGCCGCGCCAAGAGCAGCGAGCATTACAGGTCGCCCGGGCAGCAAGCCGACGGCACCGGGGCTGGCGGTGCCGTCGTTGTCGGTAAGGACCGTATTCGAGTACGGTGCTGTCACGTGAACAGGCTACCCGCAGGCCGGTGAGGAAGCAGCATGGGATTCGGGCCTGACCAGCTTGAGGCGCTGGCCCAGTGCGTCGACCTGATCAACTCGGGACGGACGGCATCGCCTGCGGCAGGGTCCGCGGTCGCGGTGTCGGGAGGCGCGGTGGCAGCCGCAGGCGGAGGTGCGGCCGTGGCGGAGAAAATCACGAGCCTGGCTGACGTGGTGAGCTTCGCCCGGCGGCATCGGGTCGAGAACCTGGCCGCCGCCAGGACCAGCGACGTGGCCCGGCTACGCGAGCTGCGCGGGCGGCTCGATTCAGTCGCCCGAGCCTGCGAGGCCGGCGACGAGCCGACAGCGATCCGCGAGCTCAACAGCCTGCTCGCCGAGACTGGAGCGGAACCGCGGATCGTGGCGCATGACGGACGAGGGCCGCACATTCACGTGTCGCGGGCTGATGCGCCAATCGCTGACCGGATCGTTGCGCATTGCGCCATGGCCCTGGCCGAGCTCGTGGTCTCAGGGGCGGCGGATCGGGTCCGTACGTGTGCCTCGCCGCAATGCCAGCTGGTCTTCATAGACCTCTCCAGGAACCATTCCCGGCGCTACTGCGACAGCCGGACCTGCGGCAACCGCGTGCACGTAGCCGCCTACCGCTCGCGCCGCTCCAAGGCAGCGCGACCCTGACGGGACTGGCGGCGGGACACGCGGGCGGACGGCCTGCGCCCTTTTCGCGGCGAGCGCTCGCGGAAGTTGTGGCTGGCTGGCGGGCTGGCTGGCCGGCTGGCTGGATGGCCGGGGAATCCGCCCGCTGAGTCACGCTGCGCGCTTTGGCCGGGGGGGCGCCGACTTAGCCGAAGAGTTTGCGTCACCGGTGACGCCTTTCTCTACGGGTTGCCCTTTTGTCTTCGGGTTAATGGCTGCATAGGGCTCGCGCAAGAGCCTGGGTCTGGTCTGGGGCCCACTCTGGAGCTGGGGTCCAGTCTGGGCACCCGGTCCAGTCCAGGCGCGCCGGTCCAGTCCGGGCGCGCCGGTCCAGTCCGGGCGCGCCGGTCCAGTCTGGGCACCCGGTCCAGTCCGGGCGCCCCGGTCCAGTCCGGGGCCTCCATTTCCTGGTCCAGTCCGGGGTTGAGTCTGGGGCTACTTGCAGTCGGACTGTCCCAGTTGTGGCCCGACCGGCGGCCGCCGGCCGCGGGTCGGCAGACTAAGGAAAAGTTCCGCCTGACCGGGGCACTCGAGGTCGGGCAGCCTTTAGCCGAAGAGTTTGCGTCACCGGTGACGCCTTTCTCTACGGGTTGCCCTTTTGTCTTCGCGTTGATTGCCTTGTCTTCGGGCTAGTCGCCGTCGGCCACGTCTCGGCGGCCTGCGGTCGCCCGAAGACCCGGGCGGGCGAGATCGTCTCAGCGGTTCCGGCCGACCGGGCAGCCCGGGGAACATGGCCGAGCCCTAACCGGTCCGGTCCGGCTGAGCGCCCGATAGACCTGGTCGGCGACCTCGCACGCGCGGAGCCCCAGATCATCCGAGCCATAGCGCAACGTCATAACGCCCTGCGCGGCTGCGGCATTGTCACGTCGGACATCGTCCCAGCGCGTATCTCCGGGGTGCGCGGCGCGACCGTCGAGCTCGACGCACAGCGCGTATTCGTCGTAGAGAACGTCGCGGTACTCGCTGCGGCCGTCACGCGCGACCCGGACCTGGTGCTTACCGGACGGCAGGCCATGTGGCTCCTCGACCCACTTTACGTAGCGCCATTCCAGGGCGGAGTGGATGCCTGCCCAATCGGGCGAGAGCATCTGGGCGATCTCCGCGCGGAACCGCACTCTGCGTCGGCAGTCCAGCGCCGACCTGAGCTTCGCCTGCGTCGTGAGCCGCCGACCGAGACCGCGCGCGATCCATGCGCACGCATCCTCGGCCGAGCCCGCCACCTGGGTCAGGTCGAGCACAGTCTCCTCGACCTTCGTGCGAGGCGGCAGTTGCGTCGGATGAGCGGCCTGCTCGGCGCGCCCTTCGACGTGCAGCACGACTCCGCTGATCGGCATGATCCTGCGCGACTCGGGAATCGTGACGTGAACCCGCGTGCTCCGCCAGTCGATGAGGCCATGGAGCTCGGCTGCCGTGTAGTAGCTGAGCACGGCACCTCGGCCCGCTCGCAGCACGCAGGCCCATAAGGTCGCCTCGCGGGAGGGCTCGCCGGTGAAGGTCGCGTAGACGCTCCGATGCAACTGCTGCCAGTGCCCGCTGCGCAGCCTCGATCTGAGCACATCGCGGTTCACGCCACCCCTGCGCAGCTGGCCGGTGGTCAGAATTCCGCGCTGGATCTGGGCCAGCCTGTCGAGAGGTTCAGGCAGTCTCGGTGCAGTCATGCCGTCCATGGTGGTCTGGCCTGAACGGCTTGCCTACTCGGTGCCGCGAGCCTGTGGATAACTCCGGCTAGGGCTGTGGATGAACGAAATCGTCGTCCGGGTCAGGCTGGGCTGGCTGAGGGCATCGGTGCTGTCGACGAACTGGTCTATCGCGCCAGTCAGCGGCAGCCGGCGAATCTCGTCCCCCCTGATCGAGTCTCGCAAGGGAGCAACGAAGCGCCCGGCGTCGATAACGAGGTAAGGCCGGTCATAGTACGGCCTGGTCGAGACGTCGACCGGCTCGGTCAGTGCTAGCTCGTTGTGCCGCCGTGCCATCGTCTCGTAGGCCGCGCACAGGTGCCGTTCCCGGCCGGGCCACGCAGTCGCGGCCAGCGCGGCACTCAGCGCGGGCAGTAGCTCGGCCGATCCCGGCAGCCGGGCAAACGCCGTGCCGAGCCATTTGCTGTACGGGGGGTAGCGGCGATTCATCAGCAGCGCGAGCCGCATCAGGTCCCGGACCAGCCGCGCGGTCACCATCGCCGAGCCGAGGTCGTCCCCCGCCTCCGCGCAGCGCCCGGGGAAGGCCTCCTCCTGAGCGATCCGCTGCCACTGGCAGGCGAGCACGTACCGCCAGATGTCGTCGGGGTACCAGGCCAGGGCTGCCCTCGCCGTGGCAAGCCCGCCATCCGCCGCGGCAGAGAGCCCGTCGTGGAACAACGCACCGCTGGTCACCTCGGCGAGCAGCTGCGCGGGAGCAGACAGCCAGTCAAGTGCGGTCACGCCCTGGCGCGGGTCGAAGCCCAGTCGCCCGGCTAGCCAGTCGCCAAGCTCGGCGATCCCTACCCAGTGCCGCACCGGTGATCCGGGTGCCGTCACGTCGGGGAACCTGGTCGGCCAGCCGAGGAAGGCCTCAGGCAGCCGCACGGCCAGCATCGCGCTGATATCCGGCGCGCGGCCGGCGTCGCCCGGCCCGACGAACACCTGGCAGCGCGGTCCCCAGTTGTGGTCCGCTGATCTTGGCGAGTCGAATCCGAGCACCTCTGATCCCGGCCCGATCAGCCCGGCGGAGTGCGCCAGCCCCGGCACGTGCCGGTCAAGCAGTGGCCGGACAACCTCCGCGTAGTACCGCCGCGCGAGTTCCGTCCCGGGTATAAACGCCGCATCCACTCGTCGATCCTGCCAGGCGGCTAGGCCGGCGCGTACGTCACTGGCTGACCACCGTCACCGGCCGGAACCGGCGCCCGGCGAGCCTGCCGCAGCAGCCTGATCGCCATCAGGATCGGCCCGGCAATCGCAGCGGCTAGCGCGCCGGAGAAGATCGTGATGGCGAACCAGGGCGCGATGGCGGGCCCGGTGCAGTTGCTGAACGTCTGGCCGTTCGAACTCCCGCCAGCAGTGCAGACCTGCGCGCTAATGGGCATCGAGGCGAGGAAGAACACGACCAGCGGCGCGAGCAGGCCGCCGGGCCAGATCAAGGTACCGAGCACTTTGTCCTTCGTCTGCCAGCGGCTGGACGCCCAGAGCAGGACAACGCCGACGACCCAGCCGACGAGCGGGAACACGAGTCCGCCGACGAGCAAGAACAGGACCGCGACGATCTCGAACGCTCCGGCCCGGTCGCTCGCTGGCCGCTGGCCAGGGCTAGCAGCCACAGGCCCGGCCGCCATGACGATCGCGGCCGGATCGCCAAGCCTGTCCAGCACGTCGCGGATGCCTGCGTCGCCGAGGTCGGCGCTCGCCCGCGCTTCCGCGATGTGCGCGGAAATCTCCTCAAGCAGTTCGTTGCGCCGGTCGTCAGGCAAGCCGCTCGCCGCGCTCGCGAGCCGCCGCAGGTAGTCCGCCACAAGCTGGTCGCCGTTTCCGCTCACCGCGTCACTCCTGTTCAGTTTCCCTGGCTGCCTCGGCCCGGCCTGGCCCGGTCGGGGCTAGCAGCCCGTCGACGCTCTCCCGCAGCCGGCGCCATGAGCCAGCGAACTCGTCCAGGGCGTTGCGGCCTGCCGGGGCGAGCCGGTAGTACCGGCGCGGCGGCCCAGACGCCGACTCGCGCCAGCTCGTCTCCACCAGGCCCTGCCGGCGAAGCCTGGAGAGCAGGGGATAGATCGTCCCCTCGCCGGTGACCAGGCCGTCCACGCTGCCTAGCGAGTGCACCAGCTCGAAGCCGTAACGCTCCTGGTCTCGCAGCATGGCCAGGACGCAGTACGGCAGCACTCCCCGCCGCATCTGCGCCACCAGGTTCCCGGCCTCGCCAGCTACCATGCACTACATAGTAGTGGCCGATGGCCGGGCGTCAATGGCATGCCGGCCTGGGAAACGCATGCCGTCCGCTGCCGGGGACATCATTAGGGGATGACCGACCGCGCGCTGAGCAGGCGAGCCGAGGCGCTCGGCGTGGCGGCCAGCTATCTGGACTGGCGGAAGCGGACAGTGCACGTTCCGGCCAGGACCCTGGCAGCGATCATCGACGTGCTCGGCGATCCTGCGGACTTCGCGCCAGCGACAGCTGATGCCGGGATCGGCGCGACTACATCGGCAACGGGCAGCCCGGCTGCCTTGCCAGCCCTGCCGGACCGGCGGCGATGGGGTTTCACCGTCCAGCTCTACTCGGTCCGGTCGCGCCGCTCCTGGGGCCACGGCGACCTGCGCGACCTCGCCGACCTCGCGCGCTGGTCGGCCGCTCACCACGGTGCCGACTTCATCCTGATCAACCCGCTGCACGCGGCCGAGCCGACCGTCCCGGTGAGCGACTCCCCGTACCTTCCGATGAGCCGCCGGTACACCAGCCCGCTCTACCTGCGGATCGAGGACGTCGCCGAGTATCAGCGCCTGACGTCCACCCAGCTGCAGTACGTCTACGACCTCGCCGATCCGCTGCGGGCCACGAACGTCACGCCCGACCTGATCGACCGGGACCAGGTCTGGACGGCGAAGCGCGGTGCGCTCGAGCTGATTCACCGGGTCAGGCGCAGCGGCCAGCGCGAGGCCGCTTACCGGAGGTTCTGCCAGCGTGAGGGCCACGAGCTGGCGAGCTGGGCGACCTGGTGCGCGCTCGCCGAGCTGCACGGGCCGGACTGGCGCGACTGGCCAGCCGAGCTCGCCGACCCCCGCCGCGCGGCGAGGCTGAGCGAGGCGGGCGGGCCGCTCGCCGACCGGGCCGAGTTTCACTCCTGGCTGCAGTGGCTGGTCGACGAGCAGCTCGCGGAGGCGCAGCGGGCCGCCCGCGCCGCCGGGATGGCCATCGGCGTGATCGGCGACCTCGCGGTGGGAGTTCATCCGGGCGGTGCGGACGCGTGGGCGCACCAGGACCTGCTGGTGCGCGGGATGAGCGTGGGAGCACCGCCAGACGGCTTCAACCAGCGCGGCCAGGACTGGGCGCAGCCGCCGTGGCACCCGCAGCGGCTCGCCGCGTTGCGGGCACGGCCGCTAGCCGACCTGCTCCGCGTCAGCTTCCGGCATGCCGGCGGCCTGCGCGCCGACCACGTCATGGGCTTGATGCGGCTGTGGTGGGTGCCTGACGGAATGAGCCCCGATCGCGGCGCTTACGTCAGCTATGACCACCGGCTCATGGTCGGCGCGCTGACGCGGGAGGCGGCGCGGGCCGGGGCGCTGGCGATCGGCGAGGATCTCGGCACCGTCGACCCGTGGATTCGCGCGTACCTGGCCAGCCAGCACGTCCTCGGCACCGAGATGCTGTGGTTCGCCCGCGAGGCCGACGGCTCGCCGTTGCGCCCTGAGCACTGGCGGCGCGACTGCATGGCCACGGTCGGCACCCATGACGTCCCGCCGGTCTCCGGCTTCGTCACCGGCGACCAGGTGACCGTGCGCGCCAGGCTCGGCCTGCTGACAGACCCGGAAGCAGAACGCATGGCCGCGGAGCAGTCGCTGTCCGCCTGGCAGACCGCCCTCGTGGCTGAGGGCCTGCTGCGCCCTGGCCAGCGGCCGACCCCCGCGGAGTACACCGTCGCGCTCTACGGCTACCTGGCGCGAACCCCCGCCACCCTGGTCGGCGTCGCACTGGCTGACGCAGTCGGCGAGCGCCGCACCCAGAACATCCCGGGGACCTCGCGCGAGTACCCGAACTGGCGGGTGCCTTTGTGCGACGGCGAGGGCAAGGCGGTGCTAGTCGAGGACCTGCCCGACATCGACCTTGTTCGCGCCGTCGCCAGCGCCGTCGCGTCGGCTTAGGCCGCCTGGGCGTCACGCTCCCTGCAGCGCAGCGCCCTGGCCACGTCGTCGCGGCCCTCGCTCAGCAGCCGCCGCAACGGCGCCGGCGATTCAGCCCTGGCCAGGTACTCCGCCGCGGCGTCGACGGCGTCCTGCGTGACGACCGTCTTCGGGTAGCCATAGGTGGCGAAGTGCTGTGCCATGTCGCTGCCCCAGTCGCGCCAGATCCCGGCGACCACGTCGAAGAACTTCGTGGCGAACGGGGCCAGTAGCTCCTCCTGGTCGGCGGCGCTGAATCCGCCGAGTGCGGCGCGGAACGTGGCATTGGGGAGCTCGCCGGAGACGATCCTGGCCCACGCCTCTTGCTTGGCCCGCGGATCGGGGATCGCTGCCAGGCAGGACTGCGCGTACCGCTCTCCGGCGTCAGTCTGATCCCGGTCGTGCTCGGCCTCGATCTCCTCGGGCCCGGCGACGCCGCGGCTGACCAGGCGGCGCAGCAGTGTCCAGCGCAGGTCGGTGTCTACGACGAGGCCGTCGATCACGACCGAGCCGTCGAGCAGCCCGGCGAGCAGCCCGAGGTCGGTCGCCGAGGTAGCGACCGATGCGAGCACCTGGGCGCAGGTGAGCTGGCGGTCCGATCCGGGCCCGGCTTCGTAGAGCAGGTCGCGCAGCGCGCCGGCGAGCAGGTCGAGCCCGGTCTGGCGCCAGCCGGGATCGGCGTACTGGCGCACGGCGAGCACGGCCTGCTGCAGTACGGCCTGCAGCACGCTGGCCTGGCTAATCGACCGGACGCCTGACAGCACCAGCGCGACATAGTCCCTGGCCGGGAGTTCGGCGTCCCTGCACATGTCCCACGCCGCCGCCCAGCACAGGGCCGCCGGCAGTGTCTGCGTGAATTCTCCGATCGCGCCGATCAGGGTGCGCATCGAGTGCTCGTCCAGGCGGACCTTGGCGAAGGTCAGGTCGTCGTCGTTGACGAGCACCAGGTCGGGCAGCCGCTCGCCGATCAGTTCGGGCACCGGGGTGCGCTCACCGTGCACGTCCACCTCGACCCGGCGGCGCCGGGTGAGGCCCGACGCGCCGCGGTCGTACAGGCCGATGGCGATCCGGTGCGGCCGCAGCACCGGGTGCTCGTCCGGCGCCTCCTGCGTGACCGTGAATTCGGTGAACGTGCCGTCGGAGCCGGTCTGGTACAGCGGCCGCAGGGTGTTCACGCCCGCGGTCTCCAGCCAGGCCTTGGACCAGCCGGCGAGCTGCCGCCCCGATGCGTGCTCCAGGGCGTCGAGCAGGTCGGCAAGCGACGCGTTCCCCCAGGCGTGCTTGCCGAAGTAGGCGCGGACCCCGGCCAGGAAGTTCTCGGTGCCGACGTAGGCGACAAGCTGCTTGAGCACGGCCGCGCCCTTGGCATAGGTGATGCCGTCGAAGTTGACCTCGACGGCCGCGATGTCGGCCATGTCGGCAGCGATCGGGTGCGTGGACGGAAGCTGGTCCTGCCGGTACGCCCACGCCTTCCAGACCTGGGTGAACGTGGTCCAGGCGTCGCGCCACCTGGTCGCCGCGCTCTGCGCCGCCAGGCTCGCCCAGGACGCGAACGACTCGTTCAGCCACAGGTCGTCCCACCACCGCATGGTCACCAGGTCGCCGAACCACATGTGCGCCATCTCGTGCAGGATCGTCTCGGCCCTGGCCTCGTACCGGGCGTCAGTGACCCGGGACCGGAAGATGTAGTCCTCCAGGAACGTCACCGCGCCGGCGTTCTCCATCGCCCCGGCCTTGTACTCCGGCACGAAGAGCTGGTCGTACTTGCCGAACGGGTACCGCACGCCGAACGCGGCGTGGAAATAGTCGAATCCCTGCCCGGTGACCTCGAAGATGTCGTCCGGATCGAGGTAGCTGGCCAGCGACTGCCTGCAGTAGATGCCCAGCGGTATGCCGTCGTGCTCGCCGCGCACGCAGTGGTACGGGCCGGCCGAGACGTGCGTGATGTAGGTCGGCATCACCGGCGTGGGCGGGAAGTGCCAGCGCCGCACGCCGGGGCCCGCTGGCTCGCTGGCCACATCCGGGGCCATGTTCGAGATGACCTGCCAGGTGTCGGGGCAGAGCACCGCGAGCTCGAAGGTCGCCTTGAGGTCGGGCTGGTCGAAGCAGGCGTAGATCCGGTGCGCGTCGAAGGTCTCCAGGTCGGAGTAGAGATAGACGCTCTTGTCGGCCGGGTCGGTGAACCTGTGCAGGCCCTCGCCGCTCCGGGAGTAGGCGCACCGCGCGCGCACGGTCAGCTCGTTGGCGGCTACCAGCCCGGTCAGAGTGATGCGGTCCCCGTCGAACGCCGTCAGCGGTAGCTGTTGCCCGTTCAGCACGATCTCGCTGACTTCCGGTGCCGTCAGGTTGATGAACGAGCCCTCTCCCGGGCCCACGCACGAGAAGCGGACCGTGGTCAGCGAGCCGAAGGTCGTTTCCCCGCCGGTCAGGTCGAGGCTGACCTGATAGGACTCGACGCGCAGGAGCCTGGCGCGCTCGCTTGCCTCGTCGCGGGTCAGATTGCTGGTCATGTTCGTTCCCCTCATCATCCGGCCCGGACCCCCAGAGCATGATTTCACGGCGCCTGCGCGGAATGCCGCACCGGTTCGCTGAGTTGACCCGTGCGGGGTGGGGTTCGCATAGGCGAGAGTCGCGGAGGAGATGTTGTGACGGAACAGCCGTCAGCGCAAGTCGATTTCTGGTTCGACCCGCTCTGCCCGTGGGCCTGGATCACCTCACGGTGGATGCTCGAGGTGCAGCAAGTCCGGCCGATCACGCCGGTCTGGCACGTGATGAGCCTGGCCGTACTGAACGAGGGCCGCGAGGACCTGTCCGAGGACTACCGGAAGGGCCTGGAGAAGGCCTGGGGTCCGGTGCGGGTCTGCGTCGCCGCGGAGGAGAAGTTCGGCTCCGAGTATCTGCTGCCGCTCTATACCGCCATCGGCACCAGGTTCCATAACGAGAAGGCCGAGCGGGAGCGTGCCACCATCGAGGCCGCGCTCACCGAGGCTGGCCTGCCGGCTGATCTGGCCGGTGCGATGGACTCGACCGAGTACGACGAGGCCGTCCGGGCCTCCCACAAGGACGGCATCGACCGAGTCGGCCTGGAGGTCGGTACCCCGGTGATCTCGGTCAACGGCGCGTCTATCTTCGGCCCGGTGATCACGCCGATCCCGCGTGGAGAGCAGGCGGGCAAGCTGTGGGACGGCGTACTGCTCTGCCTGTCGACGCCTGGCTTCTACGAGCTCAAGCGGAGTCGGCTTACACCACCGATCTTCGACTGAGGTTCGCCTGCCCCGGGTGCGTGGTCTTTTGCGACGGGTTCGGGTTCGGGTGCGGGCCCGGGCCCGGCGAATGATGCGGGTGCGAGCCCTGCTGCTGTCCGCCGCCAGAACTGCCGTGCTGACCGTCACCAGACCCGTTCTGATCCCCGTTTCCGGACTTGGAGTCTGGTGGCGAGTCTGGCCGGGGCGATGAGGATGCCCTGGACCGGCGGCGCGGCAGCACGATCCGGACCGACCAGGAGCAGCCTGAGTCGACGGTGACGTAGTGGTCGCCTGAGTCCCCGCTGCTCCAGATCAGCCCATGCCCGGACGGCCCCGAGCTGTCGACCTGCTGGTCGTAATCGCTGTCGGTGTTGTCCTCGTTCAGCACGAACGTGCCGTGCTGGCGTGCCGGGCAAGAAAAACTCCAGGCAAGGCCCCACACTCCCTTCCGGCTGATCGAGAACGTCGCGTTCCTTCCCGTTCCGTCGCCGCGGATGAGCCTGATGGTGTGGCCCGCGACCAGGCCGTCGGCCTGGCCGAATACGTTGCCGTTCGGCTGGTCGTGGCTAGCTGTGCTTTCGGCCACCCGGGACCCTGCCGCGTTTTCCCTGTCCTGCGTGGCGATCAGTGCGACGAAGCCGAGGACGAGGCAGAGCCCGGCGGCCACCGTCCCGCCCGCCATGATCAGCCGGAGTGCGCGGTCCAGCGACGACCGTGGTGGCTCACGCCAGGCGACTGACTGATCCGAAGCCGGCGAGCCCGAGGCTCGGCGCGAACGGTGCAGCAGCGATCCGCTCAGGGCGGAGCGCCGTGGTCGGGAATGCCGCACAGGGCCCCCTTGCCACGCGTAGTGACCAAGGACGATTACATAACGAGAGCGTTGTATCACGAAATGAAATGGCGTCAAGGGATTACGAGCATTTCCGCTGGCGGGCACTTAGCGACCGATGCGCCCAGACGAGTTCGCGGGAGATCGATGACGGGGCGGCGATGCGGGAGAATGACCCGATGCGCAGCAATTACATCAACGGCGGGTGGGTGCCTTCGGCCGGTCACGGCGGTATTGACGTCGTCAACCCGGCGAATCAGGCCGTCATCGACCGCGTGCCCGCTGGTCATGAGGCGGACGTGGATGCCGCCGTCCAGGCGGCGCGCTCGGCCTTCGTCAGCTGGTCGGTCACCCCGGTCGCCGAGCGGGCCCAGCGGCTCGACGCCGCGCGGCAGCTGCTCGAGGCCCGGGCCGACCGCGTCGCCGAAGTGATCAGCGCCGACATGGGCTCGCCGCTGAAGTTCGCTCGCAAGGTTCAGGTCGGCACCCCGCTCGCGGTGCTCGCCAGCTATGTCGA
>DASWAA010000589.1:0-12025 GCA_036391385.1 Streptosporangiaceae bacterium
GCGAGCTGTGCGTAAACCCGAGCGGCTCCGGTTCTGCTCGTCGCGATGTCGCGATGCCGGTCCAGCATCCAGAGCAGGCTGGTCGCCTTCGTCTCCCATTGCCGCGCGTAGTGCGATCCGGCCCCCCACGCGACCTCGACCAGCGGCTGATCGACATGCACGATCGGATGTCGCCTGGCTGCTCGCAGCGCCAGGTCCCAGTCCTCGTTCTGGCCGCCGGGGATGCTCTCCTCAACCAGTCCGATCCCGTCGAGCAGGGCCTCCCTGCGGATCAGGTAGGTCGACGAGTGCACCATGACCATCCGGGAGCGGATCAGGTCGCCGTGGGTCACCTCGTCCTGGTCAGCCAGCCGGGGAGTGAGCCTGCCCTCGAACCGCACGGCGATGCCGCAGCTGGCGAACTCGGCATCCGGCCGCGCCTCGAGCGCGGTCACCTGGGTCCGCAGCTTGCCAGGAAGCCACAGGTCGTCGTCATCGCAGAAGGCCACGAGGTCGGTATCGGCCGCCAGGATGCCGCAGTTGCGCGCGCCTGCCAGACCCGCTGCGCGGTCGTTGGCGAGCACCCGCACCAGGTCCGGCTGCGCCAGGCTGGCATCGACAGGACTTCCGTCGAAGACCACGACCACCCGCACCTGACCCGGGTAGTCCTGGGCGAGCACAGCAGCTAGCGCCTGCCTCAGCTGGACGGGCCGATCGTGCGTTGGCACGACCACGGCTACGGTCGGCCACGTCGTCATGCCGGCCGCCGGCCGTAGCCGTACCTGACGAGCAGCGGCAGTGTCAGCGCGGTAACCGCGCGCCGTTGCGACTCGGGCATCGCGGTCCGCCACCGCTCGTCCCTGCGGATTGTGGTGGGGCCCGCGGAGAACCGCATCGGATTTCCCGAGACCGTGTGCGCCGTGCCCAGCATGACCGAGTGGGTGTCACCAGCGCCGCTGAACGCAGGGCCCAGGCCGGGCGATGGCAGCCCGGCGAATCGCGCCAGCTCGGACAGCGTTGCCTCAGGGGATTCGGCCAGGTCTTCGTATCGGACTCTGAGCACCGGGGTCCCGCTACGGGCGAGCAGGTGCAGCGCTCCGTTCTGCGCGTTCCAGTGCGCCGCGGCCGCCGCCGGCCGGTAGGTGGTCATGTAGCTCTCGGCGCTGGCCTCTGGCCGTGCCACCCGGGTCGTCCAGGAGAACGCGACGGCGCGGCTGTCCCTGACCAGGTGGATCACGCGCAGGTCAAGCTCACGGCACCGGCTGAGACAAAAGGCAAGCGACGCGTGCTTGCTGGAGTCAACGACGGTGGAGCAGCCGCTGACCTGCGCGACGGCCTGGTAGACGCGGAGGTAGTAGCTGGTGTACTCGGCGAGGTCGCGGCGCATCGCCGCGGGCAGCACCGGGCCTGCCAGGAGCGGGACGTAGCGGGTCCGGTCGACGGACTCCCTGAGCCTGGCGAGCCGGTCCAGGCTGACCTTGTCCCAGCCGCCGAAGGCGGCCGCGCCCACCTGCGACCAGAAGTCACAGCTGCCGAAGTCCCGGCCGCACCCGCAGCGCTCGTTCTCGGTGATGCCGCGGTGCCATAGGTGCACGACCTCACCGCAGGCACGGACGCCTGGCAGCTCTGCGAGCAGCCGCTCGAGCAGGGTGCTTCCGCTTCGGCCAAGCCCGCCGAGATAGATGACCCGGACCATTTCCGGCCGTCCTAGGGCCCGTAGGGAAGGAAGCAGATGCCGGAGTGGTTCGCGACCGTGTCGCAGGTATCTGTGCCAGCGTAGTTGTCGCTGGCGATCCAGAGCCCGGCCGAGGTGATCAGCAGGTCGTCGGCGCCCAGGCCGCGCCCGCGCGAGTAGAGCGCAGTACTCGAGGAATTCAGCAGCACTGCGCCGGTCGACGGGTTGAGGCCTTCCAGACCAGGATCGGCGATCGCGCCTGGTCCGGGCGTGTTGCAGCCGTCCGGATTCTGCGAGTACCGCTGGTGACCGCCGAAATAGGCTCCGCTCACATCGGCGGCGACGGAGTAGAGCGAATCGCAGCCGGTGTAGTTGATCCATTTCAGGGTGGGCGCGGTCTGGCTCGCCGTGAAGGCTGCCGCCGCGTCGCATAGCCCCTTCAGCGGGAAGCCATTCTGGTAGTTCCACGGCCGCAAGCCCGTGCTGGCCAGGTAGATGGTGCTGTCGTCCGGGGACCAGGCGGCGGCCCTGATGTAGAACGGCTCGCGGTCCAAGCAGTTGTAGTAATAGCCGTGCGGCGGGTAGCCGCGGCTGCCATCCCAGCGCGGCGATGTCCACCCGGTTACGGTCGCCGTCGGCCTGCTGGCCAGGTTGAGCATGACGATCTGCTGCCGCCGCCTGCCGCCGACGGTGGCGAAGTCACCTTCTACCAGATCGAGCTTGCCGCTATGGCTGATCTGCTGGTTGAAGACCTTTGTATTGTTGCCAGACACGCCTGGGTAGGTGATGCGGCCAGAGATCCGCAGGGCCAGCAGGCCGTCATTAACGCCCGTCGCCGCGTTCAGGCTGGTCATGTAGGGATCGGCGGTGCTGCCGTTGATCGAGGTGAAGAAGCCGCCCGCGAGCACGTGGTTCTGGTAGCTGGCCAGGGTCTCTACCGGCTTATTGGCGAAGTGCCGGAAGCCGCTGACCAGCGCACCGGTCCCGCTGGTGCTGACCTCGGCAAGGTTGACCGCCTTCTTGCCGCCGACCGCGGTGAAGCTGCCGCCGATGTAAGCGTCGGCGCAGCGGCCTGAGTTGAAGGCGATGGAGTTGACCACGCCGTTGACGCCGGGATTCCACGAAGTCAACGTGAATGGCCCGGTCGAGGAGAAACTGAACGCGTTGTGCCGGGTAAAGGTATGCCCACCCTGGGTCACGACCGAGAAGGTTCCGACCGCGTACATAGTCTTGCCGCACTGGACAAGCTGGCGGACCTGCTCCACGGCGTGAGTAGCCGCCGGAAAGGCCGGAGTGCCCGTCGCCGGCTCGACGCCCGGCAGCCGGGGGACCGCCTGTCCATAGGCGCCTGCCGCCTCCTGGGCCGCCGCCGACCCGGCGAGCGACAGCACGATCAGGCCGACGACGCCAGCCAGGGCCCATCGTGAAAGCGGACGAAACATTGCGCAATAGTAACTTCTGAGCGAACAGGAACGCCGGAGAATGCCCGACCGCGCGCTCAGGCCCAACGGGCCGCCCGGGGGGGTGGCAGGCCGACGGGTTGCGGCCAGTTGCTCCGGTGCGGAGCTAGCCTGCCTCGGTGATCATCGCGGCGCCGACAGTCGCGCTCGTCGCCTCGTCGATCAGGATCAGGCCGCCGGTCATCCGGTTCCTGGCGTAGGGGTCGCAGAAGATCGGCTGCGTCAGCCGCAGGGTGACCCGGCCGATCTCGTTGAGGCCGAGTCGCTCGGTCGATTCGTCCCGGTGCAGGGAATTGACGTCGAGCCGGTAGCTGATCTCGCGGACCAGGGCCTTGACGGTCCTCGTCGTGTGCTTGACGACGAGCCGGCTGCCCGGAGTCAGCGCGGGAGCGTCGGTCATCCAGCACACCATCGCCTGGACGTCCTGGGTGGCCTGCGGCTGGTTATGCGGTCTGCACAGCATGTCACCGCGGGAGATGTCCAGGTCGTCGTCGAGCAGCAGTGTCACCGACATGGGCGGGTAGGCCTCGTCGGCCGGGCCCTTGGCCGTGTCGATCCGCTTGATCGTAGAGGTAAGCCCGGATGGCAGGTGCATCACCGGGTCGCCGGGCTTGAGCACGCCGCCGGCGACCTGGCCCGCGTAGCCGCGGTAGTCGTGCAGTTCGTGGTCGGTCGCCTGATGCGGCCTGATCACGTACTGCACGGGGAACCTTACATCGATCAGATTCCGGTCCGACGCGATGTGCACGTGCTCCAGGTGGTGCAGCAGCGAGGGGCCGTTGTACCAGGGCATGTTCAGCGAGCGCTCGACGACATTGTCGCCGTGCAGCGCGGAGATCGGGATGAAGGTCAGGTCCGCGATCTCCAGCTTGCTGGAGAAGGCGGTGAAATCCTCGACGATCTGGTCGAAGGCAGCGTTGTCGTAGTCGACAAGGTCCATCTTGTTTACCGCCAGCACCAGGTGCGGGACGCGCAGCAGGGTGGCCAGGAAGGCATGACGCCTGCTCTGCTCCGTCAGGCCGTTCCGCGCGTCGACGAGTACGACGGCCAGGTCGGCCGTGGACGCGCCGGTCACCATGTTCCGCGTGTACTGGACGTGACCGGGCGTGTCGGCGATGATGAACTTCCGCCGGGGAGTAGCGAAGTACCGGTAGGCGACATCGATCGTGATGCCCTGCTCGCGCTCGGCCCGCAGGCCGTCGGTGAGCAGCGCCAGGTTGGTGTATTCCTCGCCGCGTTCCTTGCTCGTCCGCTCCACCGAGGCCAGTTGATCCTCGAAGATCGCCTTCGAGTCATACAGCAGCCGCCCGATCAGCGTCGACTTGCCGTCGTCGACCGACCCGGCGGTCGCCAGCCGCAGTATGTCCATGACCCTCTCGCCCCCTGCTGGTGAACCGCCGTCCTGCCGCGCGCTGTCCTGCGGGCCTGCCGTGCCCTCTGGCTGCGATCCCATCAGAAGTAGCCCTCCCGCTTGCGGTCCTCCATCGCGGCCTCGCTGGCGCGGTCGTCGGCGCGGGTCTGGCCGCGCTCGGTGATCCGGGTCGCGCCGATCTCGGCGATCACCTCGTCCAGGGTCGTGGCCGTGGACTCGACCGCTCCGGTGCAGGTGATGTCGCCGACCGTGCGGTACCTGACCATCGTCTCGACCGGGGTCTCGCTATCGGCCCTGGTCACGAACGGATGGTCGGCGAGCAGGATGCCGTCCCGCTCGAACACCGACCGGCGGTGCGCGAAGTAGATCGGCGGGATCTCCAGGCCCTCCCTGGCGATGTAGTGCCAGACGTCGAGCTCAGTCCAGTTCGACAGCGGGAAGACCCTGATGTGCTCACCCCGGCGGATCCTGGTGTTGTACAGGCTCCACAGCTCTGGCCGCTGGTTCTTGGGGTCCCACTGGCCGAACTCGTCGCGGAAGGAGAAGACCCGCTCCTTGGCCCTGGCCCGCTCCTCGTCCCGCCGGGCGCCGCCAAATGCCGCGTCGAACCGGTTCTCGGCGATCGCGTCGAGCAGCGTGACGGTCTGCAGCTTGTTCCTGCTGGCCCAGCGGCCGGTCTCCTCGGCAACCCGGCCCGCGTCGATCGAGTCCTGCACCGAGGCGATGACCAGCCGGACGCCGAGCTCGGACACGCGACGGTCCCGGAACTCGATGACCTCGTCGAAGTTGTGCCCGGTGTCCACGTGCATGACCGGGAAGGGAATCCGCGCCGGCCAGAACGCGCGCTCGGCGAGTGCGAGCATCACGATCGAGTCCTTGCCGCCGGAGAAGAGCAGCACGGGCCGCTCGAATTCCGAGGCGACCTCCCGCATCACGTGGATGGCCTCGGCCTCAAGCACGTCTAGCTGGGAGAGCTGATAGTCGGACCGTGACACTGTCATCTGTGCGAACTCCCGGTTACTCGTTCTGCGGCCCGGCCTGAGGTCGGCCGGCGTGGCCTCACTCGTGGTGCTGCTGCACCGCACTGATCGCTTCGAGCAGGCGGTCCGCAAGCGGGACGGGACAGATCAGGATATCCGGCATCCATGGCTGCTCGGAGTTGTAGCCCAGAATTGAGCCGTCAATCCTCGAGGTGTGCAGTCCGGCTGACCTGGCCACGGCCACCGGCGCGGCCGAGTCCCATTCGTACTGGCCGCCGCTGTGCACGTAGGCGTCGACGTCGCCCACGATCACGGCCGACGCCTTCGCCCCGGCCGAGCCGAGCGGCACGAGCTCGGCGCCGAGCTCGGTCGCGAGCAGCTGCACGAACTCCGGCGGACGCGACCGGCTTACCACCAGCCTCAGCGCCGCGTCCGGCTCGATCGGAGCCGGTCCTGGCGGGGGCTCGGCGGTCGACAGCACCTTCCCCTGAGCGGGCAGTGCGACCGCGCCCGCCGTCAGCTCGCCACGCTCCCAGAGGGCGACGTGCACGGCCCAGTCGACGCGGCCGTCCTCGCCGAACTCCCTGGTGCCGTCCAGCGGGTCGATGATCCATACCCGGTCGGCGTTCAGCCTGGCCAGGTCGTCGACTGCTTCCTCGGACAAGATGGCGTCATCCGGGCGCAGCCGGGCGAGCTCGGCGGCGAGGAACTCCTGCGAACCCAGGTCACCGGCCTTTCGCAGGTCGTCAGCGGTCGCGCCGGAAGCGCGCAGCTTCAGCAATCGCTCGCCGGCCTGCTCGGCCAGGTCACGAGCGAGGAGATCATCTGCGGGAAAGGCCACGTGCACTCCAGGTTGTGCCGGCTGCAGCGGCCCGGCGGGGGGCCGGGCGCGAGCCAGGTCGGGGGCTAGGTTGTCTGGCCGGACGGCGTTGTCTGGCCGGGCGGATCAGTATGCGCCCGCGCCACGGGCGACCGCCGCCCAGGTCTTCCACAAGATCTGCAGGTCGAGCATGAGCGACCAGTTCTCCACATAGCGCAGGTCGAGGCGCACGGCCTCGTCCCAGGAAAGGTCTGACCTGCCGTTCACTTGCCACAGGCCGGTCATGCCTGGCTTGACAGCCAGCCTGCGCCGCACATGGTCACCATACCTGGCTGCCTCGGCTGGCAGCGCCGGCCGCGGCCCGACCAGCGACATTTCGCCCGCCAGGACATTCAGCAGCTGCGGCAGCTCGTCGAGCGACCAGCGGCGCAGCCAGCTCCCCGCCCTGGTAATCCGCGGGTCGTCCCTGATCTTGAACAAGGGACCGTGCATCTGGTTCTGGTCGGCGAGTTCAGCCTTGCGTGCCTCGGCGTCCGGCACCATGGTTCGGAACTTGCAGACCTCGAACGGCCGCCCGCCTTTGCCCACCCTGGTCTGCCTGAACAGCACGGGTCCGCCGTCATCGAGCCGGATGACAAGGGCGATCGTGGCCAGCAGCGGCGCTCCGGCCACGAGTGCGGCCAGCGAGATCAGCCTGTCGAAGATCGACTTGGTGAGCAGCTTCGCTCCGCTGAACTCCGGGTGGTCCATATGCAGCAGCGGGAGCCCGGCTACCGGCCTGATCGTCGTCCTCGGCCCCGCCACGTCGAGCAGCGCGGGCGCCACGCAAAGGTCGGTGCCTGTCTTCTCCAGGTCCCACGCCAGCTGACGCAGCGCGCTGCCCGCCATTTCCGGGCACGCGAGTACGGCCACGGTGTCAGCCTCGAACCGGCGAACGACCTCGGGGACGTCGTCGAGCCCGCGGACGGCTGGAATACCCGCGATGACAGTCGCCTCGCCGGCGCCGGCCACGCAGGCCGCCACCACCCGCAGGCCGTGATAGGTCTCCCGCCGCAGCATGGTCGCGAGGTCCTCGATCACCGGGGCATAGCCGACAACGACGACCTTGCGCATGCAGCCGCCCTGGCTGCGGATCCGGTGCAGGTGCTTGCGCAGCCTGAACCGCGCGACGAGATTGAACACGGTGGCGCTTGGCAGCGCAAGTACTACATAGCCCCTGGCCAGATCCGTCTTGGTGGCGTAGGACACGATCGCCACCGTCGCGGTCAGGAAGACGCCCGCGTTGAGAATCCGCCTGAACTCGTCGGTTCCGACGCCGATGAAGCGCGGGTCATAACCGCCCGCGATAAGGATCGTGACCAGCCAGGCAAACGGCAGGCTCATGCTCATCGCCAGGTAGCCGAGTGCGCTGTGGCCGCCGGCGTCGAACCTGATCAGGTAGGCGAGCAGACCGCCAGCGAGACCGCAGAGAAGGTCGGCGCTCCTGGCGCGGCGCAGGTAGCCCGCCATCCAGTCCGACGCGCTGACAGCGCCCGAGGCTTCGTCAGCCCCGCGCCCGCGTACCGGGGCGCCGACGGCAGGCTGGCCGAGCACCGCGCCTTCCCTCCGCCCGCCGGACCGGGCCACGCCTTGCCGTAGGCCACGCTGGACTGCCGACCTGATCCGATGGCCGGCCACGCGGCGCGGTTTGCCAAGTGTTTACCGCTTCTTAGTAGACACGCTGGTCGCCCAGGCAAAGAGGTATTTGACGGTAATTCAGATCACAGGATGGCAACAGACGCGAACTGGCCGCTGTTGCTCGTTATCGCCTAGGCGAGCGCGACAGCAGATCAGGGAGCGTGCACCTGATTCTGTGCGGCCGCGAGTCCCAGCCCGAGCAGCGTGTCGACCGCGTCGGCCGCCTGCTCGAGCAGCAGCGGCAGTTCCTTCCGCTCGGCCGGGCTGAAATCCCTCAGCACGAACTCGGCCGGGTCCTGACGACCCGGCGGACGGCCGATACCGACCCTGACCCGGTAGTAGTCCCTCGTCCGCAGGGAGGCGGTCACCGAGCGCAGGCCGTTATGCCCATTGTCACCGCCGCCGACCTTGAGCCTGATGCTCCCGAACGGCAGGTCGAGCTCGTCGTGGATCACGACCGTGCGGTCCGGCGGGACCTTGTAGAAGCTCGCCGCGGCTGCCACTGGTCCCCCGGAGAGATTCATGAAGGAGGTCGGCTTGGCGATTATCACCAGAAGACTGGCCAGCCGCCCGGTCGCGGCCTGTACCCGAGAGCGGTCACGCCGGAAGCCCGACCCAGCCCGGACCGCGAGGATATCGGCGACCATGAAACCGACGTTGTGCCGGTTACCGGCGTACTGCGGCCCTGGATTGCCGAGGCCGACGATCAGCCAGCGCTCATCGGCCATCGGCGTTCCCCGGCCCGCCCCGCACTACTCGGACGGTGCCTCCGGCTCGGCGGCCTGCGCCGCACCACCCTCGGCCGCGGCCGGCGCCGGCGCCGCCTCGGCAGCCTCGGCCACCTCGCCGAGCTCGGCCTCGATCTGAGCCGCGGTCGGAGCCGCGATGACATGCAGCACGAGCACATCGGGCTCGACCGCCAGCGTCACGCCACGAGGCAGCACGAGGTCGCCCGCGGTGACCGAGACGCCGACCGCCATGTCCTCGACGTGGACCTCGATCCCGGGCGGAATGTGCGTCGCCTCAGCCTCGACCGAGATCGACACGAGCTGCTGGTCGAGCAGGCCGTCCGCGGCGACCTCACCGGTCACCGTCACCGGAACGTCGACGGTGACCTTCTCGCCGTGCCGGACCAGGATGAGGTCGACGTGCTCGACGGAGCCCCTGATCGGGTCCCGCTGCACCGCCTTCGGCAGCGCCAGCTGGCTGCCGCCGGGCAGGCCATCGAGCCGGATCAGCACGTTGGCCGTGCGCAGGGCCAGCAGGATGTCGTGGCCGGGGAGACTGATGTGCCTCGGCTCGGTGCCGTGGCCGTACAGGACGGCAGGAACGCGGGCGGCCCGGCGCTCTCGCCGAGCGGCACCCTTGCCGAACTCGGTCCGCGGCGTTGCGGCGATGTGAACCTCGGGCACGGTCGTACTCCTGTCAGGCAGATGTGGCACAGAGTCTAGCCGAACCGCACCGGCGGCTCGGCCAGGTCACCAGACACTGTCAGCTCTGACCGTCGAACAGGCTCGTCACCGAGCCCTCCGAGAAGACTTCGGTGATCGCCCGCGCGATGAGCGGCGCGATGGACAGCACGGTCAGCTTATCGAAGTGCTTCTCCGGCTCGATCGGCACCGTGTTGGTAACGATGACCTCGCTGATCGCCGAGTTCTTCAGCAAGTCGACCGCCGGGCCAGACAGCACCCCGTGCGTGGCGGTGACGATCACCCTGGCGGCACCCTGCTCGAAGAGGATCTCGGCCGCGTTGGTGATGGTGGAGCCTGTGTCGATCATGTCGTCCACCAGGATGCAGGTCCGCCCGGCCACCTGGCCGACCACCTCGAGCACCTTGACCTGGTTGGCGACGTCGGGATCGCGCCGCTTGTGGATGATCGCCAGCGGGCAGCCGAGCCGGTCGGTCCAGCGCTCGCAGACCCTGACCCGGCCAGCGTCCGGAGCCACGACGGTGACCTCGGACAGGTCGAGCTTGCCCTCGATGTAGGACGCCAGGGTCGGCAGCGCGAAGAGATGGTCGACCGGACCGTCGAAGAAGCCCTGGATCTGTGCGGTGTGCAGGTCGACGGCCATCAGCCGGTGCGCGCCCGCGGCGCGGAACAGGTCAGCCATCAGCCTGGCCGAGATCGGCTCGCGACCGCGGCTCTTCTTATCCTGCCTGGCATAGCCGAAGAACGGCGCGACCACGGTGATCCGGTTCGCCGACGCCCGCTTCAGCGCGTCGACCATGATCAGCTGCTCCATGATCCACTGATTGATCGGCGCCGTGTGGCTCTGCAGCACGAAGGCATCGCAGCCTCGGACCGACTCAAGGAAGCGCACGAAGATCTCGCCGTTGGCGAAGTCGAACAGGGTCGTCGGCGTTGGCGCGACGCCGAGGTAGTCAGCAATCTCAAGGCCGAGCTCAGGAAAAGCCCGGCCGGAGAAGAGCATCATCTTCTTGCCGCTTGACTCGGTACCGCCCGTCACGTGATCTGCACTTTCCTCACTGCTGCTCGGTTACTCACTGCATCGGCCTGGTCCATGGCCACCGGCTTGGGGCCCGGCCAGGCAGCTCCCGGCTAAATCGCCGCTCGGGCTCCGCGCTCCGAGCTCAGCCGGGCTGGTCCGCTCGCCAGCCGCGACGACCGTCCCAGGCGCGAGATAGGCGAACGGCCCCACCCTCGCGCCGGCTCCGATGACCGCGGACTCGCAGAACGACTGGATCACGGTGGCACCCGCTTCCACCACGGTGTCCCGCAGCAGGCAGCCAGGTCCGACAGTCGCTCCCGCTGCGACCCTGGTCGCGCCCTGGAGCTGCGTGCCGGGTCCGATGCTGGCGGCGGGCGCCAGGTCCACGCCGATATCGACCCACGTGCTCGCCGGGTCGGCGATCCGCACCCCGGCCCGCATCATCGCCTCGAGCAGCCGGGCATTCAATACCCGGCTGACGTAGGCGAGCTGGGCAAGGTCGTTGACTCCTTGCACCTCGTCGAAATCCGGGCAGGAGACAGTGGCCACCGGATGACCATCGCCGCGCAGGACGGACACGGCGTCGGTGATGTACTCCTCGCCCTGGGCGTTCTGTGTCCTGACCCGCTTGACCGCGTCGGCGAGCAGATCGCCGTCGAACGCGTACATGCCGGAGTTGATCTCGTCGATCGCCCGCTGCTCGTCGGTCGCGTCGGCGTGCTCGACGATGCCGACGAAGTGGCCGCTGTCGTCCCTGATGATCCGTCCGTACCCGGCCGGGTCGGGCGCCCGCGTGGTCAGCACCGCCGCCGCCGCGCCCGAACTGGCCCGCTTGGCGACCAGCCTGGCCAGTGTGCTCCCGCGCAGCAGCGGCGTATCGGCATAGGTCACCACGACCGTGCCGCGGATCGTTCCGACGGTCTCGAACACGGTCCTGACCGCGTGACCGGTACCGCCCTGGAAGTCCTGCACGACGATGGTCGCGTCCGGGAAGTGCGCCCTGGCCTCGGCCGCTACCAGGTCCGCGCCGTGGCCGACCACCACGATCAGCTGCTCGGGCTCGAGCTCGGCCGCGGCTGCGAGGCTCAGAGCGAGCATGGTCTGGCCGCAGACCCGGTGCAGCGTCTTGGGTACGGGCGATTTCATCCGCGTGCCCTCGCCGGCCGCGAGCACGATGACGGCGGCCGGGCGTGATGCCATCACTAGTCTCGAACCCTCCGTGTGCTGCGGTGATCGGGACTGCGCCGGCCCGTGCGGGATCTCCCGACTTGGTCAGGATACCCCCAGGTCCGCGCGGGACGAGGCGGACCAGGCGAGACTGGACGATGTGTCCCCATGGGTGCTGCACGTCGACCTGGACCAGTTCCTCGCGGCCGTCGAGATGCTGCGCAAGCCTGAGCTGCGCGGCCGGCCGATCGTGGTCGGCGGCGACGGCGATCCGGCCAAGCGCGGCGTCGTCAGCACCGCGTCCTACGAGGCACGCAAGTTCGGCGTGCACTCCGGCCTTCCGCTGCGGACCGCCGCGCGCCGGTGCCCGGACGCCGTGTTCCTCCCGGTCGACAGGCCGGTCTACGAGGCCGCGTCAGCGGTGGTGATGGACACCTTGCGGGA
>DASWAA010000590.1:0-2443 GCA_036391385.1 Streptosporangiaceae bacterium
TGTCGCCGATCACCACGTTGCCCGCTGCGTCGAGGCTGATCGCGCTGGGGGTCTGCAGCGCCGCACGCCGGGCCGGACCTCCGTCACCGGCATCGCGGTTCCTGCCATTCCCGGCGACCGTGTAGATGTCGCCCGCGCGCATGGCCAGGCCGTAGAAGCGGCCGGTCCGGACCGCCACGACCCGGACCCGGTGGTGCCCGGAGTCGGCGACCACGACGTTGCCGTCACGGTCGACCGCCAATCCGGCCGGTGCGAACAGTCCAGCCTGGCGGGCAGGTCCGCCATCGCCGCCGTACACCCAGGCTCCGCTGCCGGCAACGGTGTAGATGTCTCCCTCGGTCATGGCGAGGCCGTAGAACCGGCCGGTCTGCCCTGCCACCACGCGTACCCGGTTGTTCCGGGAGTCGGCGAACAGGATGTTTCCTGCCGCATCCACCGCCAGGCCCGCCCGCGGAATCTGGATGGTCCCGCCCATGAAGATGTGCGCCCTGACGGCAGGTCCCCGATCGCCACTGAATCCCGGCATGCCATCGCCGGCGACGGTGTAGATGTCGCCCGCCGTCATCGCGATGCCGTAGAAGGTGCCGGAGACCGCCGCGATCACCCGGATCCGGTAGTGGCCGATGTCAGCCTCGATGATGTTGCCGCTGGCGTCGATCGCGAGCGCTCCCGCGGTTAGCACCGCCTTCGTCGCCGGACCGCCGTCGCCGAGCGGGCCGCCGACGATCGGCACGCCTGCTATCGGGTAGATGTCCCCCGCATGCATCGCCTGGCCGTAGCGCCTTCCGGTCGCCGCCGGCACGACGTCGATCACCTGTGCCAGCGGGAAGCCCGACGCATCCGAGGTCGTGATCAGGTCGCCCCACCGGTCGAACGCCAGCCCGCAGGTTCCGGCGAGCGCGGCAGCCCGGGCGGGCGTGCCCGGCGGCACCACCGCCTCCGCTACGCCGTTGCCCGCGGGGGTGGTCAGCCAGCCGGTCCGCCCGGAGATCGCGCGGATCGTCGCGCTCAGGTAGCCGTTCTGGTTCACGTTGTCGGCTACATACAGATCCCCGCCGGACGAGGTCATCGCGCATGGCCTCAGCGACACCCTTGTGGCGGGCCCGGGACCGCCCACTCCGCCCGCGATCGTCGTGATCGTGCCCGGGGCAACCGGGCCGGCGATGAGCCCAGGGGCATGAGCGGCCGACGGTCTGGCCCACGCCTGGCCAGCACCCAGCAGCATCATCGGTGCGAGCATGAGCACCGCGCCGAAACCCGCGGGCCGGCCTGCGCCAGCACGAGCACTGAAATGGCGCATGCCCATGTGATCTCCAGTTCCGGAATGAGTTACTTATCACCGCATGATAGGACGGATTGGTGTGCGGGATACCCGGCTCTGACCTGCGTTCCCGCAGCGGAGAGCACGGCACCAGGCGCAGATCCTCTACAGAAGACTGCATCTTGCCCTATCCGCTGTAGCACGTCAGGATGGTGCCGTGACCGAGACCGGCCAGCACATCAGCTTCGCGACCGAGCCCGCCGCCTACCGGCACTGGCGGCTGGAGGTCGACGGCGCCGTCGCCACGCTCACTCTCGACGTCGATCCCGGTGGCGGAATCGTGCCCGGCTACGAGCTGAAGAAGAACAGCTACGACCTCGGCGTCTACATCGAGCTTGCCGACGCCGTGCAGCGGCTGCGGTTCAGCTACCCGCAGGTCCGCGCGGTCGTGCTGACCAGCGCCCAGGAGCGGATGTTCTGCGCCGGCGCGAACATCGGGATGCTCGCCCAGTCCGCTCATGCCTTCAAGGTCAACTTCTGCAAATTCTGCAACGAGACCCTCGCCGCCATCGAGGACGCTAGCGAGTCGGGCCAGACCTACATCGCGGCGCTGAACGGGACGGCGGCCGGCGGTGGCTACGAGCTCGCCCTGGCCTGCGAGAAGATCCTGCTGGCGGACGACGGATCCTCGACGGTCGCGTTGCCCGAGGTGCCGCTGCTCGGGGTGCTGCCGGGTACCGGCGGGCTGACCAGGCTCACCGACAAGCGCGGCGTCCGGCGCGACCTCGCCGACGTCTTCGCCACCACGGCCGAGGGGATCAGGGGCCAGCGCGCGGTCGACTGGCGGCTGGCGGACGAGGTCGCGAAGCCGACCGAATTCGACGCGGCCGTGCGGCGGCTGGCGGAACGGTCCGCCGGGGCGCCCGTCATCCCGGTCGGCACAGTCAGCACGGGGGCGACCGGCGGTGCGGGGGTCGAGCTTCCCCCGCTGTCGTGTTCTGCCACCGAAGACAGCCTGCGGTATGAGCATGTGACCGTCGAGCTTGACCGGCGCGCGGGGACGGCCACGGTGACCGTCGCCGGGCCGGCCGTCGCGCCGTCAGGCGGGGCCGAGCTGCACGAGGCAGGCGCGGCCTGCTGGCCGCTCGCCGCCGGACGTGAGCTGGACGACGCCATCAGCCG
>DASWAA010000591.1:0-14632 GCA_036391385.1 Streptosporangiaceae bacterium
CGAGCCGCGACCATCAGCCGCTCGAACCTGAACCACTCGTACGCGAAACTCATCCCGTCGCCCTCGGCGCCCACTAGCTGGTCAGCACGGACCCGCACGTTCTCGAAGGCCACGATCGGGTGCTGATGGGCTGAGCCAAGCGTGTGACTGTAGGCCGGCGTCCGGACCACCCGAACGCCAGGGCCCGGCAGGTCCACCAGGAACAGCGCATGCTCCCCGGCGTGCTCGCCGCTGGTCAGCTTCCCCTGGAAGAAGGCGTAGTCGGCCGAGTAGAACGATGTCACATGCCACTTGACGCCGTTCAGTACGTACTCGTCGCCGTCCCGCTCCGCGGTCGCCACGATGGCGTCCACGTCCGAGCCGGCGCCCTCTTCGGTGATCGCGTAGCACTCACTCCGCTCGCCCCGGGCCGACGGCCTGACGTACCGCTCTAGCTGGTCAGGCGTGGCCACGTCGGGCAGCCAGGACGGCGGTGTCGCGCACACCCAGGCCAGGGCATTGGTGACCCGGCCGACCTGCTCCTGGATCAGGACCTGCTGCAGGGACGTGCAGCCACCGCCGCCGACGCTCTTCGGCATGTTCGACGCGTACAGCCCGAGCGCGATAGCCCGCGCCCTATGCTCGGCCTCCTGCTCGGCGGGCAGCTCGCCGCCGGCCAGCTCGACGTCAGTCTCAAGCGGGATCAGGTCGTCGGCGAAGCGGCGCGCCCGCGCCTGGATATCGAGATCCTGCTCTGACAGGCTGTACATCAGACCCCTCCCGGGCCAGGATCGAGCACGTCATGCATTCTTGACTGAACGTTCAGTCTATGTCAGCATCGACTGCATGCCAATGGTGTTATCGCCAGGCTCAGCACTCCCGAGTACTCCCGGCGCGGTGGCCGGCGGCGGTGGATCGGCGGTGAGCCGATCGGCGGTGGATCGGCGGCGGCGGGCCGGTCGGCGCGTGGTGCGCCTGGAGGCTGAGCCCGAACGGACGCTGAGCACGACGGAGCGCAGCCAGACGATTCGACCCCCAGGGAAAGGAACGGCCCCGATGACCGACAGCAATCCGGCGACCCCTTACCTCGCCGCCGCAGCGACAGCCGATCTCGAGGACTGGGGCGCGCTCGCCGAGGCCACCGGCGAGGAGATGACGACCAGCGGGCTGACGCTGTGGAAGGACGGCGACCAGGAGGCCGGCGTCTGGGAGTGCACTCCGGGACCGTCGCACTGGACACTGCAGACGCATGAGTTCGTGCAGATCCTGTCCGGGCGGATGACCGTCACTCCCGACGGCGGTGAGCCGACTGAGATCGGGCCAGGCGACATCGCCGTGTTCCCTCGCGGCTGGAGCGGGGCGTGGCAGATCCACGAGACGATCCGCAAGGTCTACGTGATCTTCGAGTAAGCCAGGCCAGCGCTGGCCCCGGCGGCGAGAAACTCGTCCGCCGGGGGCCAGCGCTGTCAGTCGCCCGCGGTCGCCGCTGGGCTAGCCGTGCAGCCTCGCGTCGATGCCGGTGACCGTGGCATTGGCCGAGACCGTGATGACCGTCGCGGTCTGCTCCGACCTGGCGTGCCGCCACCACTGGTCGGCGAAGCCAGAGTCACCGCAGCCGACGGAGAACTCGACCTTGTACTGCCCTGGCAGCAGGTCCACCAGGTTGTAGCTGCCGTCGGCTGCCGTCACGGCGATCACGGGCGAGAGTGTCGCTCCGGCCACCGGGTCGGGCGTGGCATTCACCGGGTAGGCGGTCACGCACTCACCGGCGACCGGTGCGTGCGCGGTCACCGTGCCGGAGATGCCGCCATCGGATGCGAGCGTGGCGCCGATACCGCCGGTGTCCGCTCCCGCCTTCACGGTCACGTCCGTGGCGGTTGCCTGGGTGGACTGGCCGTTGTACCACTGCGGCGCGTAGTTCTCGCCTGCGAACAGCGTCGGGCAGAACGGGTCTCCGAAGGAGACCTGGTACTGACCGGCGCCGAGCCGGGACAGCTTGTACTGACCCTTATTGCCGGTCAGCGATACGGCGTAGCTGCCGTCCGGGTTGACGGGGACCGCCACCACGCAGACGCCCGCCTGCGGAGTAGCGGCTGTACCGCCTAGCACGGTGCCCGAGATCGTGCCCGGCGGCGACAGCGTGGCGTTGACCCCGGTCACCGTGTGAGGTGCGGTTACCTGGATCATGCCAGGCCTGGTTAGCGACGCGAGTCTGGCCCGTCCGCAGGCGAAGAAGCTGACCTGGTACGAGCCGGTGCTCAGGCTGGTGATCGTGTAGGAGCCGGTGCGGTTGCTGTAACTGAACCCGAAGGACCGGTCGGCGCTGTCGGAAGCAATGACGCAGACCGACGGCAGGAGGTGACCGGAACTGTCTGTCACCTGGCCGGAAATCGAGCCTCCCGCCGTCATTACCGCGTCGATGCCGGACGTCGTGCCGCCGGCGGTGACCGAGACGGGAGTCGCGGCTTGCAGCGACGCCTGGCCCTTGTACCACTGGCTGCCGTAACGGCCCCTGCCGCAGTTGCTGAACTGGACGTCGTAGCTTCCGGCGGCAAGACCGCGGATGGTGTAGTGGCCGCGCGAGACGAAGCCCATACCGGGTCCGAAGAACCTGATCAGTGACGCGCTGCTGCCCGCTAGCACGGCTTGCACGCAGATGCCGGACAGTGGCTTGCCCGCACTGTCGGTTACCGAGCCGGTAATGGACCCGGCGGGCTGCAAGACGGCGCTGATCCCGGAGGTGATGACCCCGGCTGGAACCGACACGAAGTTGGCGTTGCTGCTGGCGGATTGCGACCTGAACCACTGGCGGGCCAGCGGGCCAGAGCCGAAGCATCCGAAGCTCGCGGCATACAGGCCGGGCGCGAGGTTCCTAGCGGTGTAGACGCCGTTTTTTGAGAACTGGAAGTTCCCGAAGAAGGGATCGCCGAACCGCAGGGCGGACGGAGCTTGCAGGATGACGCAGGTGTTCACGTTGTGCCCGGATGTGTCGGTAACGGTCCCGGTGACGGTGCCGCCCGGCTGCATCGTCGCGCCGATCCCGGAGGTGGTCTGCCCCGCGGTGAGCGACACGAGATTCGCCGAGGCGATGTTCGCCTGGCCGTTGTAGTACTGCGGCGCGTAGCTCCCGGAATTCCGGCAGCCGCCCGAGAACCCGACAGCGTAGGAACCTGTCCGCAGGGCGTTGATCGTGTAGGAGCCGTCGGCCCCAGACACTGCTCCGCCGTAACTACCGGGATGACCTTCGGCGCTCACGCAGATTCCCGAGATCGGGTTTCCCTGGCCGTCCTTGACCACGCCGGTCACGATGGCGCCGACAGGGAGGAACGTATTGAGGGTGGTGGTGTGCCCGAGTGTCACCTGCGCCGCACTCCGCGCGGACAGGTAGTTACCGTGGTTACGGCAGCGGATGAACGTCACCCGGTACCTGCTCGTGGTCAGGCCGACGATCCGGTACCTGCCGTCACTGGCCGTCATCGCGAAGCCGTACGGCGAGCCGTTCGTCCTGGCGTCGGCGGAGACGCAGATCCCGCCGAGTCGGCTGCCGGTGGGGCTGCCACCTCGCACTACCCCGGTGAGGACGCCTCCGGTCAGCATGGCCACGTCCACCTTCTTGACCACGGTCCCGTACGCGATCGGGATCTGTGTCGCGTGCGTCATGGTCAGAGAATGGCGCCACCACACCGGCGCGTAGTTCCCCTGGTTGCCGCAGCCACGCGAGAATTGAACCCGGTAACTGGCCGGGTAGAGCGCGTGCAGTGCGAAACTGCCGTCGCTGTCCGACTTGGTGAAGCCGCCGAATACGAAGCGACGGCCGGCGCGCCCGATGGACCACACGCAGATTCCGGCCAGTGCCCGGCCGGCCGCTGATCGCACGGTTCCGTCGATCTCGCCGCCCAGCCTCAGCGCGGCATCGATACCGCCCGTCGTCTTCCCGGCGGTTACCACTACTGGCGTGGGCCGGTGACGGAGGTACGGTCCGGTGAGGCCCTTGTAGTACTGCCACAGCCAGTTGCTGGTCCGCGAGCAGGAGTAGAAGCGCACAATGTACCGGCCGGCCGCGAGGCTGCCGGCCCGGTAGGTGCCGTGCTTGCCAGTCTTGACGAAGACCGCGCGGCCCCTGCCCTCGGGGAATGCCGCGACGCAGATGCCCGCGAGCGGTTTGGCCCGGCCGGTGACCGTGCCCGCGATGGCACCGGTACCGGCCTTCAGTGCCGAGGTGCCGGGAAGCGGGCGGGTGCGCAGGCCTGGCGTGCTGGCCACTGGTCCCGTAGCGGGAGCAAGCCGCGCCGGCGAGGTCGCCGGCAGGGTGGATCGCATGGTGACGCGCGCGACAGCACGGACCTGGCCGGGGGTGACCGTCACCAGGGCGGCGTGCACGGGCAAGGAGGCTCCGCCGGACCACTGGTCAAGGTATCGGCCAGGGGCTGAGCAGTCGCTGAAGTGCAGGGTGTACGAGCCCGGGCGCAGGCCGGCGATCACGTAGCGGCCGTCGGACTTGGTCATTGCCATCGCGCTGCCGGCTTTCCCGGCTGCCACGACGCAGGCACCGGTCAGCGGAGCGTGGCTCGGGGTTGTCACCAGACCCGTAATGATTCCAGGGCTCGTCACGGCACTGACCGGTGTGCCGAGCCTGGCTCCGATGGCCTGCATCGCGGCCTGCGCCGCGAGTGCCTGTGCCAGCGCGGAGTGGCGCGTGCCTGGCCGGCTCGTGGCCGGCGTGCTGGCGAGCGCCGCACGAGCGTGCGCCGTGCTCGCGTGCGCCGGAACGATCGTGAGGCCGCTCGCGACAGTTGCGCTCGCGAGCGTCAAGGCAATCGATCGAAGTCGCATATGACCGCCTTTTCCGAATGCTTTTTCCGAAGTTATATACGTTGGTAATCGTTCGTGGAGCCATATCGACACGAATGGTTCCGGTAACTTTGAGTTACCGGAACCATTCGTGTTATGCCGTCAGCGCGGCAGCCGGCCGTCGATGCTCGTCGTCACCGTGGCAGCCCTGACCGTGACGACCGTCGCGCCGAGCCGGGTCCGCGCGGACTTGTACCAGCGGGTCTGGTAGCCGGTCGTCCCGCACCCGGAGGTGAACTCGACCTTGTACCGGCCGGGCTGGAGGCCCTCGATCAGGTAGCCATGGGCGTTCGTGGTCCCGATCACCCGACCGGATCCGTTCACGGCCACGGACTCGACGCAGATCCCGGCCAGCGGCTTGCCCCCCGGACCGGATACCAGTCCTGATATCCCGCCGGCCAGCCGAAGTGCCGCGCTGACGCCAGCGGTGGTCTGCTCAGCGGACACCTGGACCTGGCCGGACGACTGCGTGCTCAGGCTTGGGGAGTTCGCCGAGCAGCCAGGGAACGCGAAGAGAGCGTGATAGCGGCCAGGAGAGAGGTTGGTCGCCTGGTAGCTGCCGCCTGGACCGGCGACCGCTAGCGAGCCGACGTTGGTCGAGTTCTCCGGGAGCAGGATCACGCACGTGCCTGGTGCCGGGCGGGTAGCCCCGGTCTGGACGCTGGTAACGCCGGAGACCGTCCCGCCCGCCGGGAGCACCTCGTTCACGCCGCGGACCGTTCGTCCGACCGTCACGCTCACTCGCCCGCCGCGGACCTTGCCGCCCAGAGCGTTCTCGTAGGCGCAGGGATCGAACTCCACGAGGTAGCGTCCGGTGCCCAGGCCGGTGACCTGATAGTCGCCGCGCCGGTCGGTGAGCGCGATGCTGAAGACGCTCTGGTCCGGTGTGTACGCCAGGACGCAGACGTAGCTGATCGGGCGCCCGCTCGGCCCGTAGGTCACGTGCCCGGAAATGGCCCCGCCGCGGACGAGTGCCGCGTCGATTCCCGCCGTGGTGCTCCCGGCCGTGACGATCACCGGCGTCGCGGTTGCCTGGGTCGGCTTGTCCTTGTACCAGGCGGGTGCGTAGTTCGGGGCCGGACCGAAGAAGCTGAAGCCGCAGTTGGAGAACTCGACCTTGTACCGGCCAGCGGGCAGGTCGGGAACGACGTACCTGCCGTGCCGCTCGCTGAAGGCCGAGCTCCCGGCATTGGTGCGCGGGTCGATCACGGTCACGCACATGCCAGGCAGCGGGTGCCCGGCCCTGGTCGTGATCACCCCGCTGATCTTGCCGGCGGGCGGCAGCGTGGCGTTGACGCCGCTGGTGACACGGCCGGCGGGTACCGACACAAGGTCCGGGTTCGCCGGGAGGCCCTGGCCCTTGAATATCTGGTCGGCGTAGGGAGACGGGCCGCAGCCTCGGCCCGGCACGCGCAGGCCGCTGAAGGCCACAAGGAACTGGCCCGGCGGCAGGTTGGCGATGGCGTAGTGCCCGCCGTGACTGACCAGCAGGGCTGCGTAGGCGCCGCCGCTGCCGGCCCCGGTCTCGCCGATGACGAGGACGCAGACGTTGCTGAGCAGCTGACCCGCCGTGTCCGTGATCTTCCCGGTAATGGTGCCGCCCGGCCGCAGGGTCTGGTCGATGCCGGACGTGACCTGGCCGGCGGTCACGGGTACCGAACGCGGGCCGTAGAACGTCGGGTCGCCTCGGTAAGCCATCGGCGCCACACTGCGCGAATTACCGCAGCCGCCGACGAACCCGACGAAGTAGCTGGTGGTGAAGAGCTGGGTAAGCCGATAGCTGCCGTCCTTAGCCGAGACGACCTGGTTGCCGCTGCCGTCCTGCCCGACCGTGTAGACGCAGACGCCCGGGACCGGCGCGCCATGGGAATCGCGCACCACGCCAGCGATGACGCCGCCGGTCGGCAGCACCGCGTTCAGCGTGGTCGTCGTGCCGCTGCTGACCGTCGCTGTCAGCGTCGAAGGCAAGTAGTTCCCGTTGTTACCGCAGTTGGAGAACGCGCCGCCGGGAACGAACTGCACCTGGTAGCTGCCTGGCCCTAGGCGCCGAAGCGTATAGGAGCCGTCGGTCTTCGTCTTGGCGAACCCGAAGCTGTCCTGGCTCATGGCGACGACGCAGATGCCGGCCAGTGGCTTGCTGGCCGCGCCGGTGACGACGCCGCTGATCATGCCGTCCGGCTGCAGGACCGCGTCGACGCCGGCCGTCGTCTTGCCCAGGGACACGACAACCGGTGCTGACAGGGTGAGCGGGCCGTACGGGCCGTTGTTACCGCAGCCTGGGCTGAACTGCACGGTGTAACTGCCAGCGAACAGGCCGCCGATGCGATACGTGCCGTCGGCGCCGGTGACGCCATGCCCATACTGAAAGCCGGCAGAAGCGTCCACGCAGATTCCTTGCAGCGGGTTGCCATGGGAATCCGTGACCTTGCCGGCGATCGATCCGCCAGGCCGCATGACGGCGTTGATGCCCTTAGTCGTCTTCCCCGTGGTGACCGCCACCGGATTTGGCAGGCGCAGCGGGAGGTACGATCCCCGGTTGCCGCAGCCTGGCATGAACCGCATGTGATAGCTACCGGTGACCAGCCCCCGGACCATGTAGGAGCCGTTCGTGGCGGTCACGGTGGCGCTTTCTCCGTGGCTGGAGTCCGCGACGACGCAGATCCCGCGAAGCGGACTGCCGGTGGTGTTCTTGACCACGCCCGCGATGCTTCCCCCGAGCCGGACGGGAACGCGGATGCCGGCGGTGGTCTGCCCGTCAGTCACCGCGACGAGTTTGCTGACGGACGTATCAAGCCAGGGGGAGTTGATCCGGCAGCCAATGAAGCGCAGGCGATACTTGCCCGTGGCCAGGGCAGGCAGCCGGAAGGTCCCGTCGGACTTGGCCCTGGCGACGTCGAAGAAGAGCCTCTGGCCGGCGGTTCCGATGGCAATGGCACACATTCCGGCCAGCGACGGATGCGGGCTGGTGCTGGGAACCAGTTTGCCTGCGATCACCGCGCCGGGCCCGAGCCTGGCGCCGATGTGCCTGATCACCTGGCCAGACTTGACCCGGACCACGGTGGCTGTGGCGGTGGATCCGGCCGCCTTCCACAACTGCGGTGCGTAGCTCCCGCCTGTGGCGCCGAAGCAGCCGGGCAGGAAGTCGACGTAGTAGCTGCCGGGCCAGGTCCTGAGCGTGTAGCCGCCTGCCCTGGACGTCCTGGTCAGTCCGAAGAAACCGCTGCCATGCAGGGCGTCGGTCAGGACGCAGACCCCGGCCAGAGGGTGCCCGGCCGAGTCGCGTACGACGCCAGAGATATGCCCGGACCGCAGTAGCCGCGCGGACGGGTCAGTCGACCTGGGTGCGGTGACTACCCGTTCCCTGAGCATTCCGAACAGCGTCACGGTCTGCTGGCTGCCAGATGCGGCGGCCTGGCCCGGCGCGGGCACAGGCGGGCGCGGCGGGACCGCCGGGCGGTCGAAGCGTGCGGAGATCGTGCCAAGGGTGACCGGGGCAAGTTCGATCGGCATGGTGCCCGTGACCTGGACCTCGGACGCGGTGCCGGCCGTCAGGCCGCCATACCACTGGGCGGTGACGCGCCCGGCAGGAGAGCAGCCGCGGTACTCGACACGGTACGAGCCCCGAGGCAGCCCGCCGATGACGTACTGACCATCCGGACCGGTGAACGCGGTGCGCGTGGCCAGCGATCCGCGAGCCCGGACGCACACGTTGGCGAGCGGCGTGCCGCCACGGCCCAGGACCACGCCCGTGATGACGCCGTTCCCGGTGCGCAGCGCGCTTATCCGCTCGGTACGGCTGAGCGCCTGCTGCTGTGCCGGGGTGAGAGAACCCGCCGGCCGAGCCGACTGGCCCGCAAGCGCCGTCCCCGGTCGGCTCGCGGCGCTAAGGCCTGCCGGGCTCGCCGTGGCAGGCAGCGCGGTGAGGCCCGTGCACGCCAGTGCCGCGGTGGCGGCCAGTACCTGCGCGATTCGTCGCATCGACCTTTGCTCCTGATCTCCTGGCCGCATTTGTGCACATAGCTCAGCGAGAGCATAGACCCAGCTAGTTCGATCAGCTATGACGACTTACGATATTTAGGCAATTTTGGGAAGCGCCCTGGTCGGCGCGGCGCGGGAGAATCAGCGACGACTATGGGATAAGCCTGGTCTAACTATGACAAGAACCTCTAGAATGCCCGCGTGAGTCAGATAGATGAGGGAGCGCACCGCCCACCGGGCACTTCCGTGGTGCGGCTGGAGCCGGGCCAGGGCTATGACGCCTGGGCTGACCTGCGGCCCGCGGTTCGCTGGATCGAGGGCAAGCGCCCGATCATCCTGGGCGGCATCATTTTGGTGCTCGCCCAGCTCGTGTGGAGATGGCAATTCCTGCGCCATATGTACTTTCGCCAGGAGGACTTCCTCGCTCTGGATCTGGCTCGCCGGTCGGCTCTAAGCTGGCACTACCTCACGTATGTTGGCGCTGGCCACCTGATGATCGGCGAGCGGCTGCTCGCCTGGCTCCTCGTGCGGGCCTCGCTGTACGGCTGGACGCTTGGCTCGGCGCTGAACCTGGCGATGCTTGCCTGTGCCGACCTGGCCGTGTTCCGGCTGCTGCGCAAGCTCTTCGGTGAGCGGCCGTCCGTTCTGGCCCTGCTTTCCGTCTACTTGCTCTACCCGCTCGCGCTGCCTGCTTTCGGCTACTGGACGGTGGCGATCGACTCCGTGCCGCTGCAGCTGGCGATCGTCATGGCGCTGCATGCCCATGTTTGCTATATCCAGACGAAGCGGGCCAGGCACCTCGTCGCCGCAGTCGGATGGATCCTGCTAGGCCTTGCCTTCGGGGAGCAGGCGCTCGTCCTGCCGGTGTTGCTGTTCGCGGTCAGTGCCGGGTTCCTGACCGACCGCGGCTCCTGGCTGGCTGGTGCCGGCACGGCCCTGCGCGGATTCGGGCGAGCCTGGCTGAGCTACGGCGCGGCGATGGCGTGCTATGCGGTCATCCTGGCGGTGTCGCAACGAACCGCGACGGCGACTCCGCAGCTTCCCCGGTCGGCGGGCGCGGCATGGACCTACGCCTTCGGGGTGCTGAGGGAAACATTCGGGACGAGTGCCTTCGGCGGGCCGTGGCAGTGGCTGGAGGCTGGTGGCTCGTACGCCCTGGCAGCACCGCCTGCCGCGCTGTCCTATCTGGCGCTGGTAGCGGCCGTGCTGATAGTGGCGGCCAGCATGCTGCGCCGCAGGATCGCCTGGCGCGCTTGGGTGATCCTGATCGGCTGGCTGGTCGTGGCCGACATGCTGCCCGTGATTGTCACCAGGCTCAACGGCTGGTTCCCGATCCTGCTGGCCGTGGATCCCCGATACGTCGCCGAAATCGGCAGCGTGCTGGTGGTCTGCCTTGGCCTGGCCTTCCTGCCGGTGATCGGTGCGGAAGGGACGACGGTGGCCGCTCCAGCCCCGCGCGAGGAGGTGCCGGCGCCCGAGCGGGCCTGGCGTGCGATGGTGACAGGTGCCCTGGCGGTCTTCCTCGTGGGCTCGATCTGGTCCGCGCGGGCATATCAGAGTGCTACCAGCGGCGAGCAGGTAGCTACCTACATCGCGAACGCCGAGGCGGCCGTCCTGCAAGCCAGCCGCGGCACCCCTGTGCTCGAGGCACCGGTGCCGAGCTTCGTCATCGCCGGGAACGGTTCATCGGCGTCGACGGTGATCGGCGAGGTCATGCCAGGAAGGCTGCACTGGATCGGCCGTCTAGCGGGGACGATCGACGGCCTGCGGGCATTCGGCCCGGACGGCAAGCTCGATCCCGCCTTCGTCTACGGGGCGGCGAGCCTGCCGCAGCCGCACGGCCGGAACTGCTGGCCTGTCAGGCACCGCCAGATCTCGGTGCGCTTCTGGCAAGCCGCTCCAGCGAGTACCAGTACGCTCCGGATCGGATACCTGCTCTACGGGCAGTCGCCGGCCGTGGTCACGGTGGCGTACGGAACGGCCTTCCGCTCCGTCACGCTGCGGCCGGGGCTGCACACCGCCTACGTTCCGGTCACCGGCAGCGTGGGCGGCGTAGTCGTCAACACCGGCGGAGCGGCCGGGGTTTGCATCGGGGACGTGGAGGCAGGGACGGTCCAGCCCGCGGGCAGCGGTTCCCCCAAGCCATGACAGATCGTCTACCCGAACCGTGAGGATGTCCGCGTGAGCCAGACTGACGAGCCGGCACCGGAGCAGGAGTCCCTTCCCGGGACGGTCGTGCTGCGCAAGGATTCCGGCGACGACCTTCAGTGGGCGGACCTCCGGCCCGCGACCACCTGGATCCGCACCCATTGGGTCCTGGCCTGTGCGCTCGCTCTGATCGCGGCGCAGCTCGCCTGGAAGGGACAGTTTCTCGGCCACCTCTTCTTCCGTCAGGACGACTTCCACGACCTCGACCTGGCCGTCGAGCACCGCTTCACCTGGAGCTACCTCACCTTCATAGGCTCCGGTCATCTGATCATCGGCTTGCGGGTAATCGCGTGGGTGCTGGTCAGGATCGGCGGGACCTACAACTGGGGTCTGGCGTCAGCAGTGACCCTTGTCTTCGTGGCGGCCGCTGGCCTCGCCGCGCTGCGATTGCTGCGCGACTTGTTCGGCGAGCGGCCTGCGATCTTGATCCCGCTCGTTATTTACCTGCTCACACCGCTCACGCTGCCAGATATCGGGATCTGGTCATCGGCGATGGAGTCGGTACCACTGCAACTGGCTACCTTCATGGCGCTCAGCGCGCACCTTCGGTATGTAAGGACCGAGCGACGCGGGCATCTGCTAAGTGCCGGCTTCTGGATGGCCTTCGGACTGATCTTCTTCGAAAAGGGCCTCGTGCTGCCGGTGCTGCTCTTCGCTCTGACGGTCGCATACCTGACCGACCGGAGATCGCTGCTCGACGGCGCACTGCGCAGCCTGGCGAAATACTGGAAGGCGTGGGCGCTCTACGCTGCGCTTGTCGTCGCCTACCTGGCGATTCTGGCGATCGCGCTCCGGACATCGGCGACGCAGCCGAAGGTGCCCATCGCGTTCGGGAACGTGATCACGTTCGCGTATGAACTGGTGCGTGACACCTTCCTTCCGGGGGCGGTCGGCGGGCCGTGGCAGTGGTTCCCTGTGCCCGGCGGGTCATTCGCGTTCGGGGCGGCCCCGCACGCGCTTGTCGCGCTGTCCGCGGTCGCCGCCGCGGCCGTAATCGGCGCCAGCCTCTGGTTCCGGCCTAGTGCCTGGCGTGCCTGGGCGATTCTCGCTGGCTGGATCATCCTCGCGGACGTCGTTCCCGTGGCCATCGGGCGGCTCAACGCCTTCGACGTCAACGTCCTGGGACTGGAGACCAGGTATCTGGCCGATGCGACACCGATACTCGCCCTCTGCCTCGGACTCGCATTCTGGCCGCTGCGAGAGGTGTCGGCAGAGTCGGTCCGGCCTAGCCACGTTGTGCGGCGCCCGGCGAGCGGGCAGGTTACCTATCGGATCGTAGCCATCGCGATGGCCACGTTCGTGTTCGGCTCCGTCTGGTCATCGCAGGCATACGAGAACGTGACAAGCGGCAGCACCTACGCCGCCTACATGGCCAGCGCAACCCAGGCGACGAGGCTGGCCCCGCGCGGCACCCCGGTGTTCGACGTTGGCGTTTCCAGCAACATGGTCGAAGGTTTCTTCGGGGCGTACGCCCTTCAGTCCAAGGTGATCGGCGACATAAGTCCCGGCAAGCTTCGATGGATCAGGCATCCGTCGGGGACGATAGACGGACTGCATATGTTCGGGTCCGACGGGAAGCTGTATCCGGCCTATGTCTACGGGACGACAAGCCTGCCGTTGCCGGCCGGGAAGAAGTGTTATCCGGCCAGGCATGGCCGAGTACTCATACCTTTCCTGCACCTGTCGCCGGCCTTTACGGGCATGCTGCGGATCGGCTACCTGATGTACTCCAACTCGCCGGCGGTCGTCACCGTGAAGTACGGCACCCATGCCCGGCCGCTGACGCTCGAACCGGGCCTGCACTCGGGGTACGTTCCGATCAGCGGCAGCGTCGCGAGCGTGATGGTCTACGGCCTCGGCGGCGCGGGCCTGTGCGTCGGGGATGCCCAGGCCGGGAACCTGAGACCAAACCTGCTGTCACAGCCGATCAGCTCGCTGGCGAAGTAGTCCAGCGGCAGGGCCGCCAGGCGGACCGAAGACGCCGGGCCAGTCAGTGACCGGTCCGGCGGATGACGAGCGCGTCGACGGCGACGGCTCCGTGCGGGCCGCAGACGAGCGGGTTGATGTCGAGCGCGTCGATGTCCTCGCCGAGCTCGCCGGCGAGCTCGGCGAGACCCGTGATCGCTCGCGTTACCGCCCCGAGATCGGCCGGCTTGCCGCCCCGGGCACCGGCCAGCAGCGCGCGCACCTTCAGCTCGCCGAGCAGGGCAGCTGCCTGCTCCTGCGACACCGGTGGCAGCGCGACGGCGCGGTCGGCGATCAGCTCGACCAGGACTCCGCCGGCCCCGACGACGATCATCGGCCCCAGGGCGGGGTCGCGGACGACGCCGAGCGCCAGCTCGGTGCCGGGCGACGCGGTCTCGCAGACCAGGGCGGCCGGGCCGAGCCGGGCGGTCAGTTCGGCGTAGGCGGCGACGAGCTGCTCGTCGCTGGTGATGCGCAGGATCACGCCGCCGGCGTCGGACTTGTGGGCGATGCCGGGCCGGTCGGTCTTGAGCACGACCGGGTAGCCGATCCGCGCCGCGGCGGCGACCGCCTCGTCCGCGGTCGCGACCTGCTCGGCTCGCACCGCAGGGATGCCGTACTCGCGCAGCAGGGCGAGCTGCGCCGCCCCGGTGCGCTCACCCTGGGCGAGCAGTTCCCTGGCTCTGGCCAGCCGGCCGATCGCGCCGGGGCTCGCCGGGCCGGCGGCAGGTCCGATGACGGCGTCGTTACCGGCCCTGCTGGCCGCGTCGCCGGGTCCGCCTGGCTTCGTCGGCTGCGTCCTGCCCTGGTGGTCGAGCAGGTGGCGCAGCGCGAGCATTCCGGTACGCATGCCTTCGAGCACCGGGATGCCACTGCCGCGCAGCGTCGCGGCCGCAGCCTGGTCGATCGCGCAGGCCAGGTTGCTGATCAACGCGATCGGCTTAGCCGTCAGCTCGGCCGCGTCGAGGGCGGCGAGCTGGTAGGAATCGTCACCGTCGAGCTCGGGGACGAGATCGACGGCGAGCGCCACCGCGTCGACCGACTCGTCTCGCGCGAGCGTCACCAGGCACTCACCGAACAGCTCCCTGGTGTCAGCCCCGGTCCCCCAGACGTCGAGCGGGTTCGCGGGCAGCAGGCCCGGGTCGAGCAGCTCCTGCAGCCTGGCCCTGGTCTGGTCGCTGATCGCGGCGAACGGGACGCCAGCGTGCTCGGCGACGTCGGCGGCATGTGCGCGCTCGAGGCCCGAGTCGTGCACGGTCGCGATGCCGCGCACGCTGCCGGGCCCGGTACGGCCGCGGCGGCTGCCTTGCAGCGAGAACAGCTCAAGGGTGTCGGCCAGCTCGGCTAGGTCGAAGGCCCGGTGCAGGCCGTAGGCGCGGGTGAGTGCCTCCCAGGCGCCGTCCGTGCCGGCCAGCGCACCGGAGTGCGCAGCCACCATCGCCCGTCCGCCGGCTGAGCTGCCCGCGGTCAGCAGCACGACCGGGATGCCGCGCCCCGCCGCGCTGGCGAGCACGTCTCGGAGCTGGCCGGGCTGGCGGACGGCCTCGAGCACCAGCGCGAGCACCCTGGTCTCCGGCTGGTCAAGGGCGTAGGACAGATAGGAAGGGGCCGCGGTGACGAGCTCCTGACCCGAGGAGACGGCCAGGGTGAA
>DASWAA010000592.1:0-9153 GCA_036391385.1 Streptosporangiaceae bacterium
CTTAGGCTGCCCGCGCCCTGCAGCGGTGGACCCGGCGAACGTGGCGTCCGTGTCGCTGGCCTGCGAAGATGACAGACCCCCGGGTGCCGTGATCGATCTGCGATGCCGCCTGGGGACGGGATGCGCTAGTCTGTGATGGCCCCGCGGATCGCCTGCGATCCGCGGCGCGGGCGATTGGCTCAGCGGGAGAGCGCCTCGTTCACACCGAGGAGGTCACTGGTTCGATCCCAGTATCGCCCACCACAGTGGCCTGCTCAGTGGGCCAGCTGGATGTGGCGGCCCCTGCCAGTCAGTGGCCGGACGCGGGGCGCTAAGCCGGGTGCACCAGGCCGCTGTCATAGGCGGCGATGACGAGCTGTGCGCGGTCCCGGGCGCCGAGTTTCATGAGCAGACGGCCGACGTGAGTCTTCGCGGTGGACAGGCTGACCTGCAGCCGGGAAGCGATCTCCGCGTTGGACAGGCCGAGCCCGATGAGGGTCAGTACCTCGCGTTCCCGTCCGGTGAGCTCCGCCGGCAGCGGGACCGGCTGCCCGGCGGGCTCGGCGCGGCGGGTGAACTCGGCGATCAGCCGGCGGGTGACGCTGGGTGCGAGCAGCGCGTCGCCGGCGGCGATGACACTGATCGCTGCCAGCAGGCTCGCGGGCGGAGTGTCCTTGATGAGGTAGCCGCTGGCGCCTGCCCGCAGCGCGGTGAAGACGTAGTCGTCGAGTTCGAAGGTGGTCAGGATCAGCACCCGGACCGCGGACGTCCGCGGGTCGGCGGTGATCTGCCTGGTGGCCTCGATTCCGTCCACGTCCGGCATGCGGATGTCCATCAGGACGACGTCGGGTAGCTCCTGTCGGGCAAGGCGGACTGCCTCGCGGCCGGTGGCCGCCTCACCGACCGTGGTCAGGCCGGGAGCGGTGTCCACCAGCAGCCGGAAGCTGCCGCGCACCAGGGCCTGGTCGTCGGCGACCAGCACGCGGATGCTCATGCGGCGGTGCCGGCGAGCGGGAACTGAGCGGCTACCCGGAATCCGCCTCCCGGCAGCGGCGCCGCCAGGAACGTTCCGCCATACATGCCGACTCGCTCCCGCATTCCGGCGATCCCATGCCCGGCGGGAGCGCGACTGCCGTCCCCGGCGCGGCCGGCGCCGCTGTCCGATATTTCAACGGCGAGCACGTCGGCCTGGTAGGCGACGGTGACCTGGCAGCTGTCCGTGGCAGCGTGCTTGATCACGTTGGTAATCGCCTCCTGGATTACCCGGTAGGCAGCGAGATCCAGCCCGGGGGAGAGCGGCTGGCGCTCACCGCACACCTCGAGGTCCACCCGGACTCCGGCGTCGGCGGTCCGCGCAGCGAGGCTATCGAGGTTCGCCAGCCCCGGCAGCGGAATCAGTCTGGTGTCCCGCCGGGGCGGTCCCGTCTCGCTCAGTTCTGTGGCGTCCGGTTCCGTGGCGTCCGGTCCCATCGCGTCCGGTTCTGCCCGGAGCACCTCTAGCAGCGCTCGCAGCTCAGCCAGTGCCCCGCGGCTGGTCTGCTCGATGGATTCCAGCGCGCGGACCGCCTCCTGCGGGTGCGTGCCGACTACGTAGTTGGCGACCCCGGCCTGCACCGCGATGAGGCTCATCGAGTGCGCCACCACGTCGTGCAGTTCCCGTGCGATCCGCAGTCGTTCCGCACTGCTGGCGCGGCGCACCTGATCCACCTGATCGCTGGCCCGCTGCCGCGCCTGCTCGTGCAGGCCGGCTGAATACGCACGCTGCTGCTTTGCCGTGTAGCCGATCATCCAGGCAGCGGCGATCAGCACACCGTCTTCCAGCAGGAGGCTGGCGGCCCCGGCGAGACCGCCCGGCCCGTACCTGCCGTGCGGGACGAAAGCGAACGCGGTGAGCCCTGCCACCGTCACCAGCAGCGCGGCGGCGAGCAGGCGCAGCGCTTGTCGGCGGGGGAACCGCAGCGGGATCAGGTACATCACGAACGCCACCGCGATGGCGGGTGCGGGCGAGCTGCTCAGGGCTATGGCAGCGGCCCCGGCAACCGCGACAATCGCGAGAACGGCACGCGGCCATAGCCGCCGGACGGCGGCCGGAAGGACCAGCATGGCGGCGAGCGCGGCGCCGGCCCACTGGGGGATTGCGTGCAGGTTCGCCAGCGTCTTGAAAAGGACGGCGTAGCCCAGTGCCAGCAGTGCCGTCACCGCGCAGTCGATCGCCACCCAGTGTTCCCGGTGCAGCCTCTTCAGCGGCGGAGGTCGCAGGGGCAGGTCCATGCATCCGACGGTATCCGCGCGGCCGCCGGGTTCGCGTCATACCGGGGACCAGCGCTGGGCTGTACCTGAGACCAGCCAGCGGGCGCGAAGTGTGTCCCCTGGCCCGATGGATATCGCCTCGCCCGGCGGCATCGTAGAGACCTGCTGGTTCAGGAACATCGGGAAGGAGGATCGGTGACCGCCGTGATAGAGACCCGTGATCTTGGCAAGCGTTATGGAGCCCGCTGGGGGCTGAGGGAGTGCACGCTGTCGGTACCGCCCGGGTGCGTGACCGGGCTAGTCGGCCCGAACGGCGCTGGGAAGACAACTCTGCTGCACCTGATGACGGGCCTGCTCACGCCAACCTCAGGAACGATCATGGTGGCTGGGGGCCGGCCGGCGGCCGGCCCGGCTCAGCTGGCCCGGGTCGGTTTCGTCGCTCAGGACACACCCGCCTACGCCAGGCTGTCCGTCGCAGATCACCTGCGGCTGGGCGCTCATCTCAATCCCGGCTGGGATGCTCAGCTGGCCCGGCGCCGGATTCGCGGGCTTGGCCTGGACCACGCGCAGCAGGCCGGGAGGCTATCTGGCGGTCAGCGAGCCCAGCTCGCCTTGACCCTGGCCCTGGCTAAGCGGCCTGAGCTGCTGATCCTGGACGAGCCAGCCGCCGGCCTTGACCCGCTGTCCAGACGTGACTTCCTGCAGGATCTGACCAACGCCACCGCCGAGCACCAGCTGAGCACCGTGCTGTCCTCGCACCTGATCGGCGACATCGAGCGGGCCTGTGACTACCTGATCGTGCTAACGGGCTCTCGCGTCCAGCTCGCGGGCCGGGTCACGGACCTGCTCGCCGCGCACCGGGCCGGGCTGGAAGACCTGGTCTTGTCGTACCTGAGCAGGGCCGCTACTACCGACCGCGAGTACCCGGAGGTTTCCCGATGATCTGGCTGACCTGGCGCCAGTTCCGCGCCCAGGCCGCCACGGCCGTCGCCGCGCTCGCCGGGGTCGTCCTGGTCTACGCGCTGACCGGTCCGGGGCTGGCCCGCCGGTACGACACCAGCGGCATCGCGACCTGCCACGGCCGCGCCGAATGCGCGGCCCTGACGGTCAGATTCCTCGACGCAGTGCAGTCCGACGAGCTCTATCCCGTTCTGTCGGTGCTCGGCGGCGCTCTCGTCTATCTCGCACCCGCGATCATCGGCGCCTTCTGGGGAGCGCCGCTGGTAACCCGCGAACTGGAGTCCGGCACGTACCGGCTGGCGTGGAACCAGAGCGTCACCCGCACCCGCTGGCTAGCCGTCAAGGTCAGCCTGATCGGACTGGCTGCCATGGTCGTTGTCGGGCTGCTCAGCCTGGTGCTCACCTTGTGGTCAAGACCGATCGACCGGGTCGGCGGGTTCCCGCTCGCCACCGGCCAGCTTGACCGGTTCTCGCTGGTGATCTTCGGCGCTCGCGATATCGCCCCGCTCGGCTATACGGCCTTCGCCTTCACTCTGGGCGTGGCAGTCGGCGTGCTCGTCCGGCGGACCCTGCCCGCCATGGCGGTGACCCTGGCCGGGTTCGCTGTCGTCATGCTCGCCTGGCCCAGCCTCGTCCGCCCCCACCTTTTCCCGCCCGTCAGCATCACCGCACCCGTCGCGGCCAGTCTCACCACCGGGGTCGTGACTCATAACGGCGAGATCACCGTGCCCGCAAATAACCTGCCCGGAGCGTGGATAATCTCCAACCAGACCATCACCCGGACCGGCCAGGTGTTCGTCCTGCCGGACGTCAGGGCCTGCGCAACCGGTACGCAGCGGCAGTGCAACGCCTGGTTCGCTACCCAGCAACTGCGGCGGCACCTCGTCTACCAGCCTGCCAGCCGTTACTGGGCCTTCCAGTGGTATGAGACCGCGATTTTCCTCGCCATCGCCCTGGCCCTCGCCGGATTCTCCGTCTGGTGGATCAAGCGCAGCCGAGCCTAATGCTCGGCCACCCGAGCACCACAGCACAGCGATCGGGCAGCCAGGCGCCTCGGCCGATACCGTCGGCAGCCTTCGCCGCGAGGTAAGGCGATACTTACTGCTATAGCTGTGGTCAGGCTTTCTGCCAGGTGATATCGATGCACTATGGATAGGTCATTGGCCGGGTCTGCCCGTATTCTCTTCATCACCGGATTCAACCGCAGCGGCACGACCCTGGTGACGTCCGCGGTCACGGAAGCGACCGGTGCCGCGACCCTGACCACCGGCCATCTCGCCCGGCAGATGCCCGCCCTTGACCGCTTCCTAACGTCCGCCCGTAAGCAAGCGACCGCACCCGATCGCGGAGTTGACCAGCTGCCGGTCAGCGAATCCACTCCGGAGGAGTACGGATGGCTGCTGCAGGCCACGACCGGCGAGTCGGCGTTCACCGCCAGGGCCGAGCAAGCCGGCGTTCTGCATGCCTTGATCGAGGAGTTGGCCGGTGAGAGCGAGACGAAGATCGTCGTCTTGAAGAACCCTTCGGATACCTGCCAGGAGCAGCTCCTGCTCGACACTTTTCCCGGCTCACGGGTACTCATCGTGCGACGCGAGCTTGCGGCGATCGAGGCCAGCGTGGATCGGGCGTTCGCGCGCATGGTGACATCGAACCGGTACCTCCGCGCGCTGATCACCGACCGCCGTCAGGCGGCGGAGACGCTCGGCGCGATCATCGACCCGAAGGCGCGACAGCGGCTGGTGCTCGATTCGGTGCGCAAGACTCGCCGCGACGCACGCAGGCTCGCCAGGCAGGCGCAGGCGCTGCCAGCTGACCGGGTCGCCTTCCTGTCCTACGACGAGCTGCGGGCCGATCCCCGGGCCGGCGCAGCGTGGGCGGCTCACCTGCTCGATCCGGACGCGCTCGCACAGGCGATCACCGATCTCACGTTCCCGGAGTACAACCGCCCGCGGTCGGCCAGCTGGAAAGGCCGTATCGTCGACTGGTACTGGGCGCGAGCCTGGCGGCGAGCCCGCGCAAGGCAGGTCAGAGCCGGCATCCTGCCGCGTACTCCGCCAGCAGGTCCTCGGTCCTGACGCGGTGATTGTCCCCTGACCTGGTACTCCTGCCCTGAGGCTCGAAGCCACTGTCGACAGGCAGTATCTGCGCGGACTCGCCTGCCGCTCGCCCGGATTCGGGCGCCGGGGTGAGTCGCTCGGAATCTTTGCTGGATCTTAGCTGGTTTCTTCACCCGATCTGCCCGCCTGTCCGGCTGTGTGGTATTTACACTCGCAGCTGAGGAAGAGGTGGTACAGATCGGGGCACACAGTAGGCGGCCTGGCCAGGATGGCCAGCCAGCCGAGCGCAGCAGCGAGGAGTCCGGGTACGTCGGCCGCGGGGATTCAGTCCCCACCGCCGATCCCTTCGGTTCGCCCGAAGCCCGTGAAGACACTCTCGGCACTCCGACACTGAGCGCGTCGGCGCTGGACCGGGAGGCGCCGAGGCCGTGGGGCACGGCGAGCCCGTCTGGGTCGTCAGGCCTGGCCGGGGCTCCGAGCCCGTCTGGCGCGTCGGGCTCGCTGAGCCCGACCGGCTCGGCGTGGTCCTCGGATCCGGTGAGCTCGCCAGGGTCGGCGTTCGGGCCGAAGAGCGTCTCTGGATCGATCTGGCCCGACGACTCGCTCAGCCAGCCCGCCTCTGACCTGCCGAAGCCGCAATCGGGATCGGCAAGCGCGCCTGGATCGTCCTGGTCGAGTGAAACGCCGAGCAATTCAGCCTCGGTATGGCCGGACAGCAGTGCGAGCGGCGCCATAAGCTCAGGGTCTATGTCCAAGGCGCCTGAGGCGGCTGAGCCGTCGGCATCGGCATGGTCCAGTCCGGCTACCACGCCAGGCTCGGACCTTCCGAAGCGTTCACCGGGCTCGAGTACTCCATCGGGATCTGTGCGCGCCTCCGGGTCGATCTGGCCCGACGATGCGATGAGCAAGGCCGACTCCCTGTTCACCCCAAGGCCTCCGGTCGACTCCCCGTTCGGCAAGACGGCTTCTGGTGTCGCGTCGTCGGCGCCGCTGCCTGTGGATGGCGGGCTGGAATCCACGCGGCCGTTCGCGGCGGCCCGCCCGGACGCGCCGGCGGCTGGCGCGGACGCGTCCGCGTCGACCTGGTCGGCCGATTCGGTAAGCCCGCTGGGTGCGTCCGGGCCAGCCTGGCCGTCGGCCACGCCGGACCCCTCCCGCCCGCGTGACATCTCCGGACCCGATGACGCTGCCGCTGGCGCGAACCAGGCGCCAAGCTGGTCGCTCGCGTCGCTGAACTTGCCCGGCGCGGCTGCTGGTGCTGACTCCGCCGGGATCGCTGCGGCTAGCGCAGGCATGCTGGGCGGGGCTGCAGGAGCCGCTGGCGCTGGCGGATTCGGCGGCACCGGCGGGTACGGTAGCGCTGGCGGTGCCGGTAGCTCCGGCGGTTTCGGTAGCGCTGGCGGCGCCGGCGGGTTCGGTGGCGCCGGCGGGTTCGGTAATGCCGGTGGTGCCGCCGGCGCGGGCGGCTGGAGTGGCGGTCCGGCCAGTACGGCCGGCGGCTCGGCTGGCGGGCCAGCCCGGCGCCGGATGAGCCCGGTGCTTGCCGTCGCCGCTGCCATCGTCGTGCTGCTGGCTGCCGGCGCGACCTACGTGTACCTGCAGAAGCCGGGCCTGGCACGGGCGACCGGTGGCAGCGGCAGCGCCAACAGGCCGCCAGCCCTGGCCAAGGGGCCTGAGCACGTCGTCTCTATCACGCCAGCGGATGGCACCACCGGGGTCAACGGGGCCGGGGACATCAAGGTCGTCTTCTCGGAGCCGCTGAGCTCGACCTCCCCGATGCCGACTGTAACTCCCGCGATTCCCGGCACCTGGCAGCACGCGGGCAGCACGGCGACGTTCATCCCGACGCGAGGGTTCTCGCCCCGGACGAGGGTGACGGTCCAGGTACCTGGCGGCAGCGCCGGAGTCCAGTCGAACGGCGGCGGCCTGCTCGCCGCGCCGATCGCGGCGAAGTTCAGGGTCGGCACTTACAGCACGGTGCGACTGGAGCAGTTGCTGGCCCAGCTTGGCTACCTGCCGCTGACCTGGGCGCCGACGGCTGGGTCGCCGATCCCGCTGAGCGACGCTCACGCTCAGCTCAGCGCCGCCTACGCACCCCCTGCTGGCACCTACACCTGGCAGTCCGGTTACCCGACCGCCCTGATGCGGCTGTGGCGTCCGGACAAGCCGAGCCAGATACTGCGGGGTGCGGTCGCGGCGTTCCAGGCCGATCACGGGCTGATGTCGGACATGATCTACGAGAACCAGCAGGGCCTGACTCTCAGTGGCGGGATCGCGCACCGGCTGTGGAAGGCGATGTTCCGTGCCATCGCTCACGATGCCACGAACAAGCACGGCTACACCTACGCGCTGGCGAACCAGCACGCTCCGGAGACCCTGACCGTCTGGCACAACGGCGCACAGATCTTCAAGCACCTGGCTAACACCGGCATCCCGGTCTCCCCGACGGCGGTCAGGACCGATCCGGTGTACATCAGGTACCAGAGCCAGATCATGCGCGGCAAGAACCCGGACGGGTCGAAGTACGCCGACCAGGTGTACTGGGTCGCCTACTTCCACTCGGGTGAGGCCGTGCACTATTTCCTCCGCTACAGCTACGGGTCGCAGCAGAGCCTGGGCTGCGTCGAACTGCCGTACAAGGCAGCGAAGTGGATCTGGCCGTACCTCACGTACGGCACGCTGGTGACGGTCACAGCTCCCTAGCCGTACGCCCCAGCGCCGCACGCCGACCGCGGTCGGCCGCACGAGGACCCAGGGCTCCGCGCGACGGATGCCGGGGTCCTCGTGCGTCCAGGTTCCCTGCGTGGCGCCCGAGCGGGTAACTGGCGCGCGGTCTGCGCGCGCTGCCCGCTAGCATCGGAGCTTGCGGGCATATGCAAGCCCGTCCGATCCAGTACTCAGCCAGATTCGAAGGAGCCAGCCGTGCTTGCCGAGAAGCTTCACGTCACCCTCGCCGGACGCGAGCAAGTGGTGGAAGACGGCACGACGGCCGGTGACGTGATCCGGTCGGGAGAGACTACCGGGTCTGGCGAAGGCGCCGGGAAGCAAGGCCGTGACGGCGAGATCATCGCCGCGAAGGTCAATGGAGCCGTCCGGGACCTCGCCTATCAGCTCGGCGACGGCGACGTGGTCGAGCCGGTGAGCATCGGCTCGCCCGACGGGCTCGCGATCTTGCGTCATTCGACGGCGCACGTGCTCGCGCAGGCCGTCCAGGACCTGCACCCGGACGCCAGGCTGGGCATCGGGCCGCCGGTCGAGAATGGCTTCTATTACGACTTCGACGTGGCTCAGCCGTTTAGCCCGGAAGATCTGAAGGCGATCGAGCAGAAGATGCGTCAGATCGTCAAGAAGGGCCAGTCCTTCCGGCGGCGCGTCGTAACCGACTCCGATGCCCGCGCCGAGCTGGCGGCCGAGCCGTACAAGCTCGAGCTGATCGGGCTCAAGGGTGCCATTTCCAGCGGGCAGAGCGCTGGCGCGGAGGAGTCGGTCGAGGTCGGCGGGGCCGAGCTGACCATCTACGACAACCTGGACCCGGCCACCGGGGAGCTCTGCTGGAAGGACCTGTGCCGCGGGCCGCACCTGCCGAGCACCAGGTACATCCCGGCATTCAAGCTGATGCGCAGCGGCGGCGCCTACTGGCGGGGCAGCGAGAAGAACCCGCAGCTCCAGCGGATCTACGGAACTGCCTGGCCGTCGCGGGAGGAGCAGGACGAGTACCTCACCATGCTCGCCGAGGCCGAGCGCCGCGATCACCGCAGGCTAGGCGCCGAGCTTGACCTGTTCTCGTTCCCGGCCGAGATCGGCAGCGGGCTGCCCGTCTTCCATCCCAAAGGCGGGACCATCCGCCGGGTCATGGAGGACTACTCGCGGCGTCGGCACGAGGAAGCGGGCTACGAGTTCGTCACCA
>DASWAA010000593.1:0-2132 GCA_036391385.1 Streptosporangiaceae bacterium
ATGCCTCAACGGCTGGGACGCGCTGCTCGCCGCCCCTGTCGCGGGACCGGTCTGCGCGTTCTGCGCGTGGAAGCTGACTCCGTGGTTCGCTCGCGCCAGGGTGCGCCGGCTGGCTCACCGGAGTCGCGCCAGGCAGCAGAAAGCCGGCGGCGGTGCCATCGTCGGCCGGAGCGGCCCTGACCTGGCCATGCAGCGCTATGTGAACTGGTATGTGTGGGGACACGCGCGGTGGGAGCACGGACCGCTCTGGCGGACGTTCCTGGCTGAGCAGCGCGCACTGGTGCGTGAGGCGGAAGATCTGGCGCTGCTGGCGCCGGGCATCTGCGCGCCGACGCTGCTGCTGGCCGACCCGGAGGACTCGCTGGTACCGTTCCGGACGGCGCAGACGCTGGCCCGGTTGCTGCCAGACGCCGTGCTGCACCCGGTCGAGGACGCCGGCCATCACCTGCCGTTGCGCGCGGCTGACCGGGTGGCCGGGGAGATCGTGGCCTTCCTCGGCTGCCTGGCCGGACATCACCCCAGCACAGGGAGCAGCCAGGCTAACGCCTGGCGGGATTCCGGAGAATCGTCCTGACCGGATTGCAGGGAATCGGCCTTAGTGCCGTGCGGCTTGTGGGCCGCACGGCCCCAGGCCGCTCTATTAGAGCGGGCGAACCTGCTCAGCCTGCGGTCCCTTGGACCCCTGGCCGGCGGTGAACTCGACCCGCTGGTTCTCCTCGAGAGTACGGAAACCGTCGACCAGGATGGCCGAGTGGTGGACGAAGACGTCGGCGCTGCCGTCGTCTGGTGCGATGAAGCCGTAACCCTTGCTCGAGTTGAACCACTTCACGGTGCCCTGAGGCATGTACTACTCCTATATATGCGATCTTCGGGATTCACAACAATGATTCCCGGGCTGTACGACCGCCTGCCCAGTCCGAAGAATTTTCTTCGGGTGTCCAGGACGCCCGCTGTCAAGTTTCGCAGGCGCTGTGACACGTGCACGAATCTTCGACTACAACCAAGTCCATCTAACACCATCGCGGGTCAGGATTGTTCCATGACAGCGTTAACAGTTCGTGGCGGCATGACTGGCCGCGGGCTCGTGGTCGCCGGATTGCGGTTCCTGGTCTGCGTCTGGCGCGGCTGGTGATGCTGGTGCGACTGGCTGAACAGGCATTAGCTGAGGCGCTCGGTGCACATGACGTCCACCCGGTACGGGACACCGATCCGGTCCTTGTCCCGGGTCTGCGGGTGCTCGCGGAGAACTGCCCTGATCTCGCTGAGCACGGCCTGCTGCTCGGCGGGCGGCAGGATCGCGATATGGCTCACGCTGCGCATCCGGTCGATGACGTCCTGATGAGAGCTCTCGTGCACATGGCGGAACCTCGCCTCGGCCCATGGTGTCCAGCCGCTGCCGAGGTCTCCTGCCAGGTGCTCTTCGCTGCGACGCATGGAGGCATCGGCATAGCCGGTGCCGTCGCGGCGATCGCGCCAGGGTGCGTGCCGCTCGACCTGGTCCATGACCGACCAGACCTGGTCGACCCAGTCGACGCTCCGGTCGCGCGCGTTCCAGATCAGGCCAAGGTGGCCGCCGGGCCGAACCACGCGGGAGAGCTCGGCCATCGTCCTGCCAGCGTCGAACCAGTGGAAGGCCTGCGCGACGGTGACCGCGTCAAGGGACCTCGGCGCGAACGGCAGTGACTCGGCAACCCCGGCCAGTACCGGCACGCCAGGCAGGCGCTGCCGCAGCAGGGCCCGCATCCCGGGAATCGGCTCGACCGCGACGAGGTCCGCACCGGCAGCCGCGATCAGCACGGTCAGCTTGCCGGTTCCGGCAGCCAGGTCGACCACTCGTCGGCCTGGCCTCAGGTCAAGCGCCGTGATAAGCCAGTCGACGGCTGACGGCGGGTAGGACGGCCGGGCGCGATCATAGGTCTCCGCCTCAGCTTCGAAGCCTCGGGCCGCGACGTCATGTACCTCACCCATCGGATGCTCCCGTTTCGCCGTTCTGTCGTGCTGCGGGTGTGCTGGTCCTGTGTCCTGGCTGGCGCGCGCCTCGCTCGCCTTCCCGCTGGCATAGTTCGGCACTCCCCGGCGGACATTTCTAATCCTTGACGACGCTATTCCGGATCACGCTAGCCGACCCGGCC
>DASWAA010000594.1:0-2644 GCA_036391385.1 Streptosporangiaceae bacterium
ATGGAGTTCAGCGCGGTCGCCAACCACCGCAAGGCGATCAGGGCCGAGATCGCCCGTTACGCCGAGCGCTTCCGGGCCGATCAGGTCGAGGCGCTGAGCGCTCTCACCGAGCGCTACGGCATCGACTCGGGTACCTGCCCGCCCGCCGTCCTGGCGGTCCTCATGACCAGCATCACCCGGATCATCTCGATGGAACAGGCCCTGGGCATGTCCGCCGGCCACGACGAGACCCTCGCTCTCGTCGAGCAGTACCTCCAGCGTCTTGAGGGCGATCCGCGACGCTGAACGGACACGGAAATGTTGCTCCGCGTTTCTTGTGATGGCGCAGCCAACTCTGCACGATAAGGGCGGCGGTGGTCATCAAGCGCCACACGTCTGGGACCATACTCAGGGAGCGACAATGGTGCGGTCGAAACTAAAGATAACGGGCGGCGTCACCGCCGCCGTGCTCGGGTTAGCGTGGCTCTTCCTGAGCCCGGCCAGCGGCGCGGTCAGCAATCTTCACCCTGCGACGGGCGTGGGCTCGTGCACGCTCAAAGGCTGGAACCCCAAGCACGATCCGCGCAACGCCAGGAATCTTCCGATCGGCCAGCGGCCGCAGACGTACCGGCCCGACAACTACAACTGCACCGGCGCCAAGTTCGCTCGTCCCGGCGTGGAGTTCGCGCGGTTCCCGCAGCCGCACAACTTCCGCATCACTAACCACAGGACCGTCCGGCCGGTCAGGGTGTGCCATGCGGGGATCTGCAGCACGCAGCTGAAGACGGTGCTGGCTCCGACCCTGGCGAGCAACCCGCTGGCGCCCTATTTCCCGCCGTTCACTCACTTCGTGATCATCGTCAGGGAAAACCACACCTTCGACGACTACCTCGGCGACTGCGCCACCACGATCTCGGCCGGCTGCAACGGGCAGGTGATGAGCCCCAACCACATCAGTCAGGTGCCCGATCTGCATGCGCTCGCCAGTACCTATGCGCTGGGTGACTCCTACAGCACGGGGACGCAGCCCCCGAGCGGCCCCAACCACTGGTGGCTGTTCTCCGGCCAGTCGCAGTCCAGTTCGCAGCAGCAGTCCTACCCCACCGCCACCGGCACGCAGTTCGACCGGTTCCTGGGCGGTACACAGGGCCCGTCGGGCGAGGGCACGAACCCGTGCACGGCTCAGACCGGCACCGGAACGGGGAGCAGCCCGTACACGATGATGATGGCCGGAGACTTCTACTGGATGCTGAACAGCGGCAGCGGGTACTGGCGCGATCCCGGGACGGGGAATCTCGAGGTGCTGCCAGTCAATCGTCCGGGAACGAGCATCCCAGAGGAGATCAACTACAACGAGTACACCTGCAGCGGGCAGAACATTCCTGACTCGACGATCGCCAGCAACTACATGAACTTCGTGGCCGCGAATGGTCTGCCGGCCTACAGCTACGTCGAGCTCTTCAACGACCACCCCGGCACGTTCCAGGACATCCCGACGAACGACGCCCAGACCAAAGCGGTCGTCGACTCCATCATGAACAACGCGTCCTACAAGGACAACACGCTGATCATCGTCACCGAGGACGATACCCAGAACGGCAACAACGGCCCGGACCATGTCAGTAACACCTACCGCGTGCCGCTGGTCGTCATCGGATCGCCGACGTACGTGAAGGCGCATTACATCTCCCACGTCGCGTACACGACGAGCAACGTGCTCGCCGCGATGGAACGCGTGATGCAGAACGTCCACTCGGGCATCATCGACCCGAATAACAACCTCGGCCTGTCCACCTTCCCGATGACGACCGCCGACCAGGCGGCCCTCGGCGACCCGCTCGAGGACTTCTGGGTCCAGGGCTCGACGCCGCTCTCGGCCACCGCCACCGCCTCGCCGACGACAGGCAACGCGCCGCTGAACGTCGCCTTCACCGGCTCGGCCACCGGGGGCACGTCCCCGTACTCCTACAGCTGGAACTTCGGCGACGGCACGACAAGCACGGCCCAGAGCCCCAGCCACACCTACAGCTCCGCCGGGACCTACACCGCGACCCTCACCGTCACCGACAGTTCCTCGCCGGCCAAGACAGCCACATCGAGCGCCACCATCACGGTCAGCGCGGTCGGCAACCCGCTGGCGGCTACCGCCGCGGCCACGCCGACGTCCGGCCAGGTTCCGCTGAACGTCGCCTTCACCGGCACCGGCACCGGCGGAACCCCGCCGTACTCCTACAGCTGGAACTTCGGCGACGGCACGACAAGCACGGCCCAGAACCCCAGCCACACCTACAGCAATGCCGCGACCTACACCGCGACCCTCACCGTCACCGACAGTGCTTCGCCCGCGAAGACGGCCTCGTCGAGCGTCAGCATCACGGCCTCGCCCATCGCCGGGACCGCGCCGGGCGCCCCCACGGGCCTGACCGCTGCCGCCGGCAACGGCCAGGTCTCCCTGAGCTGGTCGGCTCCGGCCAGCAACGGCGGCGTCAACATCAACTCCTACCGCGTCTACCGGGGTACCGCGAGCGGCAGCGAGACGCTGCTGACCTCGGGCGGCTGCGGCAGCCTCGGCGCCGTGCTGTCCTGCACGGACACCGGCCTCACCAACGGCCAGGCCTACTACTACAAGGTCAGCGCCGTGAACGCCATCGGCGAGGGCCCGCAG
>DASWAA010000595.1:0-4291 GCA_036391385.1 Streptosporangiaceae bacterium
TAGCGCAGTCCTCCCCTGACCCACGCTGCCGGGAGGCTCGGCACCTGCCCCGGCATTAACGCCATGTTCGACCGTTCTGTCAGCCGGGACGGGCGGATGTATGCGCAGTGTGGCGTGCTGGCCGGTCGGGGCTGCGGTGGACCGGGTCTGGGCTGGTCAGGCCGCCCGTGCTGGTGGTCCGCAGGATTCCTGGAAGAGGTTCATCCGCGCGGCCTCGGCGATGCCAGTCCCGGGGCATGTGCAAGGTCAGGTGACCGCGGCCGTGGCGGGCGGTCCGGGCGGCCACGTCGATGAGGTCGCGGCGGATGGTCGCGCAACGGGCCTTTGCCTGGAGTCATGAGGCCAGGCACCCGGCCGCCCGGGTCAGGTTGTGCGCCATGGCGGCCAGGACCAGCCACGCGGCGTTCGCCGCGAACCGGCCCGAGGCCAGATGGGCCAGCGGCCTGTCGGTCAGCCCCTCAGGACTGCACGTTTCGCAGGCTTGCCGTTGGTGAGTTCATTTGGCGGTGGCCGCATGGGAAGCGTGATTGGCGAGAGCGCGAGGCAGCCGGGTCTGGGCAGATTGGCCCTCACGGTGAGCAGTCAGGTCAGGGCAGGCGGTTGCTGCCCTGGGTGAGCAGCCGGTTTTAGTACCTGTGGCCAGTGCGGGCCGAGATAGGCGTCGGGCTGGTCGTGTGCCCACCGGTCGAGCGCCTTGGCGAGCGCGGCGGCTTGCCCGTCTCCTGGGGGAGGTTCTTCTTCGGGACGAACACCAGGACCAGGTCGCGTTCTGCCGCGTAGTCGGCGACGTTCTCGGTGACGACTACGCGGCCTTCCGCGCGCTCGGCTGAGGCGACTAAGGCGTCGTCGGCTGCCTGCAGGCCGACCTCGCTTACGTGGACCGCCATCGTGACCGTATTTCTCGCGCAGGATGACGGCCACGTTCGGGGGGAACATCTCGTCGATCAGGAAGGCGGTCACGCGAGCAGCGCTTCCCGCTGCAGGGCCGCGGCCTGGCTGCGCGCCGTCATGGCCCGGTTCCGCTCGATCCGCTGGCGGATGTCGCCGGGGTGCTCAGCGGCGTAGTCCAGGGCGATGCGGATGAGCCGGGGGTGCAGGTCTGATTCCTTGCTCAGCAGGCTGATCCGCTGTTCCTGGCTGCCGTCGAGTTCCTGCAGCCGCGCGATGACCTCCCAGACGTCCGGGCCGGCTGGCCGTGGTCAGTCCCATCCATCGTCATGCCACGCAGGCAGTGCGAGCGTGACCATGACGCAGCAACACGTGGCTGTCGTATGTGGAGTTTCAGCGTCAGCTGGCCGGAGCGCTGAGCATCGCCTTCTCGGTGCGGATAGGTGCCATCGGGTTGCCGCCGGGAGCCGATCCGGGACGCGGGCGAGGCGGCCGGTCACGGTACCGGCCGCTTCGCCCGGGATGTCTTTGGACTTCAGCTCGCTCCGGTCACTGATCCGTAGACCTCGAAGCGCGCCACTGAGCTCGGGGCGGGCCGGTGGCGGCCGGGGTCCTTGGCGCGCGCCTCCTGGACACGGGCCATGGCCGCGTCGTACTGCTCCTGGGTGTCCCACACCATGACCGTCATGCGTCGGCCCGCGTCTCGGTCCGCGAGCCACCAGCCGTGCAGGCCGCCTGCCTGCTCCAATGCCGGAATGACCTCGCCCTTGACGTGCTCGATCCCGGCTGCCAGGTCTGCCTCGGACTCGTTGTCAAAGGACAGCACCACTGCGAACATCAGATCCCCTCCAGGTTCTGCGGAACTTGCCATCCACCAGGCGGCCGGATGGGCCGGTCAGTGCATGTGGAAGTCGATGACCCCGCTGAACCAGTCAACTCGGGACGGATGGGCGGCCTTGGCCTCCGCGAGCGCGGGGCCGAGCTGGGAGTGCATGAACTTCTCCTGATGTTCCCTGGACTCCCACGCCTCGACGACGATCAGCTTGTCCCCCGACTCCCCGGCGATCGAGCTGATCAGGCCCTCTGGCCTGACATCGGGACTGGGCGCGCCGTCCCATCCCAGGATGCGGTTCACGTGCCGGTAGATGCTGCCGGCGTCGGGCGCCGAGAACTCGATGACGACGACTTCAGCCATGACTATTCCTCCTGATGTAGAGCCAGGCAATACTTGACATGCCAAGTATTAGGCGACAGGTACTTGTCATGTCAAGTACTTCGGCTAGACTTTCACCCATGGCTGCCGAGAGCTCCGAGCGCTGGATGCCTGCCTGGCTATCCCTGGTCCGCACCCACGCCCAGCTATGGGAGCTGGTCGAGGCGCAGATGCGCAAAGACCACGGGCTGACGATGGCCCGCTACGACGTGCTCGCCCATCTCGTCAACGCGGGCGGGCAGCTCGGGCTGAGCGATCTCGCCTCCTCGATCCTGCTGTCCCAGTCGGGGCTGTCCAAGCTCCTCGACCGAATGGAGCTAGCCGGGCTCGTCCGCCGCGACCCCGACCCCCGCGACGCCCGCTCCGCGTTCGCCACCATCACCCCACGAGGCCGGTCCATGGCGACGCAAGCCCGCCAGGGCCACCACACTTTCCTGCAGCGAGTATTCGGCAACTCCCTTGATGATCGCGACCTTGCCGACCTAACCCGCGTCATGAGTCGCGTCAGCGCAACCATCACACATCGCTGACCTGGCTATTTGTTCGCTGCTAGGCCGCTGACCGGCTGGAAGCCGGCTGCCGTGTAGAGCCCGAGCGCGGGACCGTTATCGACCTCAGTCTGCACGGACACGCGACTGGCGCCGGCGGCGCGGGCGCCATCGACGACGTGCCGGAGCAGGGCATGCGAGATACCGCTGCGACGCTGCTGCGGGGCGACGTACGGGTCGCGGATCAGCTAGGCAGTACCAGCATCAGTGACGCCGGCTGGACCGTGGCCGTGATGAACCCGCATGCCTGCCCGGCGTCCATGGCGGCAGCGATCGTCATCCGGTACTGAGCCAGCTGGCCGTAAAGCCAGTCCCGGGCGATCCCGGGGGGACGGTGGCTGGCCGTAGTGTGCCCTGTACTCGTCAAACAGGGCAGCCACCGGGCCGAACACCTGGTGGGACGGTGTCATCTGCACGACCGCTACGGCCACGGGATCAGTCTCCCTGCCGGTGGCAACCCAAGACCGCATCCGGTCAGATCTCGCAGCCAGATCTTGATCCTGCGATGTCAAGCGACCTATCTGCCGCACGACCCGCCCACGATCGGCTAGACACGGCCTAAATGACTTAGCCGGGGCCCTGAGGGAGAAGGGCCTGGCATTCGCCAGCGTCCTCGTCCGGACCGGACTCATCGGGCAGGCGAACTTCCGGGACGGATGGGTGGTTCAGCGGAAGGAATCCCGCAGCTACTGATGTGGTGGTCTTGGACGGGTCCGGTAGTCGGCCAATGGCTCCGCGGCAAGGCTCGGGTCTCTGCGCGGGTGAAGGAACGCGCCTCCGCCAGCGCCTGGTTCGCGCGCCTCATTGACCGGCACGTTCTGGCTATCTGGGCGGCCATGGTGCCCGCGCTCCCGCTCGTGGTGGAGGAACGAGGACCCGGATCCACGCGTACCGGCCGGAATGACCGATGACCAGATGGCCGGTCGGTACGCTCCCGGGGATGCCGTGCTCGGCTCAGTTGGAGACCCAGGCGGGTAGGGACTCGCAGGAGTCGCGCCATCCTGCGGGCAGGGCGGTGGTTCCGGTTCGCGCTGCGACGATGCCGCCGGCGATGGCGCAGGTGGTGTCAGTGTCACCGCCTGCGGACACGGTGGCCCACAGGGCCTCGGTGAGGTCATCGAGGTGGCGGGCGGCGCACCAGATGGCGTAGGGCACCGTGTCGGCTGCCGACAGGCCGATGCCGCACCCGACCTCCCCTGCGATGTGCCGTGGGTCGAGGCTGAACGGCCGGGCGGCGACCCGGCGGAGCCGGGACGCCACGTCCCCGTCCGGGGTCCGGCCGGCTACTTCGGCGATCAGTGCGTCGCCGGCCGTACTGCCCGCGGCTAGGGCCGCGGCAACGGCGACGGCGACCGCGCCGGCGGCTGCCTCGGGATGGGCGTGGGTCACTTCCGCTGACAGCGCGGCCTGCACTGCGGCTTGGTCGAGGTCGGAGGCGAACCAGGCGCCCAGCGGAGCGGCCCGCATGGCCCCGCCGTTGCCCCACGACCCCTGCCCGCCAAACTGCCGCCTGGTTACCACCGGCCAGGGCTCTCCATTCCCGATCGCACGGAGCACCCGGTGCATCGATGGGCCGTAACCCCGCCTGGGATCAGCCGTGTACGTCGAGGCGAACGACGCTGCGAGCGCGTCGCGGTCCACC
>DASWAA010000596.1:0-2707 GCA_036391385.1 Streptosporangiaceae bacterium
GGCCGAGACTCATGACAGTGGCCGGGTCGCGCACGAGCAGAGCGATCGCGGCCCACAACCAGGATAGGGAAAGCCCGAACGTGATGACGAGCATCACGGCGGCGATCACGCCCGGGGCGCCGCCGTGGGGCCGGTAGCCGATGATGAGGCCGAGGATCACCACTATGCCGGAGGCGAGCAGGTAGCGGCCGGCGTCGCCGAGCAGGCCGCCGACTACGAGCGCACCGCGCCAGATGGCCAGGGAACGGAAGCGGTCGAACACCCCGGTCGTCAGGTCCTGAGCGAGGCGGGCGCCGCCGTACATGGTAACGGTGGTGATGCCCATGACCAGCGTGCCGGGCAGCAGGGTCTGGAGGTAACGGCCGGGTGTGCCGCTGATGGCGCCGCCGAAGATATAGGTGAACAGGACGGTGAACACGACCGGGATGGCGATCACGTCCACGAGCAGCCTCGCCGGGGTAAGGGTGCTGATCCTGACGACGTTCGAGGTCGACTAGTACGTCTTCGAGGCGCTGCGGTCGGGGGCCAGCGGGTTCCTCGGGCCTACCAGACCGGCCTGGCCCGCGCGCCACGTCCCCAGCCGTGAACTACGGCGTCGCCGCGAGGGCGTGAGCACTGTTCTATTTGCGCGCTGATGGTTCTCCCGCTGGCTGCTGATAGCCCGCGCCGCCATCAAGCAATTCTGCCCACCCTCCCGGCCGGGAGGGGCAGGAGTATCTTCCAGTGCATGCTGAAGAGGTTCGCGCTCGTCGTGCTGCTCGGACTCCTGGGATTGGCAGCGGGCTTCACCTACGGCGTGCTCTTTCCTAGCTTCGGAGTTGGCGATGCGCTCGTGTTGCCCGCCGATAGCCCCCGTTCGGCCATGGATCTGGTGACGGTAACTCGGGGTGACCACCCAGGTGTGCTCATCACTTCGCACGGGCGCATTATCTCCTTCTCGGCAACGGGCAGCCTGGGCGACGCGGACAGGGCCGTGGCTCTGGCCAACCAGGCGGTCGTTGCGGCCAACAATGGCAAAGTCAAGGCGATCTTGCGTGGCCTTCCCGCTCCGCTATACCAGACCAGCAGATACGCCCTGACAGGCCTGCTAGCCGGGCTCGTGCCTGCGCTCGGCTTCCTCGTACCACGCCGGAGGCGCGTGACCAGCACTGCCTGAGCTTCGCCGACTTCGGGCTTGATTGACGATTCATCGGCGTGACTGTGCGGCCGAACCCAGCTCAGATAGCCGAATCTGAGCGACTAGCGGATTGGTTCTCTGAGCAGTTACCTAGACTCAGATTTTCCGGATCTGGCGTGCCAGCCGCTTGTTCCCGTCCAGGAGGGCATGGTCGCAGTGCCCCGCTTAGTCAAGCTGCCCTGAGCCGTGTGCGTTCTGCGGCAACGATCGCGCGCCGCAGTTCGGTTTCTGAGGCGGTGTCTACCGCGTCCGGTGTCGCGTTCGCCATGTTGCTACGGCGTGCGTACTCGTCGAACGCCTCGCGCTTGTCTGCCAGCAGTTCGAGGATTCGCTGGTCGACGCTGTCCTCGCACAGCAGCCGGTGCACGTCCACGGGGCGGACCTGGCCCATTCGGTGAGCGCGGGCGATCGCTTGCTCCTCCATCGACGGCGTCAGCTGCGGCTCGGCGATGATAATCACCGACGCAGCCTGGATGTTCAGGCCCACGCCGCCCGCCTGGATCTGGGAGACCAGCACCGCGGGTCCTCTGGCGTTCGTCAGCTCGTCCACCATCGCCTGGCGGTCGGTCGGGGGAATGTCCCCGGTCAGCGGCCCGACAACGGGCATGCTCGGGACGTCGTCACAGCCGGCCAGCACCTTGATGACCGTCTCCAGCACGTCACGGAAGTACGAGAACACTATGACCTTGCGCCCGCCGTCCGCTGCCTCGCTGACGAGCTCCACCAGCCGCCGGAGCTTCGGCGACCCCTTCACCGTTCCCGGAGCGAAAGCGGCCCGACGCATCGCCATGAAGTTTCCTTCGGTAACCGCCTTCCGGTACGCGCGCATTGCCGCTCCGTCGAGCGCCACCCACTCCTGCGTCTCCAGCCGGTCGGGCAGTTCGCTCAGCACGTCTTCCTGGTTGCGGCGCAGGTATACCGGCGCCACCTGCTCCCTGAACCTGGTGCCATCCAGCGTCTCGTCCGCGATGTCCAGATTCTCGGCGACTTCCGGGCGCAGGTGCCCGACCAGAACGCGGAACTCCTCCACCTTGTTTTCCATCGGCGTCCCCGTCAGGAACATTGCCCGCCTGCTACGGCCCGCCCACTCGCTGACCGCCTGGGTGCGCAACGCGCTCGGGTTCTTCGCGTAGTGCGCCTCGTCGACGACCATCATCGCTACCGAGACATCTAGGTCATCTGGCATGGAGCGCAGCGCCTCGAACGTCGTGACGGCAACGCCGCCCTTGACGGCCCACTCCTGCTCGGCTGCCTGCCGCTTCGCGCCTGGCAGATGGAGCCGACGGACTTCCAGCAGCGAGTGGCGCTCCACCTCGCGCGTCCAGTTGATGACCACGCTCGCCGGGCAGACGACCAGGAAGTGTGTCGCGCCCTTGGCCGCCAGGTGGCACATCGCGGCGAGCGACTGCATCGTCTTGCCCAGGCCCATCTCGTCGCCGAGGATCACCTGCTCCTGGACGAGCGCGAACTTCGAGCCGAACGCCTGGTAGCCGCGCAGCGGCGTCTTGAGTAGGGACTGGTCAAGTGGCA
>DASWAA010000597.1:0-14550 GCA_036391385.1 Streptosporangiaceae bacterium
CAGCCGGGCTTAAGGTCTTCCCGCCGAACCAGACCCGGGCAAAGATCGCGCCCTTCCCGTTCGGCGCCTGCAAGTCGACCTCGGTCAAGATCCTCAGCGTCGGCCCGGTGGTGAACGGCTTCTAGCCAGCCCGGATCCGACTAGCTGCCGCCCCTACTGCCTGCTGGCCACGCCAGAGGCGGGGGGCAAGAGCTGCCAAAGTTCGGGTGGCGGCATCGCGCCGTCACCCGAACTCGCAGTACAGCCGCTACTCGGGCTGGGGAACGATGTTGACCAGCTTCGGCGCGCGGACGATGACGGTCTTGATCCCGCGTCCGCCTAGCGCGCGGACGATTCCAGGTGCCTCCAGCGCCAGTTCGCGCAACTCGTCTTCGCCGATCTCCGGCGAGACCTCCAGCCGGTCCCTGACCTTCCCGTTCACCTGCACGACGCAGGTGACCTGGTCCTGAACCAGCAGGGCGGGATCGGCGACCGGCCAGCCCGCCAGTGCCACCGATGCCTCCCGCCCTAGCAGCTCCCAGCACTCCTCGGCGGTATACGGCGCGAACAGCGACAGCAGCACGGCCAGCGTCTCCGCGGCCTCCCGCACCGCCGGATCACCAGCCCCGGGACCTGAGTCGATCGCGCGCCTGGTCGCGGTCACCAGCTCCATCAGCCTGGCCACGGCCACGTTCAGCCTGGCGGCCTCGACCAGCCTCGTGACCTCGTCGATCGTCCGGTGCGTGACCCGGCGCAGCTCGGCACTCCCGTCCGCCAGCGCTCCCCCGGCGGCCGCCGCCCCGGCCTCGGTCGCGATCCTGATCACGCGGCCCAGGAACTTCACCGACGCCTCTGGCTTCACGTCCGCCCAGTCGATGTCGTCCTCGGGCGGGCTGGCGAACAGCATGGTCAGCCGGATCGCGTCGACACCGTGTGCGGCCAGTTGCTGGCCCAGGTCGACGCCGTTGCCCAGGGACTTGGACATCGCCTTGCCCTGGTTGATCACCTGGCCCTGGTTGACCAGTCGGGTGAACGGCTCGGAGAAGTCCAGCATCCCCATGTCGTGCAGGACCTTGACGAAGAACCTGCTGTAGAGCAGATGCAGGATGGCGTGCTCGACCCCGCCGACATACAGGTCGATGGGGCACCAGCGGCGGACCGCCTCGACGTCGAACGGCGCGTTCTGGTCATTGGGCGAGCAGTAACGCAGGAAGTACCAGGACGAGTCGACGAACGTGTCCATCGTGTCGGTATCGCGCCTGGCCGCCCCTCCGCACTTCGGGCACTGGGTGTTCACCCAGTCGGCAGCGCCCGCCAGCGGCGACGTGCCCTTCGGCGCCAGGTCAGCACCGCGCAGGTCAGGCAGCCTGACCGGCAGTTGCTCGTCCGGCACCGGCAGTTCGCCGCAGGAATCGCAGTACACGATCGGGATCGGCGCGCCCCAGAACCGCTGCCTGGACACCAGCCAGTCGCGCAGCCGGTAGCTGACGGCAGCACGCCCCAGACCCTTTTCGTCCAGGATCGAGGTGATCGCCGCGATGGCCTCGGCCTTGCGCATCCCGTCCAGGGGACCGGAGTTGATCAGCTTGCCGTCGCCTGGTGTCGCCTGCCAGGTCTTCGCCGGATCGGGCAGGTCGGTCTCCACCACGACCCGGACCGGCAGGTCGAAAACCTTCGCGAAGTCCAGGTCGCGCTGGTCGTGGGCGGGTACGGCCATGATCGCGCCAGTACCGTAGTCGGGCAGCACGTAGTCGGCGGCCCAGATCGAGATCCGCTCTCCGTTCACCGGGTTGATCGCGTACCTGCCCAGGAAGACGCCGGTCTTCGGGCGGTCGGCCGACTGCCGCTCGATGTCGGTCAGCTTGCCCACGTCGGCCAGGTAGCCGGCCAACTGCTCCCGCCGCTCCTCCAGGCACAGCTCCTCTGCCAGCGGTGAGTCGGCGGCCACCACGAAGAACGTCGCCCCGTACAGCGTGTCCGGCCTGGTAGTGAACACCGTGACCGGCTGCTCGAACCCCTCGATCTCGAAGCGGACCTCGGCGCCCTCGCTGCGGCCGATCCAGTTGCGCTGCATCAGCAGCACCCGGTCCGGCCAGCTTCCTTCCAGCGGCGTCATATCGGTCAGCAGTCGGTCGGCATACTCGGTGATCTTGAAGTACCACTGCGTCAGCACCCGCCGCACGACCTCGGTGCCGCATCTCTCGCACCTGCCGTTGATCACCTGCTCGTTCGCCAGGACGGTCTGGTCCTTCGGGCACCAGTTGACGTGGCCGTCGCCCCGGTACGCCAGGCCGCGCTCGTACAGCCGCAGGAACAGCCACTGAGTCCAGCGGTAATACTCCGGGTCACAGGTGTGCAGCCGGCGGGTCCAGTCGAACGACAGCGCGTAGCGGCGGAACGAGCCCGCCTGGGTCTCGATGTTCTTGTAGGTCCAGTCAGCAGGATGGGAGTTGCCGCGGATCGCCGCGTTCTCGGCAGGCAGGCCGAAGGCGTCCCAGCCGATCGGGTGGAGCACGTTGTGCCCGCGCTGGAAGTAGTAGCGCGCCATCGCGTCGGCTACGGCGTACGCCTCGGCGTGACCCATGTGCAGGTCGCCGGACGGGTAGGGGAACATGTCGAGCACGTAGGTCTGCGGTCGCTGGTCAGCGGGATCGTCGCTGGCCTCGAACAGCCGCATGTCGTCCCACCTGGCCAGCCACTTCTCCTGAACCGACCGGGGATCCCACTTCTCCTGCCCCGGCTCGGCTCCGGCTGCCTGCGGCTGGCCAGTCGCAGCAGCCTCCGCGTTGTCAACGGCTGTCATTGCTTCCTCGCGTTGTTATCTGTGCCGGTAGGCACCCAGGCTGACCTGTGGCTCCAACGAAAAAGCCCCTCGATCCACGAGGGGCAGCCGCGCCAACGACAACGAGGTCGGCGCGGCTAGCTAAGGAGCAGCGTGGTGCGGCACACGGCGAAAGGATACCGCACCGCGCCGTGCCCGCGCCATCTGAGCGCCGGTGCCGCCAGATAGCCCACCCGCAAGATGGTCCTCCCGCGAGACGACGGCACTGTAACGGCGCGCACAGTGGCCAGCCGCAGTCCCCAGACCCAGTCGCCAGATAATGCATAACACGCCCGGCAAAAGAATGTCAGCACCCAATAAGTCACCTTCAAGTAAGTCAGCGGTGACGTCTCAATTAGCACGGCGTGACGTTCTGGATGATGTTTCTTGACCTTGTGGCGGCACGCCTCGATAATGGCGTCTCGGTCGGCCGCTACGAGCGGCGCAGCTCTTGCGGCGATGTGGCGCGCAGAGCATTCAAGCTGGGCATACGGGGCAGGTCCGGCCGATCGATGGCGCCGGCAGCAGCCTCATTCGGGGGAATGATGGAAACTCAGGATACGACTGGTCAAGCACCTGACGGGAAATCCGCCAGAAGCGATACCTATTCGGGCCTGGCAAATGGGCTATTCGCCGGAGCTGCCCGACCTTCTGTCGCCATTGTCGGGCTCGCTTGCCGCTTTCCCGATGCGGACGACACCGCCGGCCTGCTGGACCTGGTGACGACCGGGCGGCGAGCGTTCCGCCGGATCCCGGACTGCCGGGTCGAAATGACCGACTATTTCCAGTCAGATTCCGCCGTCCCGGACTCGACCTACAGCGCACGGGCCGCGGTTATCGAGGGCTGGCAGTTCGACCGTTCAGCGTTCGACGTCGACGAGAGTGCCTATGCCAGCGCCGACCCCGCGGTCTGGCTGGCACTGGAGACCGCCGCACGAGTGCTCGCGGCGGCCGGCTGCGCGGGCGGCGCCGGGCTGCCCGTGGAGCGGGGCGGTGCCTTCATCGGGAACACCCTGGCCGGCGACGTCTCGCGGGCGGCGGCAATGCGGCTGCGCTGGCCCCATGCCCGGCGCGCCCTGACCGAGGCGCTGAGTGCGGCCAGCATCCCCGAGGACCAGGCACAGCAGGTGCTTCGCGCCGCGGCCGACCGCTACCTGCTATCGCTCCCGCCGGTCACCTCCCGGACCCTGGACGGCGGTCAGCCAGGCACGATCGCGGCGACGATCTGCCGCCAGTTCGGCTTCCGCGCAGCGGGCATGACGGTCGACACCGGGGCCGCGTCGTCGCTGTCCGCGGTCTCGTCGGCCTGCCTGGCGCTGACCTCCGGCGAGCTTGACGTGGCCATCGCCGGCGGCGTCGAGGTCAGCCTGGACCCGCTCGACCTGGTCGGCATGGCCAAGGCTGGCGTGCTGGCCACTGGCCGGATGCGCATCTACGACAAGGATCCGAGCGGCTTCCTGCCAGGCGAGGGATGCGGCCTGGTCCTGCTGATGCGCACGGCCGATGCCATGGCGGCGGGCCTGCCGGTCTACGCGGAGATCCTGGGGTGGGGTATCGCGTCGCCTGGCAAGCCAGCCGGCACCGGCACCGAAACCGGCACCAGCGTCAGTGGCCAGTTGCTTGCCATGCGGCGTGCCTACGAGGTCGCGCGCATCAGCCCGGCCGACGTCCAGCTCGTCGAGGGCTGCGGCTCCGGTGTGGCAGCGACCGACGAAGCCGAGCTGACCGCGCTAGCGGAACTGCGCGCGGGTGCGCGGAAGGCCGCCGCGCTCGGGGCGATCAGCGCGAACATCGGCAGCACTCGCGCGGCGGGCGGCGCGGCCGGGATCATCAAGGCGGTGCTGGCGATGAGCAACGGCGTGCTGCCGCCGTCGACCGGCATCCGGACGCCGCATCCCCTGCTCAGCGACGGGCATGCCGCGCTGCGCAGTCTCGACGCGGCGGAGGTGTGGCCCGGCGGCGTCCGGCATGCCAGCGTGAGCGCGCTCGGAACCGGCGAGCTCGCCGTGCACCTCGTACTCCGCAATCACCCCGATCCCGCGCCAGCGCCCGCACCGGCGCCGGCGCCCGCGCGGAGACAGACGCGCGCTGGGTCGCATGCCCTGGCCAAGGGCAAGAGCGCTCCGGCGGACAGCGCGGTCATGCGGCTCGTCGCATCCCGCTCGCGTGGGACCTACTCGACCGGCCCGGGGCACCCGTTCGCCTACCTGATCGAGGCACCGGACCGCCCGGCGATGCTCGATCTCCTTTCCAGGATCGCCACGATCGCACCGTCCCTGTCCGACGCGCAGCTGCAGGATCTCGCCGTTCAGCTCACCCGCCCCCCGGCAGAGAACGAGTCCGGGCCCGCGCTGGCCGCCGACGAAACGGGACCGATCAGGATCGCGCTCGTCGCCTCACGGCAGGAACAGCTCGCCCGCCTGGCCAGCGACGCCGGGACACTGCTGCCCGCACTTGACGGCCACTCGCTCGTCGTCCGGCCCGGCATCTTCGCCGCTGCCGGACCCGACCGGTCCTGCGGACGGGTCACTCTGCTGCTGACCGGCCAGCCGGCTGCCGCGGACCTCCCCCAGCACGAGCTGAGCCGGATTCTCGCCATCACCGGCTGGCTGGACAAGCTCGGCGTCCAGGCCGCCTCGGCGGTCGGCTACGGCGTCGGCGAGCTAGCGGGCCTGGTCTGGGCCGGCTGCCTCAGCCAGACCGATGCCCGAGCGCTGGCAGCACTGCGCTCCGCCGCGCTGACCGCGGCAGCTGATGCGGCACCGGGTCGGATCGGCAGCGCGATCGACGCGTTCACTGCCTTCGAGTTCGATCCCCCGCAGCTCAGACTGGTGTCCGGATGCACGGGCCGGGAGGTCGGGCCACCGGACTCGATCGCCGAACTGCTGAGCGCCGAGCTTTTCGACGCCAGGCTCGCCACGAGCGGGCAAGCCACCACCCGGACCGGAACACTCGCCGCCGCGATCAGGCTCGCCGCCACCGGAGCAGGCCTGATCGTGCAGACCGGGCAGGATCGCGATCTCGCCGCTGCGCTGGGAAAGGCCGGCGACACGCCAGCGGTCAGCATCGACGGTGACCCTGGCGACGACCGGCAGGTGGCCAGCACGGCCGCCGCGCTCTTCGCGCTCGGCGCCCTCGGACGGCCGCATCTGCTCTACGCCGGCAAGCCGAGCCGGCCGATCGACATCTGGCGCGACCAGACCTTCATCACGCACCCGAGTCAGCTGACCGCAAGCGCGACGCTAGCCGAGACCACTCTCGCAAGCGCGAGCATGCCGGTCGACGGTGTCGCCACCTGGGCTCGCTGCTACGTCGAGCAGTTCCGGGCGCCAGCGCACCTGACTCCCGCTGCGGGCGACCGGCCGTGGCGGGTGCGCACGGGCGGGTGCGACCCGTTGAGCGCCGAGGTCGGTGAGCTTTTCCGGCATGACCCGACAGCGGGCCGCACGCTGGCGGTGCTCGGCAGCCTGGACGACGCGGGGACACGCGAGGCCGTGCTGCTCGCGGTACGGGACGCGATCAGCACAGGTCAGCTTGTCGCGGTCAGTCCCGGGCCCGAGCTGACCGGCCTCTGGGCCAGCCTGCACGCCGAGCACCCAGCCGTCGGGATCACCGTGATCAGGGCACCGCTAACGCCTGCGGGCCTGCTAGCCGCGGCACCTGTCGCAACGGTCGCTCCTGGCCAGTACCGCGAGCTCGCGATCGGCACCGACGGCACCGTAAGCGAGCCAGTCATGGTGCCGGTCCAGCGCCCTGGCGGCGCCGAGTTCCCGCTCGGCCAGGGGGACGTCGTCCTGATCAGCCGCGGGTCCGGCGCCGCCGGGCTTGCCTTCGCCCAGGTACTGGCCTGTTCAGGTGCGGCCGTGGCGATCGTCGGGCGGGAGCATCCCGAGCAGGACGGCGACGTCATCGCCGGACTTGAGCAGCTCCGCAGTGCCGGGGCGAGAATCGGCTACGAGGTCGTCGACATGACCGACCCCTGCGCGATGCTGGCAGCCGTACGGAGGGTCGAGGCGAGGTTCGGCCGGGTCACCGCCATAGGTCATGCGACGGGGCCGACCCCGCGACTCGCCCTCGATCAGCTGGCCCTTACCGACGTGCACGATCAGCTGCGCCGCCACACCGCCCCGCTGGACCAGATGGTCACCGCTGTGCGCGCGGCTGAGCGGGCCATCGGTGCCCGGTCTGGCCGCCTGCGACTGATCGCCACCTTCGGCTCCGTGGTCAGCCGCTACGGGCTGGCCGACGAGGGCATGCTCGCGCTCGCGAGCGGCGCGGTCGCCCACCACGCGGAACGGCTCGCCGCGGCAATCCCCGGCTGCCGTCCGCTCCATGTCGACTGGCCGGCGTGGTCGGGCGCCGACCTCGGTGAACGAGCCGAGTTCGCTCAGGCGATGGAACACGCGGGCTTCGCTCCGCTGCCGACCGAAGAGGGCTCCAGGATCCTGCTCAAGCTGCTTGCCACCGATCCCTTGCCCGCTCGCATCGCGGTGCACGGCCGGGTCGGCGTGCCCGCACCCGCGCCAGTGGCGATCGCCGCCGACCGTGCCGAGGCCAGCGACGGCAATCCAAGCGATCGCGGCGGGCCGGGTGGTGCGGAGCCGGTGCCAGGCCGGTTCGTCGAGCGGGTGCTGGTGCACTATCCGGGCGCCGAACTGATCGCGGAGGCGGACATTTCCCTGAGCACCGATCCGTACCTGCGCGATTACCAGATCGACGGCATCGGGGTGCTGCCGCCGGTGATGGCGCTCGAGGCGATGGCTCAGGCGGCGTCCGTGCTGGCCGGAGCGCCCGTGCGCAAGGCCGCCAGCGTCCGCGTGGACGTGCCGGTCGTGCTCCCGGCAGGAGCGCGACCGGCACGGACGGTGCTCAGGATCTGCGCGCTGCGTGAGGCCGGCGCCATCACGGTCGTGCTCCGCAGCGACAACAGCGGGTTCGCCGTCGATCACTGCCGGGCGGTGTTCTGCCTGCCCGGAGCCGGACCGGAGGCGGCAGGCAGTCAGGCGACGGCCGTCAGTCAGGCACGCCGCGATCCGGTGCCCGTACCGGAGCTGCCCAGCCTGACCGCGCCGTCCGTGGACGCCTCGGAGCTGTACGGGACGGTCTGCTTCCAGTCCGGGCGGTTCAGGCGGCTGGCGACGGTGTACCGGACCGGGCCAGACTCGGCGATCGGACTGGCGCGCGGGGCCGACGACCTGCCCTGGTTCGGGACGGACCGGCATCCGGTAGTCCCTGGCCGTCGCCCGCTACGGCCGTCGGCGAACGAAGGCCACCAGGACGAGCAGGGCCACCAGGACGAGCAGGGCCACCAGGACGAGCAGAGACTTGTGCTCGGCAGTGCCGCGATCAGCGATGCGGCGATGCAGTTGGTGCAGGTCTGCAATCCGGAGCGAAAACTTTCGCTCGCTGGCTGCGAATACATGGAGTTCAGCGGCCGGACGCCCGACGGGGTGGTGCTGATCCGCGCGCGGAAGGCCTGGCTAGCCTCGCCGACCCCGGCCGCACCGGCCACAGCGACCGCACCGGCCACCGGACTCGTGCCGGCCACCGGACTCGTGCCGAGGCAGCGGCCGACCCCGGCTGGCCGCCTTGGGGGCGTCGTGGACGCGGATTCCATGATCACGGGGAATTCTCAGTCAGATTCCAGGAGAAGTCTCCGTGATCATGAAACCTGGGACGTTGACGTCGTCGACGCCGCGGGCGTGCCTGTCGCGCGCTGGCGCGGACTGCGGATGCACGACGCCGGGCCTGCCGCCCAGGTCAGCCCGCTGGCCGGCTCCGCCGTCCGGGACTAGCGCCATCGTCCCGGAGGCCGCATGCGCTAGCTGTCCTGCGACCGCAAACCCGATCAGCTCACCATAAAGCGGCGCCTAGCGCTCATCCCGGTAGCTCTGCCACTATGGAGGATCACGGTGAATTGACCTGGAAGGCGGCCCGACGTGACCTCGGCGGCACCCTCAGCTCCAACTCCGATCGTTGGAGAACTCGATATTTCGCAGCCCGACTTCTGGGGCGCTCCGCTGTCCCAGCGTCACGAGGCGTTCGCGGAACTTCGCAAGCTCGACGCTCCACCGTTCTTCGCCAACCCGGAGGGCCCGATCCAGGACGAGAGCGGCGGATACTACGCGTTCGTCAGGCACGCGGACGTGATCGAGGCCAGCAGGCATGCCGACGTCTTCTCTTCCGCTCGGGGCGCGACGAGCCTGGTAGACCTGCCGCCGGATTTCAACGAGTACTTCGGCTCGATGATCAATATGGACGACCCCCGGCACGCGCGGCTGCGCAGGATCGTATCTCGCGCATTCACGCCGAAAATGATCAAGAAGTTCGAGGACGACGTGCAGCGGACGGCGGCGGTGATCGTCGACGATCTGCTAGCTACTGGTGCCAGCGACTTCGTGACGCAGGTGGCCGCCAAGCTTCCGCTCAAGATCATCTGCGACATGATGGGGATCGGCGACGAGCACTACGACAGGGTGCTGCGCAACACCAACATCATCCTCGCGGGCGGTGACCCGGAGTTTCTCAGCGGTGACATGGACGAGGCGATCGGCCAGATCCTCACCGCGGGCGCCGACCTGGGCGGCCTGGTCGACAACCTCGCCGCCGAACGCGAGGGCAAGGCGGGCGACGACCTCATCTCGGCCCTCATCACCGCCAACGTCGACGGAGAGCAGCTCACGCGCGCCGAGCTCGCCTCCTTCTTCATCCTGCTCGTGGTCGCCGGGAACGAGACCACCCGCACGGCGCTGTCGCACGCGCTCGTGCTGCTGACCGAGCATCCCGACCAGCGCGAGATCCTGCTCGCCGACTTCGACGGCCGGATCGCGCCGGCGGTCGAGGAGATCGTCCGGTACGTCTCCCCGGTTATCTGGATGCGGCGCTCTGTCACCCGCGACGCGGTCGTCAACGGGAATCAGTTCCGCGAGGGCGACAAGGTCGCGCTGGTGTACTGGGCGGCCAACCGCGACGAGGCGGTCTTCGGCGACCCGCTGAAGTTCGACATCACCCGCTCCCCCAACCCGCACGTCGGGTTCGGCGGCGCTGGCCCGCACTTCTGCCTGGGTGCTCACCTGGCCCGGCGCGAGATCACCGTGATGCTGCGCGAGCTGATGCACCGGGTCCCCACCATCCGCGCCGCCGGGGAGCCTGACCGGCTGCTGTCGAGCTTCATCAACGGGATCAAGCACCTGCCCTGCGATTTCGGCTGACCGGCCGGACGCCCGACTCATTCACCAGCGGCAATATCGGCGCCATTCGCTGGGCCCGATCACCTCGGCGGTTCCGGGTGATCGGGCCCAGACGGTGAATGCGCTGCGTCACCCTGGTCGGCCTTTTCTGTAACTAGCTGTAGTCATGGCTGCACAGCGTGTATAACTAGAACCCCAAGCGGCACACAGCCCGGCTTCGCCGGAACCTGCGAACCACGCTGCTGGGAATGGGGGAAGCCGCACGTCGCGGAGGGGGACCTTCGTCCGGGGGGCGTGGTGCCGTCCTGGCTTATCAGCCGGGACCTGGCACGCGCAGCTGACGAGGGTCGCGACGAGCGGCCAGGTCATTGTCCTGCGGACGGTGCCGCACGGGGGCGTGGCGCCGTCCGCAGGACAAGATCCACGTCACCAGCTACCGTCACCAACTATCGTCAACCCGCGGTCAGGATGACCGGGCCAGTCTCGGTTACCGCGATGGTGTGCTCGACATGGGCCGCCTGGCTACCGTCCGCCGAACGGATCGTCCAGCCGTCGGTGTCGATGTAATAGCCGTCCTTTCCGCCCGCCATGAACCACGGCTCGATCGCGATGACCAGGCCTGGCCGCAGGATCGGGCCGCGATGCGGCTGGCCCTCGTTCGGCACCGAGGGCGACTCGTGCATGGAGCGCCCCACGCCGTGGCCGCCGAAGTCGGTGTTGATGCCGTATCCGGCCGAACGGCCGACCGCGCCGATCACCGCCGAGATGTCGCCGATCCGGCCGCCGGGCCGGGCCGCATCGATCCCCGCCCGCAGGGCGGAATTGGCGGCCTCGATCAGCCTGGCGTCCGCAGGCCTGGCCGGCCCGATCGTGAAGGAGATCGCGGCGTCCGCCGTCCACCCGTCGAGTACCGCGCCGAAGTCAATGCTGACCAGGTCCCCGTCGGCCAGCCGATACTGATCAGGAATGCCGTGCAGTGCGGCGTCGTTGACCGACGCGCAGATGACCGCGGGGAACGGCACCGCAGCGAAGTCCGGCCGGTAACCGAGGAACGGCGAGGTGGCGCCCGCGTCCGAGAGCACGGCGCGAGCCACCTCGTCGAGTGCGCTCAGCCGCGTCCCGGCGATGGCGCTGGCACGCATCTTGCCGAGCGCCTCCGCGACGATCTTGCCAGCGGCGCGGATCGCCTCGATCTCCCCCGGGGTCTTAATCTCGACCACGCTGAATCAGCCTCCCTGTCCTGGGCCGTACAAGCATGCCCCGTGCGGGCCTGCCAGACCAGTCCGGTCAGGGCAGGCCGCCGATCTGCCTGGCCAGCGCGAAGTCAGCCTCGGTCAGCCCGCCGGCCGAATGCGTCGACAGGGTCAGCGTCACCGTGTTCCACGAGATGGTGATGTCCGGATGATGGTTGGCGACCTCGGCAAGGTGCGCTACGGCGCCGACGTAGAGCATGGCATGCGCGAAGTCGGCAAATCGCATCGTCCTGATGATGGCGTCACCGGTCCGCTCCCAGCCGGCCGTGGTACCGAACTCGGCCTCGATCTCAGCTTCGGTTAGCAGTCTCATGGTCCTATCGTCGCAGTCAGTCACCGCCAGGCCCAGGACCGCCGGCCAGGCGAGCCGCGTCCGGCAGCGATAGGCTGCTTCCCGTCGCCGACAGCCCCTGCTGCCAACCCGCCTGACCGCTTTCTCGCTGCTGGAGTCGCAGATGCAAGATCCGCAGTCCTCGGCGCCCCGGCGCACCCCGCTTGCCACCGTGCACGAGGGCCTCGGTGCGACCATGACCGACTTCGCCGGCTGGCTGATGCCGCTGCGATACGGCAGCGAGACCGCGGAGCACAACGCGGTCCGCAGCACAGCGGGCCTGTTCGACCTGTCGCACATGGGCGAGCTGTTCGTCACCGGTGCCGGGGCGGCCGCCGCGCTCGATTACGCGCTGGTCGGCGATGCCTCGGCGATCCAGCCCGGACGAGCCAGGTACACGATGATCTGCGCGCCCGATGGCGGGGTCATCGACGACCTGATCGTCTACCGGCTGGCAGGCGACGAGTACATGGTCGTCGCCAACGCGTCGAATGCCCGCACCGTCGCCGCCGCGCTGACCGAGCGGGCAGCCGGGCACGACGCTACCGTCACCGACCGCACGGACGACTACGCGCTGATCGCCGTGCAGGGGCCGAGGGCGGCGGGCATCCTGTCCGGGCTGACCGACCTCGACCTGGACGAGGTGCGCTACTACGCCAGCTATCCCGCGACCGTCGCAGGCAGCAAGGCGCTCCTGGCCAGGACCGGCTACACCGGCGAGGACGGGTTCGAGATCTTCGTGGCCCCGGCCGAGGCCGTCGGGGTCTGGCAGGCGCTGACCGACGCCGGGCAGGCCGACGGACTGGTCCCCGCGGGCCTGGCGGCCCGGGACTCGCTCCGGCTCGAGGCTGGCATGCCGCTGTACGGTAACGAGCTCGGCATGGATGTCACGCCGTATGAGGCCGGACTAGGCCGGGTGGTCAAGCTGGACAAGCCCGGTGACTTCGTCGGCCGCGCGGCCCTGGCGGAGCGAGCGGAGTCCGCGCCCTCGCGCGTGCTCGTCGGGCTGGCCGCGGTGTCCAGGCGCGTTCCACGGCACGGCTACCCGGTGCTATGGGACGGCGAGCCATGCGGAACGGTCACCAGCGGCACGCCGTCGCCGACGCTCGGCCGGCCCATCGCGATGGCCTACCTCTCGGCACAGGCGGCGCAGGAGGCCCGGACCGCGCAGGAGGCGGCCGGCGCCGACGACACCGGGCGCCTCGCCGTCGACATCCGGGGCAAGGCCGAGGCCGCGGTCCTGGTGCCGCTGCCATTCTACAAGCGTCCGCGCGGCTAGCCGCCCGGGCTTGCTGACACGACACCATCGCGGCGGCCTGCACGCCCGTGAGCACGCAACCAGAAGCATCGGTATAACGAAACCTGCACGCACGAGACCCGCAAGTATGAGCGGCACGAGAAGGGTGGCACCATGAGCGTTCCCGACGAGCTGTACTACACCGCTGAGCACGAGTGGGTGGCGATCACCGAGTCCGTGGCCAGGGTGGGAATCACCGACTACGCCCAGCGCGCGCTCGGCGACGTCGTCTACGTCACAGCTCCGGCACCCGGGACGCGGGTCACCGCGGGCGACCCGTGCGGCGAGGTGGAGTCCACCAAGTCGGTCAGCGACATCTACTGCCCGGCCGACGGCGAGGTGACCGAGGTCAACCCGGAGATCGACGAGGACCCCGGGCTGGTCAACTCCGATCCCTATGGCGCCGGGTGGATCTTCAAGATCCAGCTGGACTCCGGTGACCAGTTGCCGCCCGGCCTGCTGTCCGCCGCGGAGTACTCCGCGCTGACCCAGGAAGAGCAGTGACGCTGGCCCTGGCGGCCGAGGAACTGCAAAGGCTCAACACGGCGACCTCCGACCTGGAGCCACCGTTCGCGATCGTCGACATGGTCGCCTTCCGCTCCAATGCCGGCGACATGGCCAGGCGTGCTGCCGGGAAGCCGATCAGGCTGGCCAGCAAGGCGGTCCGGTGCAGGCGGCTGCTCGAGGACGCGCTCGCGCTCGATGGCTTCCGCGGGATCCTGGCATACACGCTGCCGGAGGCGCTGTGGCTCGCCGACTGCCAGGTCAGTGACGACATCGTGGTCGCTTATCCGGCCACCGACGAGGCAGCGCTCACCCGGCTGGCCGGGAATCCGGCCGCCGCCATGGCCATCACGGTGATGGTCGACTCGATCGAACACCTCGACCTGATTGCCCGGTCCGCCGCGATGGCGACCGATCCGCATCCGGTACGGGTCGCCATCGACATCGACGCCGGCTACTCCCTGCTCGGCGGAGTGCTGCGGGCCGGTGCCAGGCGCTCCCCCATCCGCACTCCCGGCCAGGCGGCGGCCCTGGCGCGGGCCATCACGAACCGTCCGGGGCTGAAGCTTGCCGGGATGATGGCCTACGAGGCCCAGATCGCCGGCGTCGGAGACGACCCGCCCGGCCGGCCAGCCTACGCCCGCGCGATCCGGGTCATGCAGCACCGGTCCACGGCTGAACTGGCCAGGCGTCGCGCCGCCATCGTCGCCGCCCTGCGTGACGTCGCTCCGCTCGAGTTCGTCAACGGCGGCGGCACCGGCTCGATCGAGAGGACGGCCGCCGAGCCCGCCGTGACCGAGGTCGGCGCGGGTTCAGGCCTGTACCATCCGGCGCTGTTCGACGCCTACCGGGCATTTACCGGACTGCCCGCCGCCTTCTTCGCGCTGCCGGTCGTGCGCAGGCCTGGCCCCGGGGTCGCGACCGTGCTCGGTGGCGGTTACCTCGCTTCCGGGCCCGGCAATGCCAGCAGGCTCCCGCGACCGCACCTTCCCGCCGGACTGGAATTCGATCGCAGCGAGGGAGCCGGCGAAGTCCAGACCCCGCTGCGCGGTGCCGCCGCCGACGACCTGCACATCGGCGACCGGGTCTGGTTCCGGCACGCGAAGGCAGGCGAGCTCTGCGAGCGGTTCAACGAGCTGCACCTGGTCGGCGGCACCGCTGTCACAGCGACCGTG
>DASWAA010000598.1:0-2267 GCA_036391385.1 Streptosporangiaceae bacterium
CCAGGTCGTACTCGCGATAGCCGAGGAAGGTGAAGTGAGCGTCCACGAGCCAGCGGAGCAGCATCTCGATCTCCGCCGCCGACTCCGACGGACTGGCCGGAATGACCCAGCCGCCCGACAGCGGCCCGGGCCCGGGCGCCGAGCCGGAGGCCGGCCCGGCCGGCCCGGTCGGCCCGGGCGGCCCAGATCTGCCGGGTCCGCCGGAAGCCGCCGGCCCGCCTGTGCCCTCGCCGCCCGTGCCCGGCCCGCCAGTGCCCGCGCCGCCTGCGCCAGTGGTCTGGCCGACGGCGGCTGCGGCAAGCTCGTCGGCCAGGCGCAGCGCCGTGGCTCGCATCTTCGGATAGTCGTCGACCGCCATACGGACGTCGGCCAGCGCCTTCTCCAGGTCGGCCGCGATGGCGTCACCCTTGCCCTCGGCAAGCCTGGCGACCTCGATGTGCGACCAGGATTCCGCGATCTGGTCGGCCGCGCCATCGGTGCCCTGGAGCCATTTCCCGTCCGTCGGGCGAGCGCCCTCGATCGTGTGCAGCACCTCGCGCAGCGAGCCGGTCACGTCCCGGCGCACTACCAGCTGCGGGTGTACCACGAGCTCGGCGTTCACCTCGTGGGCTGCCAGCGTCATCGTGATGGTGTCGACCAGGAACGGCATGTCGTCGGTGACCACGTCGATCACGTCCCGGCCGGGCAGCAGCGTCGCTTCCGCGCCCGACCTGACGCGAACCACGGCGCGCCCCTGCGGGCGCTCGGCCGCGAGGTCAGCGTGCTCGGCGGCCGCGGCACCGACGCGCTTCGGGCCGGCCGCGATCAGGTCGGCCGAGTCGACGTGCCGGTAATAGCGGCGCAGGTAGTTCAGCTCGTCGCCGACGCTGGCGGCTACACCGCTCGCGGCCGCCGCCTCGGTGAGCAGCGCCTGCCTGGCAGCGCTCTGATGCTCCGACATCTGACTTACTCCCTCACGCCTTACAGCTTGTCCCGCAGTTCCCAGAGCAACGGGTAGTAGCGCATCGGCACTCGCCGGTGCAGGTACGGGGCCCCGGATGATCCGCCTGTGCCTGATTTAGTGCCGATCTGCCGCTCGACCATCTGCACGTGGCGTGCCCGCCACAGGGCGGACACCTCGTCGTGGGTCAGCAGCCCCTCAGCGAGCTGCCAGAGGTCGTCGTAGCCGGCCCGGTCCCTGGCGATGGTCAGCAGCGAATCGCTCACCTGCTCGTCGGAGCTCACGCTCAGTCCGCGGCGGCCGAGGAGGCCCAGGTAGGAGTCCCACAGCGAAGGCTCGGCGAGGCGGCGGGAGAGCCGGTCACGCTCAGAGTCGGTCAGACTCCGGAATCGTGCCACAAACCGATCGTCCTTGGCGCCAGAGAGGAATTCAAGCTCTCTGAACTGGACGGACTGCAGGCCGCTGGCCGGAGCGAGCGCCGCCCGGAACTGCAGGAAGTCCTGCGGCGTCATGGTCTCGATCACGTCGATCTGGCTCACGAGCAGGCGCTCGATCACCTGCGCCCGCTGCATCAGATGCCTGGCGCGCCAGGTCTGGTCATCGTCCATCGCGTCGCGGGCGCCGGCAAGCTCGTGCAGCAACTGCTTGAACCACAGCTCGTAGACCTGATGCACGGTGATGAAGAGCAGCTCGTCGTGGGCGGGCGGATCGACGAGCGGCACCTGCTGCGCCAGCAGGCCGGGCAGGCGCAGGTAGGTGCCGTAGGTGAGGAGGCCACCTTCCTCGCCGAAGCTGCGCCCGTGCGCGCGGGCCATCACGCGGCCCCGCCGGGCGCGTAGAACGCGAGGACATCGGGGTTGGCCAGCGAGTCACGGTCGGCCGCCTCGCTGACCGGCGTGCCGGTCAGGATCTTGCGTACCGGGACCTCGAGCTTCTTCCCCGACAGCGTACGGGGCACGCCAGGTACCTGATGGATCTCGTCGGGCACGTGCCGGGGTGACAGCGAGGTTCGCAGCAGCGAGCGGATCTTGCTGATCAGCTCCTCGTCGAGTCGCACGCCGGGCGCGAGCACCAGGTAGAGCAGGAGGCGGCCCTCGGTACCGAGCGACCCGGTGTCGATGACCAGGCTGTCGGTCACCTCGGGCAGTTCTTCCACGATGCGGTAGAACTCGCTGGTACCCATCCGCACGCCGCCGCGGTTCAGCGTGGCGTCGGAGCGGCCGTAGATCACGCAGCCGCCGTCGGGCAGGATCATGATCCAGTCGCCGTGCCGCCAGACGCCTGGGTACTGGGCGAAGTAACTGGCCCGGTAGCGCTCCCCGGTGTC
>DASWAA010000599.1:0-4980 GCA_036391385.1 Streptosporangiaceae bacterium
AGCGGGACCGACGTTCTTCCTGAGCGCCTGGGTGCTGATGCTCTTCGCGGGAGCGACCGCGAGCGACGTCGGAATCCAGCCGTTCGGGTACCTCACCTCGATGGTCGTGACGATCGCGCTGTGGCTCACGCTCGCGCCGGCCGTGGGCGCGATCGCGCGGGTCGGCAGGGGCCAGCGGAAGAAGACCGCCTGAGGCAGGCCGCCTGGATAGGATCGGGCCGTGCCTGAGCTGCAACGGCTGCATGCCGACCACGCGCCGGCGGTCCTGGCCTTCGAGCTCGCGAACCGTGCCTACTTCTCCGGCTTCATCCCCGACCGCGGCGATGAGTTCTTTGACCAGTTCACCGAGCGGCACGGCGCCCGGCTGGCTGAGCAGGACGCCGGCCTTGGCGCCTTCTACGTGCTCGTCGCCGGGGACGGCTCGGTCCTGGGCAGGTTCAACCTGATCTTCACCGGGGACCGCACCGCGGAACTCGGCTACCGGGTCGCGCAGCACGTGGCAGGCCGCGGCGTCGCGACGGCGACCGTGCGGGAGATCTGCCAGCTGGCGGCGGCGCGACACGGGCTCCGCACACTCAGGGCTGGTACCTCGAGCGAGAACATCGCGTCCCAGAAGGTGCTGACCAAGGCCGGGTTCGTACCGGTCGGCCCAGCCGACCCCGCCCACCTCGGCGGTAAGCCAGGCACCTGGTATCAGCGCGACCTAGCCACTGGCGACGCGCACCAGTAGCGCACCGCGGAACTAGCCCGGCCGGTCGGCCGGGTTCGCTGCGGTACGCGGGTTGGTGACCGCGGCGATCAGCATGGCGGCGGCGGTCGCGGCGGCGCAGAACGCGAACCCGCGCTCGATGCCGGCGGTGAGCGCATGGGCAGTGAACCGCAGGCCGGGCAGCGGTGCGGCGCCGCGACGTCCGTACGCGCTGGCGGCGGCCACGGCTGCCCAGGTCACCGTTCCGGTGACGGCGAGGCCGGTCGCTCCGCCGACCTGCCTGGCCGCGCTGAACAGGCCAGCCGCCAGGCCGGACTCGGCCACCGCGACTCGCGACACGGCGGTCAGGGTCAGCGGCACGGTGGTGAGCCCGATTCCCGAATAGATCAGCACCGTGGGCACCAGCATGGCGGTGACGTAACCGCCGTCGTCCCCGATCCTGGCCAGCAGCGCCATGCCGGCCGCCGAGATCGCCAGCCCGGCCACCAGCAGCGACCGGACCCCGAGCCGGCGGACGAGCCGGCCGCTGGCCCAGGCGCCGGCCACGAGCAGGCCGGACAGGGGCACGTAGACGACAGCGGTATGCAGCGGGGTGTAGTGCCAGATCCGCTGCAGGAAGAGCGTCATGAAGAAGAGGATGCCGAACATCGCGGTATTCAGCAGGATGGCGACGACGTAGCCACCGGACCGGCTGCGGTCCGCGAAAATCCGCAAGGGCACGAGCGGGTGCGCCGCGCGTCGCTCTACCAGGACGAACGCCGCCACCAGCGCGCCGCCGCCGGCCAGGCTGGCCAGCACGGCCGGATCGGTCCAGTGCGCCTGGCCGGCCTGGCTCGCCGCGCCGGTGATCAGGCCGTAGACGATGAATGTCAGGCCCAGGGTGACGGTGACCGCCCCGGTCAGGTCGAAGCGGTCCCGGTGATGCTCGGTCTCGCGGAGCACCCTGGGCGCGGCTAGGACGATGAACGCTCCGATCGGCACGTTTACGAACATCACCCAGCGCCAGGACAGATAGCTGGTGATCAGGCCGCCGGCCAGGAACCCGATCGCGCCGCCGGCCGAGCCGATCGCGTTGAAGGCCCCGAGCGCGCGGTGCCTGGCCGGGCCGTCCGGGATCGTCGCGGTGATCAGCGCCAGCGTGCCCGGGTAGGCGGCGGCCGCGCCGATTCCCTGCGCCGCCCGGCAGGCCAGCAGCCACCAGGAGGTCGGTGCGAGGCCGCCGAGCAGCGAGGCGACCGTGAACACCAGCAGGCCGCCGGTGAAGACCCGGCGCCGGCCAAGCATGTCACCGGCCCGGCCGCCGAGCAGCAGCAGACCGCCGAACGGCAGTGAGTAGCCGGTGACCACCCACTCGAGGGTGGGTCCTGGCATCCGCATCGAGGCCTGGATGCTGGGCAGCGCGATGTTCACGATCGTGGCGTCGATCAGCAGCATCAGCTGTGCCACCGACAGCGTTGCCACCGCGACCCGGAGGGCACGCTCTGTCGGCGGGTGACCCTCCTGGTCAGCGGTGACGGTCGGGACCGGCGCGGCGTCCGAGGTCACCGGAGCGCCCCGGCCGGCACCGCGGCTGGCGGGCCGGGCGGATGCCAGCAGATCATGACGGCCTGGAGAGCGAGATCTCGATCCGCTCGCGGAGCAGGTTCCGCTGGATTTTGCCGAGGGCGGTCCTGGGCAGTGTCCATGCGTACTGCAGCCGGTCGGGCCACAGCACCCGCCCCATCTGCCGCTGCGCGAGGAAGTCGTGCAGGTCCTCCAGGGTGGGCGGTGACCCGCTAGCGACGACGGTCGCACAGACCAGGTCCGCCCCTGGCACGTCGGGGTCCGGATAGCCGAAGACCGCGATCTCGGCGACGCCCGGGTGGTCGAGCAGGACGTTCTCCAGTTCCGTGGCGGAGACCTTCTGCCCGTTGTGCCTGGTGATGATGTCGACGCGGCGGCCGCTGATCCGGATGCCGCCGCGCCCGTCGTCGTAGGCGAGGTCGCCGGTGTCGAACCAGCCGTCGTCGTCCAGGCAGGAACGGTACAGCTCGGCCTGACCGAGATACCCGAGGCACTGCGAGGCACCGCGGACCCACAGGCGCCCGGCGGCGCCGTCCCCGGCAGGAGGCTCGACCCGGACTTGCATCCAGGGACTCGGCCGTCCGTCGCTGCGCGCCGCCCAGCCCTCCGGGTCATCCGGCCTGGTCACGGTGACGCTGCCGTTCTCCGTCATCCCCCACAGCGCATGCAGCGGGATTCCGAACTGCTCCCGCACCCCGGCGATCAGCTGCGGCTGGACCGGCGCCGATCCGGACACGAAGTGCCGCAGTGAGGAGATATCCCTTGGCCGCTCTCGCTGGCCGGCGATCAGCCGGACGACATAACCGGGAGCCGCGTACAGATAGCTGACCCGATGCGCTGCGATCAGGTCGAGCAGCAGGTCCATGTCGGTGTTGGGATCCTGCAGCACGCTGGTGCCGCCAACCAGGACCGGCAGGTAGGCGGCGCAGCTTGCCGCCGCCAGGTGGGTCAGGAAGTGCGGGATGGTGACGACGTCGTCGCCGGTCAGGCCGAATGGCTCCGACACCGACCTGACGGCCGCGTACAGCGTGTTCTGACTGTGCACCACCCCTTTCATCGGGCCCGTCGTGCCGGAGGTATAGAGCAGCAGGCTGGGCTCGTCCGGCCCTCCCGGGGCGATTCCCGCCAGCGGGTTGCGTTCTTCCCAGGGGGTTTCGCAGAAGAAGTCGCCGAAGCTGATCGCCGCGGTGCGCGCCGCGTCCCCGATGACGACCTGATGCGCCAGGGTCTCGGGGGCGACCTCGGCGAGCCTGGCCGCGTAGTCGGCGCCGTCATAGTTGTCCTGGGTGACGCAGACCTTCGCGCCGCTTGAGCGCAGCACATGGCCGAGCTCTCGGCCGCCCAGGGTCGGGATAACGGGGGTGGTGATGGCGCCGATGCGATTGCAGGCGAGGTAGAGGGCGGTCACCTGCCACCGGTTCGGCAGGTAGATCGCGACGGCATCACCGTGGCTCACGCCGAGTTCGATCAGCGCGGCCGCGAACCTGTCGGTCAGCGCGGCGAGCTCGCCATAGGTCAGCGTCGCGGCCAGCTGCCCGTCTTGGTAGGCGATGATCGCAGGATGGTCCGGGCGGTCGCGAGCGGCAGCCGCTAAGTCATCGGTGAAGGTCTCCTTGCGCCACCAGCCAGCGGCGTAATACTCGGCGGACTGTGCTGGGTCAGCGGGTACGAGCGTGTCCCACATGAGCGCATGCCCTTCTTGCACGATGAGTCCTAGATCGTACGTTAATCATGGTAAGAGCACCTATGACAGAACGCCATATACCTGTGTCTTTCTTCGGCCACGCTTTTCTTCGATACTGAGGCTGCATGGCCCTGGTGACCGATCACGGCTCAAGCGGAGGCCTCATGAAGATTGGCGTGCTCGGTTACGACTACGGCGAGCTGGATCCGGACGGACCGGTCATCGTGGAAAAGGGCCGTGCGCGCGGCCACGAGATGTCGTTCTGCACGCTGGAGGAGGTCACCTGCCGGGCCCGCCGCACGGGCGGCTTCGACGTCCTGCTCGGCGGCGAGGAGGCGGAGTCGTTCGACGCCGTCCTCTCCCGGGCCAGGCTGTACGGCGATGACTGGCGGGAGCGGGCCGAGAAGCTGGAGTTGGTGAGCAGCGTTCAGGGACTGCCAGTCTTCGACCCTTCCGACATCTACGTGATGGGTCACAGCAAGTTTTTGATGGCACAGCGACTCGCCGCGGCCGGTCTGCCGGTGCCGCCGATCCGGACAGCCACCTGCCTGGACGACGTCGCGCAGGCCTGCGAGGAGTGGGGGAAGACCATACTCAAGCCGTCGTTCGGCTACGGCGGGACCGACGTGGAGCGGATCTGTGATCCGCAGGCTGATGCCGAGGTGGCGCAGACGCTGATCGACCGCTACGGGATCCTGGTCTGCCAGCCCTGGTGGCCGACGAAGTACGGCGAGTTCCGGCTGACCATCGGCGGTCACGCCACCTGCGAGGCCATGTTCAAGCTGCCGCCGGTGGGCTCGTGGAAATGCAAGACGATGGAGGGTGCCACCTTCGAGCGCATCGACCCTCCGGCCGATCTGGCGGAGATCGCCTTCCGTGCCGCCGAGGTGCTCGACTTCACGCTGGCCGGCGTGGACCTGCTGCCCACGCCGGACGGTTACGTGATCCTCGAGGTCAACCCGCTTCCCGGCCTGCTGAACATGCTCGGCGACGTCTCAAGGCACAGCCTGCTGATGGCCGTCTA
>DASWAA010000600.1:0-7231 GCA_036391385.1 Streptosporangiaceae bacterium
GGCCGATCAGGTTGAGCCCGGCCAGTTCCGACAGCTCGGCCAGCGACCCTACGCAGGTGAGATGTCCGTGCTCGCACTCCCACAGGGGCAGTGGCGTGCCCCAGTAGCGGCTGCGCGACACTGCCCAGCCGGAATCGCCGGCCGGCCAGAGCCTGAGGCCTGCCGGGGACGCGGCGGTACCGGACCGGCCGCTGCCCCCGGTCTGGCCCCGGCCGGGCGTCAGGCGAACGTGCTCGCGCCCGGCAGCCAGACGCTCGCTCACCGTACCGGTGTGCAGGTACCAGGCTGACATGGCGCGGGTCAGCAGCGGCGCTCCGCACCGCCAGCAGTGCGGCTGGCTCCGCTCCTGCCTGCGCGCACCGAAGAGCAGGCCGCGGTCCGCGAGAGCGTCGATCAGGATCGGCTCGGCCGCGGCGAAGAACACGCCCCCGACGAGCGGCACTTCCTTGCCGAAGCAGCCATCCGGTCCGATCGGGTCGGGCACACCGATCTCATGGTTCTGGCTAGCTCGCAGGTCGTCGCTGCCGAACGCCGGTACGACCAGCACCAGGCCGGTGCCTCTGCGCGGCGGCACGAAATACCCGGAAATGACGTGCTGCTCCCTGGCGTCGTCGCCGAGCATGACGAACGGCTGGTACCTGGCTCCGGCCAGGTCAGCACCGGTGACCCGGGCGACGATGTGCCAGCCCTCGCCGAGCACCCGCGCGACGAGCGCCTCTGACACCACGACCCGGTCGTCGGTGCCTGCGCGCCGGGCTACCGCGTAGACCTGATGCGGGTGCACTGCGATCGCGGCCGCCGGGACCAGGGTCCATGCCTGCTCGGTACGGACGAGCAGGTCGGCGCCATGCAGCCAGGGAGTCAGGCCATCGGGCAGGCCGAGCAGGCGGAACCGGACGGTGACGGCAGTGCAGGCAGATTTCCTTGACGCTCCGGGCGCCCGGAACTCGTAGCCGGACAGCGGGGTCTGGCAGCGCGGGCAGTAGGGCACAACCCGGTACTCCCTGCTCAGCAGGCCGGCCTCGTAAAGATGCCGCAGGGACCACCAGACCGACTCGATGTAACCGGGATCCATCGTGCGATAGGCCTGGTCCAGGTCCTCCCAGCACCCCATCCTGGTGATCAGCGCGGAGAACGCCTCCACGTGGCGCAGGGCGGACTCGCGGCAGCGAGCGACGAAGCGCTCGACGCCGTACTCCGAGATATCCGCCTTGCCGGAAAGGCCAAGTTCCCTCTCCACAGCGATCTCGACCGGCAGGCCATGACAGTTCCAGCCCGCGCGGCGGGGCACGCCAAAGCCCTGCATGGTCTTGAAGCGCTGATAAAGATCCCTGATCGTCATGCCAGGCACGTGCTGCAGGCCCGGCATGCCGTAGGCCGCCGCCGGGCTCTCCTCGCAGTTCCACTGCCGCTCGCCGGCCGTTCGCCGCAGGGACCGGCCGGGCACGTCGCTGGCCATCCAGCGGGCAAGTACCTCGTCCTCGATGGCGGCCGGGCGCGGCATAGCAGCCCTCTGCCGCATCATCCGCACCCCCGTTAGCGCCCCCGCGCAGGGCTTACCATAGCTGACCTGGGTCGCCTGATGCTGCTTGATGGCTGGCGCGCGCCGGGCCCGGCCGGCCCGACGTGTCACCGCGCAGAGTGTTTGCGAATTGCCGTGGTCACCACTTATCCTCCGGTGACGCTTGTGAACCAAGATCATCGTCAGGCTCTGCGCTAAGGGAGGTCCGGGGGCATGACCGCAGCCGCGCAATCGGACGCTGCCGGCTTCCCGATGCGGGACGGCGAGCAGCCCTTGACGGACGCCGAGATCAGCGAGATCAGGTGGCGGCTGACCGAGGAAGCCGCGGAGCTGCGGGCGGAGATCGACAAGACCGAGTCCGAGATCGCCGATCGACTGGGCGACTCGGTCAGTGATGCGGGCGACGACCAGGCCGATGCCGGAGCCAAGGCTTACGAGCGGGAGCATGAACTGTCGCTGACCTACAAGGCACGTGACCTGCTTGCCCAGGCCGAGCGGGCCCTGTCCAGGATTGATGACGGTACCTACGGATCGTGCGAGTCGTGCGGCAAGCCGATCGGCAAGGCTAGGCTTCAGGCCTTCCCGCGCGCGACGCTGTGCGTGGCGTGCAAGCAGCGAGAGGAACGTCGCTGACCAGGAACGGGGTCATGAGCGAGGTCGGACGTCGGGACGGCGCGGACGCGGAGAGCGAGCCAGCCGGCCGCCGCAGGGTCGGCGTCCTGCTCGCCGTTGCCGTCGCCGTGCTGGTGACCGACGTCATTACCAAGGTCGTCGTGGTGGCGACGCTGCGGAACGGCCGCGAAGTGCGGCTGCTCGGCGGCCTGCTCAGGCTGGTCGTGACCCGCAATCCCGGCGCGGCCTTCAGCCTCGGCGGCCCGTCCGTGACGGTGCTGTTCGCGATGATTGCCGTCGGCGTCGTCGTGTTCATCCTGCGCACTTCGCGGCGGATTCACAGCCTGGCCTGGGCGATCACGCTCGGGCTGCTGCTCGGCGGAGCGACCGGCAACCTCACGGACCGGCTGGCGCGGGCCCCTGGCCCGTTCCGCGGCTGGGTGGTGGACTGGATCCAGCTGCCGCACTGGCCCGTGTTCAATATCGCCGACTCCTCGATCGTGTGCGGCGGCCTCCTGGCCGTGCTGCTGGCCATGCGGAACGTGCGGATCGACGGGACCAGGCAGGCCGCCGGGACCAGCGACGCCGCGGGCAGCGACGCCGGGAGCGGTGAGCCAGACCGAAGCGAGCCCGGAGCCGAGCGGCCGAAGGGCGACCCGGGGCGGGACGAGCCGAGGGGCGGTCAGCCTGGCGGCGACGACTCCAGGGGCGGCGGCGGGGCGTGACGACGCCCGTCCAGCGCCGGGTGCCAGTTCCCGACGGACTCGACGGCGAGCGGCTCGACGCGGCGATCGCCAGGATGTTCGGCCTGTCCCGGAGCCGTGCCGCCGAGCTGATCAGCGAGGGCGCCGTGCTGGTCGGCGGGCGGCCAGGGGGCAAGTCGGACCGGGTTCCGGCGGGCGAGTGGCTGGACGTGACACTGCCTCCCGCCGCTCCGGAGCTAGCCGCGCCGCAGCCGATCGCGGTGCCGGGACTGGCGATCGCCTACGAGGACGCCGACATCGTGGTGGTGGACAAGCCAGCCGGGGTAGCGGCGCACCCCACGCCAGGCTGGTCGGGCCCGACAGTCCTGCAGGGGCTGCTGGCAGGCGGGCATCAGCTCGCAACGAGCGGCGCGGCCGAGCGTCAGGGCATCGTGCACCGCCTCGATGCCAACACCACTGGCCTGATGGTGGTAGCGAAAAGCGAGCGCGCCTATAGCGTCCTCAAGCAGGCGTTCAGGGACCGCGAGGTCGACAAGATCTACCACGCCCTCGTCCAGGGCCACCCGGACCCGCTGCGCGGCACCATCGACGCGCCGATCGCCAGGCACCCGTCCGGTGACGGCAGGTTCGCGGTCGTCGCCGACGGCAGGCCGGCGGTGACGCACTACGACACGGTGGAAGCGTTCCGGGCGGCCAGCCTCACCGAGATCAAGCTGGAGACCGGCCGGACGCATCAGATCCGGGTACACATGGCGGCAGTGCGGCATCCGTGCGTGGGCGACCGGCTGTACGGGGCGGACCCGGTGCTGGCCGCCCGGCTCGGCATCTCGCGGCAGTGGCTGCACGCGGTCAGGCTCGGATTCGCTCATCCGGACGACGGCCGCTGGGTGGAGTTCGCCAGCGACTATCCGTCCGATCTGCGCGCCAGCCTGGAGTTGCTCGCGGCCGAGTCGTAGTCCCTGGCGCGTCCCCGCGCCAGCGCCTGCCGCCGTGAGTTATCGTCGGAGCCACCGACCAGCGATCGCGGGCGGCAGCGTGCTCGGAGGAGGGCGTCATGGCGGCAGCTCGGGACGGTTTCGCCCATCTGCACGTGCATACCGAGTACTCGATGCTCGACGGCGCCGCCCGGCTGAACGACCTGTTCGCGGAGTGCACCCGGACCGGCATGTCGGCGATCGCGATGACCGACCACGGCAACGTCTACGGCGCCTACGACTTCTACAAGAAGGCCAGGGCGGCAGGGGTCAAGCCGATCATCGGCACCGAGGCCTACGTAGCTCCCGAGCACCGCGGGCACAAGCAGCCGGTCCGCTGGGGCACGCCCGCGCAGAAGGACGACGACGTCTCCGGTGCCGGCGCCTACACCCACATGACGCTGCTCGCCGAGACCACCGAGGGGATGTACAACCTCTTCCGGATGTCCTCGCTGGCCTCGATCGAGGGCTACTTCCGCAAGCCGCGGATGGACACCGAGTTGCTGTCCCGCTACGCCAGGGGGCTGATCGGCACGACGGGCTGCCCCGGCGGGGTCGTGCAGACCAGGCTCCGGCTCGGCCAGTTCGAGCAGGCCAGGGCGGCCGCCGCCGAGCTGCGCGACATCTTCGGCCCGGACAACTTCTTCGTCGAGGTCATGGATCACGGTCTTGAGGTAGAGCGCCGTACCGTCACCGACCTGCGCCGGATCGCGAAGGACCTGGCGCTGCCGTTCGTGGCCACCAACGACCTGCACTACTCCAGGCCCGAGCACGCGCGCGCGCACGAGGTCCTGCTCTGCGTGCAGACCGGGACGAACATGGCCGACCCGAACCGGTTCAAGTTCGAGGGGACCGGCTACTACGTGAAGAGCCCGCAGGAAATGCGGGCTGTCAGCGACGACCCGCACTGGCAGGCCGGCTGCGACAACACGCTGCTGATCGCCGAGCGGTCCAACGTCGAGTTCGGCAGGGCGAACCTGATGCCGAACTTCCCGCTGCCCGAGGGCGAGACCGAGGAGAGCTGGTTCACCAAGGAAGTCTGGGCAGGGATGGACCGTCGTTTCCCAGACGGCTACGACGACGAGCGCCGCCAGCGTGCCGAGTACGAGATCGGCATCATCAAGCAGATGGGCTTCTGCGGCTACTTCCTCGTGGTCGCGGACTTCATCATGTGGGCCAAGCGAAACGGCATCAGGGTCGGCCCTGGCCGCGGGTCGGCGGCGGGCTCGATCGTCTCCTACGCCATGGGCATCACCGACCTGGACCCGATCGCCTTCGGCCTGATGTTCGAGCGCTTCCTCAACCCCGAGCGCATCTCGATGCCCGACATCGACATCGACTTCGACGAGCGCCGGCGCGGTGACGTGATCCGGTACGTGACCGAGAAGTACGGCGACGACAGGGTCGCCCAGATCATCACTTACGGCACCATCAAGGCCAAGGCCGCGGTCAAGGACTCGGCCCGGGTGCTCGGCTTCCCTTACGCGCTGGGAGACCGGATCACCAAGGCGTTCCCGCCGGCCGTGATGGGCAAGGACGTCCCGCTGTCGAGCATCTTCGACCCTGACCACTCGAGATATGGCGAGGCCGGCGAGATCAGGGCGCTGTACGAGGCCGAGCCCGAGGTCAAGCAGGTGATCGAGACCGCGCGCGGGCTGGAGGGCCTGATCCGCCAGGCTGGCGTGCACGCGGCGGGCGTGATCATGAGCAGCGAGCCGCTGCTCGACCACGTCCCGGTCTGGAAGCGCGAGGCCGACGGCGCGATCATCACGCAGTTCGACTACCCGAGCTGCGAGGATCTCGGCCTGCTCAAGATGGACTTCCTTGGCCTGCGCAACCTGACGATCCTGGACGACGCGCTGGCCGGGATCCAGGCGAATCGCGGAATCACGGTCGACCTGGAAACCCTGCCGCTGGACGACAAGCCCGCCTATGACCTGCTCGTCCGCGGCGACACGCTCGGCGTGTTCCAGCTTGAGGGCGGGCCGATGCGCGCGCTGCTGCGGTCCATGCGCCCCGACCGGTTCGAGGACATCTCCGCCGTCAACGCGCTGTACCGGCCGGGCCCGATGGGCGCCAACGCGCACAACGACTACGCGGACCGCAAGACCGGCCGCAAGCCGGTCGTGCCGATCCACCCGGAACTGGCCGAGCCGCTTGCCGACATCCTGGACGACACCTACGGCCTGATCGTCTATCAGGAGCAGGTGCTGCTCATCGCGCAGAAGCTGGCCGGGTACTCGGTCGGCAAGGCCGACTTGCTCCGCAAGGCCATGGGCAAGAAAAAGAAGGAGATCCTGGACGCCGAGTTCGAGCCGTTCGCGGCCGGGATGCGGGCTAACGGGTACTCCGAGGGAGCAATTAAGGCTATATGGGATATTCTCGTCCCATTCTCAGATTACGCCTTTAACAAGGCGCACACCGCCAGCTATGGCCTGGTCGCCTACTGGACGGCGTATCTCAAGGCCAATTTCCCCGCCGAGTACATGGCCGCGCTGCTGACGTCGGTGGCGGGCGACAAGGACAAGTCGGCGCTGTACCTGAGCGAGTGCCGCCGGATGGGCATCAGGGTGCTGCCGCCGGACGTGAACTCCTCGACCGCGATGTTCACCCCGGTAGGGAACGACATCAGGTTCGGCATGGCGGCGATCCGCAACGTGGGTGCCGCGGTGGTGGAGTCGATCGTGGCAGCCCGGACTGGCAAGGGTGCCTTCACCAGTTTCTCGGACTTCCTGCGCAAGGTCCCGGTCAACGTCTGCAACAAGCGGGTGATCGAGTCGCTGATCAAGGCCGGGGCATTTGACTCGCTGGGCAGCCCGCGCCGGGGCATGCTGATGATCCACGAGCAGGCCATCGACTCGGTGATCGACGTCAAGCGCAACGAGGCAATCGGCCAGGACTCGCTCTTCGGTGACGACGTGGAGAATGCCTCCACCTTCGACGTGCCGGTGCCCGACGGCGAGTGGGACAAGCCCACGCTGCTCGGCTTCGAGCGGGAGATGCTCGGCCTGTACGTCTCCGATCACCCGTTGCTCGGCCTGGAGCACATGCTCGCTGCTGAGACCGACTGCTCGGTGATCCAGTTGCTCGGTTCCGCCGACGAGCCGGCCCAGGGTGCGCGCGGGGACCGCGACGGTCAGGTCGTCACCCTGGGCGGCATCCTGTCCGGCGTCCAGCGGAAGGTGACCCGGCAGGGCAGCCCGTGGGCGGCGGCGACCCTGGAGGATCTCGAGGGCGCGATCGAGGTGCTCTTCTTCCCCGCGACCTACCAGGCGACAATGCACCTGATCGTCGAGGACGCGATCGTCATCGTCCGGGGCCGGCTGGACCGGCGTGAGGAAGTACCCAAGCTGGTCGCGATGGAGGTGAAGCCCGCTGACCTGCCAGCCGACGGCGACGGCCCTTTCGTAGTGTCGATC
>DASWAA010000601.1:0-2134 GCA_036391385.1 Streptosporangiaceae bacterium
AAGGCATGGATCCGACGAGCGAACCTGCCAGGACCCGCCCATCGTGACACTGGGTCGGTTCCGACTGAAAAAAGACCACTCAGTGAGTCCCTGCCGAACTCTGCGCTGGTTACGGCACGGGTTTGGTGTGGAGCACGATGATCGTGGTCATCTGTCAGTCGCCGGCGACTGACAGACGACCACTCTCTGAGAGACGTCCACGATCATCGAGTCGGGGCTGCGGGCGGCCGGCGAGACGGCGCTGCGCCCAGGCTGCCTCGCGGCGCCGCAGTGCGTGCTCGATGGCCGACAATTCCTGTTCGCCAGCCGGCAGCGCGTAGGCCGCGCTGACCATGCGGGCCAGGTCAGCACGGTAGTCGTGACCGCGTGCGGTGAACGTCCCCGGGGTGACGTCCAGGGCGTTCTTCACGTCCACCAAGGTGAGCACGAAACTGGTAAGCGGGTACCAGCCCGCGAGCCGTGGAATCTCGGGCGGCCGGCCATCGGCCGGGCCTAGCCATCCTGGCCGCTGAATGGCGAGCGCTGGCTCGAACCGGGTGATCGGGTCCGCGTGGTGCGACAGCAGCACGTACCTGGTGCGAGCGCGCTGGTCAGCCGTGAGGGCGAGCCATTCCTGATAGGACGAGACCTCCGCCACCTCGCCATCCGGATCGGTGCGCGCCGGATTCAGCCGCCACTGCCTGGCCCAGTCACTCTCGGCCGGCGTGCCGAGGAACAGCGCCCGGTCCATCCCGACACGGCGCAGCCCGGACACTCCCTCGTGCAGGAAGGCGTCCTGCAGCGTGTGGGCGCCGAGTGACTCGCCGAACCCGACCAGGCGCGGTCGGCGGCCTTCCGGCAGGGCGCTCAGACGCCATTCGAGCGCGTGCAGCAGAGCCCGGTTCTGCTCACGGCCCATAGCGACCCGGTCCAGCGACAGGAACGACGGCCGCAGCGAGTACTGCATCGCCACGGTCGCGCAGTCACCGCGCGTCAGGTACTCCAGCGTCTCTATCGCTACGTAGTTGACATAGCCGGTGCCGGTCGGCGAGGCCACGCACAGCACGGACCGCTCGAAGGCGCCCAGCCTGGCCAGGTCCTCCATCACGAGGTCGACCCGCACGTCGACGTCCTGACCGGATGCCAGGCCGGCGAATGCCCGCACCGGTGCCTGTACCTGGTCCAGCGGCGTACCGGTGACCTCGGCGATCTCCTGCCTGGTCAGTGCCATACGTGCGAAGCGGGCGCCCTCGCGGGACAGGCTCGGCCACGCGATCCCCGACGCCGGGCCGCCGCTGACCGTCGGCGCCTGCGGCTCACTGAGCCAGGCGGCGTCGATGGCTGACCCGCTAGCCTCGGCCCGGCGGTTGACGTATCCGATGGCCGAGCCGAGCCCGCCCGCGACCAGGCCGAGCGCGGCAGCGTGGCCGGCAAGATCGGCAAGCGGACCGGCCTCGGGAGCCGCCCGGCGGACCGCCCCGGCCACGCCACGGGCGCAGGCGCGCTCGCCCAGCGCGATCCCATGCATGCCCGCGCTGAGAGCACCGCCGAGCAGCAGCGACCTGGCAACCGGTGGCAGCAGCAGCGGCAGCCTCGTGGACGGGTGATCGTGACCGCCGATCGCGCCGGTCAGCGGATCGGCGGCGGGCGCGAGCCGGTCCGGATCGGCCTTCTCGCTGGCGTGGTAGCGGTAGATCTGGACGGCGGCGAACACCGACCCGGCCAGCAGACCGCCGCCCGCCGCGAGCAGTCGCAGGCCCGGCCTGCGGCCGCCAAGCGCCGCGTCCGCGGCTGCGACGGTGGACACCGCGGCGCCGGACAGTCCGACCCTGACGGCCCGGTGGCCAAGAGTTCGCACCACGGCCCGGCGCATCGGCTCGCCAGGCCGCTGCGCCCGCAGGCGCTCCACCGCGGCCCCCGCCGCGGCAACGGTCATGCCGACGGCCGCCTGGGCAGCCAGCAGCCGCGTCCGGCTGGCGGCCGTCCCGTCATCGGGCGTGAGCCGCCTGGCCAGCGCCGCGTAGCCGGACTGCGACGTCATCACGAGCCCGTGCTGCAGCGCGGCGACGATCCCGGTCGCCAGCGCCTGGTCAAGCCCGGACCTTGGCAGCAGGCCAGGGCCGAAGCTCACGCCAACCGTCGCCGACGCCGCGAG
>DASWAA010000602.1:0-6029 GCA_036391385.1 Streptosporangiaceae bacterium
CAGATTGGCGAGCTTGCGCTGCCGGCGGATGAAGTCGCCGAGCGCCTCCATCTGGGTGTCCCACGGTTCGTTCATGTCGCTTCCTAGGGATCAGTCTCGCTCTGGTTCTGTGCTGTGGCTAGCCCGTTCTGCACAGTGGCCGGCCAGCGCCGGGCCGACCCGGCGCGGCCCGCCCGCGACCGCGCAGACACCGCATCGATGGCCCGCTGGTGCGCCTGTAGCGACACCAGCGGGCCATCGATGCGGTTCGAGCTGGTCGGGCACGCGGCCGACGCTGCCGGTCGCGTGCCCGACACGGTCGCCTTACCTGGCCGCGGGCTTGGTCCGCGTCTTCCTGGTGCTCGCGGCGGCGCGCTTCGGCGCGGGCTTCGGCGCGGGCTTCGGGGCCGTCGCCGACTGCTCGGCCTTCGTCTCGGCGGGGCCTGCGGCCGCGCTGGCCTTCGCTCCGGCACCGTTCGCCGCGGCCTGCTCAGCCGAGGCGGGCTCGACGTCCCTGGTCTTCGGAGCCGAGGACGGCCCCTTGGCCTGAGCGAACGCCGCGGCGGCCTGCTGGGCGAGCGGGGTGGCCACGCTGCGCATCTGGCCGACGACCTGGCGCTGGACCGACCAGACCTGGCCGGCGAAGTCCTGGGCGCCAGCCTTCACCTGGTCTGCGCTTGGCAGCTTGGCGATGAATCCTGGTGCCCTCTCGCGCAGCTGCTCTGGCGTGGGCAGCTTGGCGATGAGCTCGGGCGCCCTCTCGCGAAGCTGTTCCGCGGTGGGCAGCTTGGCGACGAGGACCGGGGCCTTCTCGCGAAGCTGGGCGGGGGTGGGCAGCTTGGCGATGAGCTCGGGTGCCCTCTCGCGCAGCTGGTCTGGCGTGGGCAGCTTGGCGACGTTGATCGTCGGCAGGCTCGGCAGCTGCGGCCGGATCAGCGCGGCGGTGGCGGTCACGGTCCTGACCGTGGTGGTCACGCGCTGGCGACCCTTGCGGGCAGCGGCAACTACATGGTCCTGCAGCTCCTGCCCGACGGTTCTGGTGTCGATCATCGGGATCCTCCCTCGTAGTTCTGAGCTAACTATAGTTTGCAAACACGTAGTATGTCAAGCGGAGCTGGCTCGGGCTGGCGGCGGGCACGATCTCGGAGCATCCCGGGGCCTGGAGCCCCAGCATTCTCCGAGATGCCGGCGCTGGCGGGGCCAGGCGGGGGCCAGGCGGGGCCAGGCGGGGGGCCAGGCGCGGGCTGGCTAGAGGGCTGGGCCGCTGCGGGCTCGGACTATGCCGGTCTCGTAGGCGAGGACGACGGCCTGCACGCGGTCCCGCAGGCCGAGCTTGCCGAGCACCCGCCCGACGTGGGTCTTCACGGTCGCCTCGGAGACGAACAGCCGGCTGGCGATCTCGGTGTTGGACAGGCCCTGCGCGATCAGGGTCAGCACCTCGCGCTCCCGGCTGGTCAGGCTGGCCACTTCAGCCGGCTCGTGCTCGGCGCCGCCAGGCAGCATCGGGGCGAACCGGTCGATCAGCCGGCGCGTGGTCGACGGCGCGACGACGGCGTCACCGGAGTGCACGGCCCTGATCCCGAACAGCAGTTCCTCTGGCGGCACGTCCTTGAGCAGAAAGCCGCTGGCGCCGGCCTTGAGCGCGGCGAACGCGTACTCGTCCAGGTCGAAGGTGGTCAGCATCAGGACTCGCGGCCGGTCGCCGGCCTGGCAGATCCGGCGTGTCGCCTCGATGCCGTCGAGCCTGGGCATCCGGACGTCCATCACGACGACGTCGGCTGGGGTAGTGCGCAGCAGTGACACGGCGGCCAGCCCGTCGCCGGCCTCGCCTACCACGGTCATGTCAGGCTGTGCCTGCAGCACCATCGCGAACCCGGCGCGCACGAGTTCCTGGTCGTCGACCAGGACGATCCGGATGCTCATGCCGCTCCCGCGGCGGCGGCGTCTGCGGCGCTGGCCGCGATGCCGGAGTCGGTGCTGATCGCGCCTGCGGCATAGGCCGGCGGCGCGAGCAAGGCCGGGTCTGGGGCCGGGTCTGGGGCCGGATCTCGGGCCGGAGCCGCATCTGGGGCCGGAGCTGGGGTCGCGACCGATCTGCGGCTCACTCCGGCCGCGACCGGCAGGCGCGCCTGGACCTCGAAGCCGCCACCTGGCAGGGGGCCAGCCCGGACTGACCCCCCGTACAGGGCGGCCCGTTCGCGCATCCCCGTCAGTCCGTGGCCGGCTCCGTCACTTGCCGCTGCGACGCCGGCGCCGTCGTCGGTGACCGTGATCTCGACCGCGTCGGCGCCGTAGCGCAGCACGACTTCGGCGTGCGCCCAGCCGCCCGCATGCTTGCGCGCGTTGGTCAGGGATTCCTGGATGATCCGGTAGGCGGCGAGCGCCGCCCCGCCGGGCAGCGGCTGCGGATCGCCGTGCACCGTGCAGGTGACCGCCAGCCCGGCGGCCCTGGCCTGGTCGAGCAGTTCGTCGAGCTGGCCAAGGCCTGGCAGCGGGGCAAGCTCGGCCGCGTCGTCGTCCTGATTCCGGCGCAGAACGCCGAGCAGGACCCGCATCTCGGTCAGTGCCTGGCGGCCCGTGGCGGAGATCGCGGCGAGGGCGTCGCGGGCCCGCTCCGGGCTGGCGTCGAGAGCGTAAGCGGCTCCGTCCGCCTGCACGACCATGACGCTGACGTTGTGCGCGACCACGTCGTGCAGTTCCCTGGCGATCCTGGCCCGCTCTGCGGCCGCGGCGATCTGGGCCTGGGCGTCGCGGTCACGCTCCAGCCGGGCGGCACGCTCCTCCAGGTTGGCGTAGTACGCGCGGCGGTAGCGCATCGAATCGCCGAGCACCCAGGCGATCAGCGACGGCCCGGCGAAGATGATCGACCCGATCATCCACCAGTCCCGCCGCACGGTCGGCGCCATCAAGTCCAGTGACATGACCTCGGCGGCCGAGCCGAGCAGGCAGACGGCCAGACCGGTCACTGACGTGCGCCGGGTCGTGTAGGCGGCGAGGGTATAGAGCAAGACGACGATGGCGAAGTCCGGTGGCCCGGGCCGGATGGAGGCCGCGAGCTGGATAGCGCCGACCCCGATCGCGATCGCGAACGCTCCGGTCGGATGCGCCCGCCGGAACACCACCGGGATGGTGAGCCCGAGTGTCACCGGGATCATGACGTACCGGTGAAAGGTGATCCCCTCGGCCAGGCCGCCGACGGCGAGCACGGCGGCCAGCACGCCGTCGACCATCCTCGGGTGGCGGCGCAGCCATGCGTACAGGGAGGACACGGCATTCAGGCTATCCGCGAGCCTGTTCTATAACGTCATCCCTCGGGGTGGACTGTGGCTCATCCTGGCGGATGACGTCCGGTGCCGGTCGTGGCCCGGGTGCCCGGCGGATCACGCTACTTGGCAGACAAGGTCTGTGTGCGTTCCATATCCGCGATAATGGTAGTCAGTCCATTCGCAGGGAGGCAGGCCATGACCACGCCCGATGCCCCGCTGGCCGTACCCGGTCGGCTGAAGGTCCAGTCTGACGGCAGGGTGAGCGGGCCGGCCAACATCGCCTACAACAACCCGTTCCCGTGCGTGAACGGCAACTACGGCTCCGGTGCCATGCAGGGCGTCGTGATGCACACGATGGTCGGCAACCTGCCCGGCACGATCACCGTTTTCAACAATCCCTCGTACCAGGCGAGCTCCCATTTCGGGATCGACCAGCATGGCAACATCCATCAGTTCGGGCCGATCGGCAAGGGCTGGATCGCCTGGGCCCAGGTGGCGGGTAACGTCGCGTGGTACGCCATCGAGCACGCCGACAACGGCGATCCCAATATCCCGCTTACCGCCGCGCAGATCACGGCGTCGGCGCAGCTTGTCGAGATGCTCTCGGCGTTCGCCGGGTTCCCGCTTCAGGTGACCGACAGCGTCACCGGCAGGGGCTACGGTACCCACTTCATGGGCGGTGCCGCGTGGGGCGGGCATACCTGCCCTGACCTGCCGCCGAAGCATGTGAGGTCACAGCAGCGCGCCGCGATCATCGCCCTGGCCAAGGAGATCAGGAAGGGTACCCCGCCGCCGCCTCCGCCGCCCGGCTGGCAAGCCGAGGCCCTGGCCAAGGCAAGGGCACTTCAGGCCGACGCTGCCGCGCTAGTCTCGCTGCTGCAGCAGCACCAGTAGCCGCCGATGGCGGCGGAGCGTCGCTAGGCAGGGTCAGCGTCAGGGCCGGTCGACGCTAGCCGGGGCGCGCGGGGGCGGCTCGGCGGTCTCCTGTGCGGGCACCTCAGCGGAGCTCCGCTCGGCGGCAGCCGGCATCCGCTGCCGTGGCAGCTCGGAACCGGCGCCGGGCTGGGCAGGAACGTGGGGTGGCTCCGATGGCTGAGCCGGGTGCGGCATCAGCTGACGGCCGCCCTCGCGTGCCTCGAACTCGCCGCCGATCACCTCCCGGTGCGGTGAGGAGTCCTGCGTCTTGCCCGGCCCCTGGCGGCGGTCGGCGTTGAATACCAGCAGCAGCCAGGTTGCCATGGCGAGGACGAAGGCCAGGGCCATGATTCCGATCCAGTAGTTGTGCATCGTGCTCACCCCCGCTTGCGTTCATTTCCGCTGGCACGAGCCGCAAGCCCGATTCCCGGCAGCTGCGTCAGCGGCCCGGCGAATCCCTCGGCATCGCCGCCTGCGCTCGGAGGCTCGCGCAGGTCGCCTTGCCAGCGCTCAGGCAGGTTCCTGGCTAGCAGGACGATCGGGGCTGCAGCCCGCGGGCAGGAAGCTGGGCCCGGTGTACGCCAGGCTGGCCAGTTCCCGCCCTGCGCTGCGCAGAACCGGATGAGTCCGGCATGCGTCCGCAATGACCTTGATGGGCAGGCCTGTCGCGTCATAAGGACACAAGATGCTGACATCGGCGTGACCCAGAGCCACGTTGATCAGTGCCTCGTGCCTGGTCGCGGCACAGATCTCGGGCTGGGTTCGTCCGGGCCAGATCGGCTCTCCCAGCACGCGGGCTCGCCCCGCGCTTCCGACGAAGGACCGCAGCGCCGGCATGAGGCTGGCCGGGTCCCGGCCGAGGCTGAGCATGTCCGCAAACTCGACCTTGTCATGATGCTCGCCCAGCCTGGCGCGCAGGGCAGCGTGCTTGTCCGCGGGGACGGCGGCGAGCACGCGCTCGCCTGCCTCGACGCCCTCTCGGAGGAAGTCTGCCGCAGCGGCGAGGTACTCGGCCGCACCGCGATAGAAGAGTGCCATGTGGTGCAGTCGCGCGCCGGTATCGGTCTGGTATGTGTTCATCGGGTGTCTGCCTGCCAGCTCCCTTGGGCGGGCCAGAGTCGGAGAGCTTCGACCAACATGCCAAGCAGGTGTGTGCTCCGTGTGTGGACGATGCGTCGTCCTGATGAGGTGCCGGTCACTGCCGCGGATACGTGGAGCGCCCGGTGGACCTGCCGTCCGCTGATCTTGTGCCGCTTGAACCGCGGCGGACCGGGTAAGCACTGGCGGATCGGGCAGGACGAGCGTGCCTGCCGGCCCAGTTGCTTGCGTGATCACGGAGTTCTGTCAGTAAATGGGACTGACGGGAGTCCGCGATCATGAACGAGAAGCTAGCGCATTACCAGTCCAAGCGGGATTTCTCCCGCACGCCCGAGCCTGCCGGTGCGGCGCCGGGAACGGGCGCCGTGGCCGGGCAGCGCCGGTTCGTCGTGCAGCGGCATCGCGCCAGGCGGCTCCATTACGACCTGCGGTTCGAGATCGACGGCGTGCTCGTGAGCTGGGCCGTCCCGAACGGCCCGACCATGGACCCGGCGGTGCGGCGGCTCGCCGTCCACGTCGAGGACCATCCGGTCGAGTACCTCGATTTCGAAGGCGTGATCCCGGCAGGGGAGTACGGCGGCGGCGACGTCATCGTGTGGGATCTCGGCACCTGGGAGCCGCACGACACCGACGATCCGGCTGCCGCTGTGGCGGCCGGGGAGCTGCACGTGGACGTGGCGGGCAGCAAGCTCTCCGGGCGGCTGGTGCTGGTGCGCAGCGGTGCTCGCCGGAGCCGGGCCGGCCGGCGCGGCGGCCAGGGTCGCGGCGCCC
>DASWAA010000603.1:0-3888 GCA_036391385.1 Streptosporangiaceae bacterium
CCCGCTGTGATCCAGCGGATCCCCGGCTTTCATCACGAGGCCTATCTCACCGAGATCCGCGAGCATGCCCGGGCCTTCGCCGAGCGCCTGGCGGCGGAGCAGGGGTGCACCTGGTTCGTCGACCATACCCCGTGGAACCTCGAGGTCGCCTCGCGCCTGGCAGCGGAACTGCCCGACGCGGTCTTCGTGCTGATGCTCAGGCACTACTCCGGTGCGATCCTCAGCCTGCGCCGCTTTCCGTGGGCAGGGCAGACCTGGGCGGACACGGCGCGGCTCTGGGCGACGTTGTGCGGCCAGATCATCGAGCTGCCGCCGGATCGCCTGGTCGCCGTTGGGTACGACGCCCTGGCAGCCGAGCCGGCACCGACGCTCGCCGCTCTCGTCGGCGCACTCGACAAGCACGGGTTCCCGGTCAGCGGGCTGGACGCCGGCGTGCTAGCGCTGAGCCACGCCGCCATCATCGGCGAGCCCCGGCCGGTGATCGGGGTCACGCCGGGCGAGGAGCCCGGCGGCGGCCTGCAGCCCATCAGCAGCTTCGACGCGCAGCGGTGGAGCGGTGACATCCACTCCGAGATATGGCCCGTAGTCCGGGACATGCACCACGAACTGCTCCGGCGGTTCCCTGGCGTCTACCGCTGTCCGCCGGCCCCGCGATCGCTGCGGATCCACGACGATGATCTTGGACTCATCGGCTATGAATTGCCAGGCTGGTGACAGCGCCTACTTAGGTCGATAAGCTGCTTCATCGGGTACCCGGGTCATTGGTAAGAAAAGAGGGCAGACGATGAGTCTCAGGCAGAACACTGATAAACAGCCGTCGGCGAGTGGCGGCACGTCGGGCCTGCTCCGGCAGGCGGCTCAGCAGCGTACCTCGCGCCGCACTATGCTCCGCCGGGGCGGCATCGTCGCTGCCGCCTCCGTCGCGAGCCTCACCGTGCTCGACCAGCGCCGCGCCGAGGCCGCCACTGGGAACAACTTCGTGCTCGGCAACCTCAATGATGCCAATGCCACGACGGAACTGCACCCCACGAGCGGCAGCCCGACGCTTTCGCCGATGTTCCTCGTCAACGGCGCCGCGCTGAGCGGCACCTCGACCTCGATGGTGGTCGACGGGCCGAACGCGGGCCAGAGCCTGGCACTCCAGGTGAACAACAGCGGAGGTGGACTGGCGCTTCAGGTCAACAGCGCGAGCACGTCGACGACCATCGGCCTCGCCATCCAGGGCAATGGGGCAGGCACTGCCGGCGGCATCTCGGGCTCGAGCGGCAGCGGCACCGGCGTAGCCGGGTCGAGCACCAGCGGCAAGGGCGTCGTCGGCACCAGCAGCAGCAACACCGGCGTCTCCGGCGTGAGCACCTCGGGGACCGGCGTGGGCGGCACCGGCAAGCACGGCGGGGTCTTCACCGGCACGGTCGCGCAGATCCAGCTCAAGCCGGCCGCGACCGCGCATCCGCACGCGGGCTCCAAGGGTGACTTGTTCGTGGACAGCAGCGCGCACCTCTGGTTCTGCCGTGGCGGCACGACCTGGGTGAAGCTCGCCTAGCTCAGAACCGCACGTAGTCGTACTCGACCGGCTGGTCGTTGATCCCGACGGATGGCGGGTTCAGCCACGACGCGAAGTCGCCGGGCTCATAATGCGGGACCATGAGCCCGGCGACCCGGCCCAGGTCGTCCGCTGCCGGTAGCCACCGTGGCGCCTCGCTCCGCCAGTCGTCCTCGCTCAGCAGCTCGCCCGACGGGCTGACGTAGTGCCCGGCGAACGCGCCGACGTGCCGGTTGAACCCGACATGCGGGAGCGTCAGCCGCTCGGCCAGCCCTGCCTTCGCTAGCTCGGCATTCCACTTGCGCAGCCCGCGCTCGCAGTCCGCGACGTACTCGTCCTGCAGATCCAGGTTCAGCGCCGTCAGCGCCGGCACGGTCCGCGACGAGATCACCCCGCCGGTGATCACCGGCACCTGCGCCATCACGTCGGCCAGCACGTGGTCGTCCTGCCGCCTGGTCTCCATCCAGCGGCCCTTGAGCCCGGCGGTGAAGTACGCCGCCGCGTTGGACGACGTCTCGGACCCGAACAGGTCAAGCGACAGCGAGTAGTGCTGGTTCAGGTACTTCTGGATGACCGGCAGCGGTATGGCGCCGTACTGCCAGATGTCGTCGGTCCCGTGCTCGGCCGTCACGGCCGCCGTCTTCTGCACTACCCGTTGCACCCCGGTAGTGCCGACGAACATGTGGTGCGCTTCCTCGCGGAGCATGAACTCAGCGGTCCGCGACAGCGGATCGAATCCGGACTCCTTCAGCGTGCCGAGCTGGTACTTGCCGTCCCGGTCGGTGAAATAGGTGAACATGAAGAACGACAGCCAGTCGGCGGTCTCCTCGTTGAAGGCGCCGAGTATGCGCGGGCTGTCCGGGTGCCCGGAGTGCCGCCGCAGCAGCTGCTCGGCCTCCTCCCTGCCGTCCCGGCCGAAGTAGGCGTGCAGCAGGTACACCATCGCCCACAGGTGCCTGCCTTCCTCGACGTTGACCTGGAAGAGGTTGCGCAGGTCGTACAGGCTGGGCGCGGTCGCGCCGAGGTGGCGCTGCTGCTCGACCGAGGCTGGCTCCGTGTCGCCCTGCACGACGATCAGCCGCCGCAGCTCGCTGCGGTACTCCCCGGGTACCTCGGTCCAGGCAGGCTCGCCCTTGTGCTGGCCGAACGCGATCTGCCTGGTCTCGCCCTCGCCGCGCTCGGACAAGAAGATGCCCCAGCGGTACTGCTCCATCGGGACCCGGGCCCAGCTTGCCCAGCCGTCCCGGCCGATCGCGACCGCGGTGCGCAGGTAGACGTCCCTGGTCGGCAGCGACGGACCGAGCGCGGCCCACCAGTCCAGGAACCGGGGCTGCCAGGACTCCAGCGCCCGCTGGAGCTTGCGGTCGGTCGCCAAGTCGACATTGTTGGGGATCCGCTCGCTGTAGTCGACGACGCTGACCGGCCCTTCCGGCTGGGGCGCGGTGCCCAGCATGTCGGGACCAGCGAACTCGCTCTCGCTCATTGCTCAGACTCGCTTCCGGTCGAAATCCGCCCGCTGCCCGGTGCCGTACCTGCGCAGTGCTCCCTGCGGCCCGGAGGCGTTGGGCCGCAGGAAGATCCAGTTCTGCCAGGCCGACAGCCGGCCGAAGATCTTCGTTGCCGCGGATTCGGGGCCGGCGAACCGCAGGCTAGCTTCCATGCCCGTCAGCGCGTCGGGGGAGAACCCCGCCCGCTCCGAGATCACCAGCCGGATCTCGTCGTCCCAGTCCAGGTCATCGGGCGCCGCCGTGACCAGGCCAAGCTGGAGCGCTTCCGCGGCCGCCAGGTCCTTGCCGGCGGCGGCGAGCACGGCGCCGAGCTGATCGCGCGCCGGGCCGAATCTGGTCGCCAGCCTGGTCAGGCCGTTCGCTCCCGGCAACGGCCCGGCGTTCATCGCCCCCACGACCAGCACGGCAGGTGCACGCGGCCCGTCGTCGAAGACGCCGTCCAGCATGTACTGCCGGTCGGCCGCGAGCGCCAGCTCGAGCAGAGTCCCGGCGAAGCAGCTTCCCGGCTCGACCAGCGCGATCAGCGACCGGCTGGTCGCGTCGAGCCGCCGCAGCGTCCGTTTCCACAGCCCGGTGATCTCCCGTGCCAGCCAGTCGTCAGCTGCGAGCAGCACCTCGTCGGTCGCGATCACAGCCGCCGGGTCGCCGGTCGTCCTGAGCAGCCAGGTGCCGAGCTCGGGCTCGTGGAACCGGAGCCGGCTGATGGCGTCGTCCAGCTCACGTCCGGCGGCGAGCGGCCAGCAGGCCGCGCCTGCCTCGTGCAGCTCGGCCCCGCCTGACGGCGCGACGGCCGGCCCGGCGACGGTCACCGTGGCCGTCCCCGCGCGCCGGTCAAGC
>DASWAA010000604.1:0-3383 GCA_036391385.1 Streptosporangiaceae bacterium
TCCGCGAGTTCCTCGACAAGCTGCCGTAGCGCCTGGAGCCGGGCAGCGGCCAGGCGGCCGCGGCGTCGGCGGCAAGGACCGCGCCGTCCGCCTCGGCGATCGGCAGGGCGGTCGCCGGCAGCGGTGTGATCGCCGCGATGATCTCGTTCAGGTAGCTATCGACTGACTGCATCGCCGTGATCCCGCCCCGCTAGAGCAGCTTCTTGTTGTCTGACGGACTGCCGCGCCCGCGTGTCCCTACGGCAGCGTGTCGAGGAACTCGCGGAGCCAGGGTACGAAATCCTTGGCCAGCTCCGGCCGGGCGCAGGCGAATTCCACCGTGGTGCGCAGGAAGTCCTGCTTGTTCCCGGTGTCGAACCGGCGACCGCGGAACAGCACTCCGTGCACGCCGCCGCCGTCCATGCTGTCGGTCGAGCCGGGAAGTCGGTCGGAGACCGCGAGGTGGCGCAGCGCGTCGGTCAGCTGGATCTCGCCGCCGCGGCCGGCCGGGGTCTCCCGCAGGACCGAGAAGACGGCCGGATCACAGATGTAACGGCCGATTACGATCCAGTTGGACGGCGCCTCGCTGGGGTCGGGCTTCTCGACCAGGTCGGTGACGGCCACGATGTCAGGGTCGTCAGTCGGCTTGAAGGCGGCGCAGCCGTAGGCGGCGACCTGGTCGGCGGCCACCTCCATCAGCGCGACGATGCTGCCGCCGTAACGCTGGCGTGCCGCGATCATGCGGGACAGCAGGTTGTCGTTCACGTCGATCAGGTCGTCGCCAAGCAGGACGGCGAACGGCTCGTCGCCGACGTGCTCGGCGGCGCAGAGCACGGCGTGACCGAGCCCGCGCGGCGCGTCCTGCACGACGTAGCTCACCGAGGCCAATTCGGACGGCGCTCGGACGGCGGCGAGGGCACGGTCGTTGCCGCGGGCCTCGAGTGCCGCCTCCAGGCCGTGCGCCCGGTCGAAGTGATCGGCGATGGAGCCCTGGTTGTCCCCGGTGATCAGCAGGACGTCGTCCAGGCCCGCGGCCACGGCTTCCTCGACTACGTACTGGATGGCGGGCTTGTCGACGACGGGCAGCATGACCTTCGGAGTCGCCTTCGTCGCCGGGAGGAACCTGGTTCCCAGGCCGGCGACCGGGACGACCGCCTTGGAGACCGCTGCAGAGTGGGCCATGCTGAAACCTTAACCAGCCCGCAGGAGGTGTCTGTGCACGGCATGGCAAAAAATGATCACGGCCGCTCGCGGGCGACGACGGCAGCCGATGCCAGCTACGAGAGTAACCGATCGCTGGCAGAGCGTAAATTCTTGCTGCGAAAGGACCTGCGGGCCGCTCGGGCGGCCCGCAGCGAGGAGGACCGGGCGGCCGCCGGGCGGGCGCTGCGCGACGCGATACTCGGCCTGCCCGAGATCGGGATGGCGGGCACGATCGCGGCCTACCTTTCCGTCGGCGCCGAGCCGCAGACCGCAGCGCTGGTCTACGCGCTGTGGAAGCGGGGCAGTTATGTCCTGCTTCCAGTGCTGATGAACGACAATGACCTGGACTGGGCGTCCTACGAGGGTCCGGAGTCGCTCGCGCCCGGGCCGCGCGGCCTGCTGCAGCCGACCGAGCCGCGGCGGGGCGTGACCGGGATCACGAGCGCGGACCTGGTGATCGTCCCGGCCCTGGCGATCGACCGGCACGGCAGCCGGCTCGGCCGCGGCGGCGGTTCCTACGACCGCGCGCTGGCCCGGGTCGGCCCGGCGGTTCCGACCATCGCGCTGATCTACGACTCTGAACTGCTCGACGAGGTGCCGTCCGGACCGCACGACCAGCGGGTGCGGGCCGTCGCTCAACCTGCGCGAGGAATCACCAGGTTCGTCTAGCCGTTGCTAACATTTAGCAGTTGACGGTTGCGAGTGCTAATTCTTGGGAGGACACGTGCCGACGTACCAGTACGCCTGCACCGAGTGCGGAGACCGGCTTGAGGTCGTGCAGCGATTCAGCGATGACCCGCTGACGGTCTGCGCGGCTTGCGGCGGCAGGCTCCGCAAGGTGTTCTCGCCGGTGGGCATCGTGTTCAAGGGGTCGGGTTTCTACCGCACCGACAGCCGGAGCGGCAGCGTCCCCGGTGGTTCGTCCGGCAACGGCAAGTCCGAGGACGGCAAGTCCGCCGACAGTTCCTCGGCATCGGAGAGCACATCCGGCAAGTCGTCAGGCAAGACTGAGCCGGCCAAGTCGGAGTCCGCGCCGAAGTCTGGCTCTGACAGCTCGGGCTCGGCCGGGTCTGCTGGTACCGGCTCCCCGGCTAGCAGCTCGGGGACCAGCTCGAAGGTCGCCTGACCGTCATGGCCGCCCGGGCCGACATCGGCGTGATCGGGGGCTCGGGGTTCTACGAGTTCCTCGACGACGCGCAGGAAGTCTCCGTCGACACGCCGTTCGGCGCGCCGAGTGATGTGCTGACCATCGGCACTGTCGCCGGGCGCTCCGTTGCCTTCCTGCCCCGGCATGGCCGGGATCACAGGTACCCCCCGCACCGGATTCCCTACCTGGCCAACCTCTGGGCGCTGCGCTCGCTCGGCGTGCGCCAGGTGCTCGCACCGAGCGCGGTCGGGTCGCTCACCGCCGAGCACGGCGCCGGCACGCTCGTGATCCCGGACCAGCTTGTGGACCGGACCTCAGGCCGTCAGCAGACCTTCTACGCCGACGGCGGCGCCGTGCACGTCCAGTTCGCCGACCCGTACTGCTCGGCCGGCCGGGAGGTCGTGGTGGCCGCCGCGCACGCCGCCGGCTGGCCCCCGGTCACGTCGGGCACGCTCGTGGTGATCGACGGGCCGAGGTTCTCGACCAGGGCTGAGTCCCGCTGGTACGCGGCACAGGGCTGGACGATCGTCGGCATGACCGGGCACCCCGAGGCCGTCCTCGCGCGCGAGCTCGCGCTGTGCTACACGCCGCTGTCGCTGGTCACCGACACCGATGCCGGCGTCGACGTGGGCGAGGGGGTCACGCACGCGGAGGTCATGGAGGTCTTCGCGCAGAACGTCGCCCGGCTGCGCGACCTGCTGATGCAGGTCATCGCGAACATGCCGGACGAGCGCGCCTGCCCGTGCCCGGCCACGCTGGACGGGCTGAAACTCCCCATCGAACTGCCGTAGGACAGCAACAGCTCCGGGCGGACCGGGCGGCAGAGCTGGCTGGCCGACGGCTAGCTGGGCACGGGCACGCGATGACCTATGGTGCTGGCCGTCCGACCCGGTAAGCTTGGCGGCGCCTGCGGCATACGCGGGCATGCCCCGATAGCTCAGTGGATAGAGCGACTGCCTCCTAAGCAGTAGGCCGCAGGTTCGAGTCCTGCTCGGGGCGCGTAATTCGAAATTTTGTTCCCCATCGGGGAGCCAATCAGGGAGCCAGGCGGCTT
>DASWAA010000605.1:0-2459 GCA_036391385.1 Streptosporangiaceae bacterium
AGGCTAAGGAAGCGGTCGGCGAGGGCCTGGTCGCCGCGGACCACGCCGCCGCTGATCCGGCCGAACGCGGTCAGGACCATGCTCCCGGCGTCGAACTCGATCACCGCGGGCAGGTCGTCGACGCTGCCTGCCTCGTACGTCATGCCCTCCTGGTTCACCGTGACCCTGGTCGTCCCGGCGTTGTGCCCGGTAGTCACGTTGATGCCGATGGTGAACGGGGTCCGGTCGGCGTCCGGCTTGATCGTGGACTGCCAGATGATGAACATGAACGGCACCAGCAGGTCGGCCGCGTCCGCGGACAGCGCGTGTGCCTGGCCCAGGCCCTCCCTGATGTCCCAGGTGTGCACGCCGAAGTCCATGAGCTGGCCGGCTCCGTAGATGAACGCCGGCACCGGGCCCATGTAGAAGTGCGGCACGATCATCGTCGTCCACTCTTGTTCGCTGAGCGGCTCGAGGATGCCCATCATCTTGTCCAGGTCGGCACGGACCCTGGTCATCATCTCCTGCTGCGACAGGCTTCGGAACGACCGGGCCGAGTCGCCCGCGCGCTCGTGCATGCCGAGCAGTCCGTAGGCGTTCTCCGCGGTGGCGCCGGACCTGGCTACGTCGAACGCCTTGAAGTAACCCTCCATGGTGTCGACGAGATGACCGATGATGTCCCTGACTTCCCAGCTCTCGCAGGCGGTCGGGGATTCCCAGGCACCGGGCTGCTCGGCCAGGGCGAACATCTGCCCGGCCTGGTCCTTCACCACGCGCAGGATGGTGTCCTTGCCCTCGTAGGTCATCGCGTTCCACTCGTTCATGCCGTCAGCTCCTTGCCAAGTGCTCGGAAGATCTGAAGAGGTAACCGCCGGCCGGGCAGGGCGACTCCGGCAATCCGGGAGCGACCAGACGGCGTTATACGACGAACCTCAGCGCAATCGAGTGCAATCTGTCAATGGGCTACGGCGCTCATCTTCGCGAGGATCTCCCCGTAGCGGACGGCGACGAGCTGGGCGACCGCCGGATGGGCGCCGAGCGGCTCGGCGCAGGGTGCACCGAGGGCATCGCTCAGCGCCGCGACCTCGGCCGGGTCGGTCTCCGGGCCGATGACGCAGGGCGCGATCGCCGGGTGGCCCGCGCCGGCCTCACGCAGCCTGGCGAGCGCGGCGTCGATGCTCGCCTGGTCGCCGAAGGAGGCGGGCACGGCAGGGATCGCGAGCCGGGCCGCGAGCAGGACGGTCGTGAGGCCCGCGTCGCGGATGGCCAGCGGCCCGCGGTCGGCCACGACGATGACGCCGTCGGCCCCGGCCGCGATGTTCAGGCCGCGCGCCCGGCTGGCGCGAGCCAGCCCGACCTGAGAGAGCCGGTCGTGCAGGGCGCCGGCCAGCAGCGGATGCGGCCCGAGCGGCGCGGCGAGCAGGATCTCGCCTGGTGCCTGGCTGATCACCTTGGTGATCGTCTCGTCGAAGACCGGGTGCGGGCCGGCCAGCAGCGGCACGACGACCGCGCGAGGGCTTCGGCCGGAGACGGCGTCGGCGTCGGCGTCTGATCCGAGCACGTCGGCCAGGGTATCGGTGTCGCCGCTGAGGTAGCCGATCCTGATCGCCACGCCCGGGCAGGACTCCGAGGCGGACTCGGCGATGTGCTCGGCGAGGTCGGTGTCACCGTCCAGGCCAGCTCCCGGGACCGCGATCACGAGGGCGGGCGCGTCGGAGGCGACGCTGATCCGGTGGACGCTGCGGTGCCGTCCTACCCGGTGGAACGCGGAGGTCCGCCGGGGCAGGCTGCCGTCGGCCGGCTGACCCGAACTCGCGGGCCTGCGCTGCGGCAGCCCGGAACTCGCGAGCGCGGGGCTCGCCGGATCGGAATGCGACATTCCGGTGCCATCAGCAGCGGGTCGTGCGGGCTCGAGCCGGCGGGGGAGCGGCGTCAGCTCCGGGCGCAAATCAGTCACGCTGACTGATCGTAATGCGCACTCCGGCCTGTGACCTGCATTCTGGGATGATCGCGAGCATGCGCGCTGGTCATGCCGGTTCGCGTCAGCCGGCGTGCAGCATGCTCCGGTAGACGGAGATGAGCGCGGCCTTCTGCTGGTCAGACAGGCGCGGGTCGGCGTCGACGGCCTGCTCGACGGTCGGAATGTCGGCGGCCTCGGTGTCCGGCTGCCCGTCGCCGTTGTGCAGCAGGCCAGCGTGGGTGAGCAGCGTCTCGGCCGACACGTTCAGTGCCTCGGAGATGGACTTGATCACCCGCATCGACGGCTGATGCAGGCCGCGCTCGATCTGGCTGAGGTACGGGTTAGACAGGCGGGTCTTCTCGGCTAGCTGGCGCAGCGACAGATTGGCGAGCTTGCGCTGCCGGCGGATGAAGTCGCCGAGCGCCTCCATCTGGGTGTCCCACGGTTCGTTCATGTCGCTTCCTAGGGATCAGTCTCGCTCTGGTTCTGTGCTGTGGCTAGCCCGTTCTGCACAGTGGCC
>DASWAA010000606.1:0-2002 GCA_036391385.1 Streptosporangiaceae bacterium
ACGGGCCAGTTCCAGTTGCTGACGTCGGCGGCCCTCAGCCCGGACGGCGCCACCATGTACCTGATCGGCGGCACTGTCCCAAGCCTGGGCGCTGCGACGGAGACGCTCACCGTCGCCGTGAGCGTCACCGCGGGCAAGGAGACCTGGTCGAGCGTGATCGCCCCCGCCGGGTCCACGACGACGACCGGGATTGCAGCCGCCGTCATCGGCGGCGAGGTCTGCGTTCTCGCCCAGGACTGGGTCCCGGTCAGCAACCCTCAGGGCTTCACGATCGTCGCCTACCAGGCCTGAGGCTTTCCTTTCCTTGCCGAGCGGTCTTGCGAGGTTCCTCAGTACCCAACGCTGACCGGGGTCACCGGCGATGCGCCGGATGAGGGCGCCGACGTCGTCGGCGCCCTCATCCGTCTGCTAGTTGCTGGCCTTAGTGGTGGGCGGACGCGAACTGGTCGGCCTCGGTGGAGCCGGCCAGCGCGGTCGTGGAAGCGTCCGGGCTGATCGCCGAGGTGACCAGGTCGAAGTAGCCGGTGCCGACCTCGCGCTGGTGCCTGGTCGCCGTGTAGCCCTCCGCCTCGGAGGCGAACTCGGCGTCCTGCAGCCGGACGTAGGCGGTCATGCCCTCTTCGGCGTAGCCGCGGGCCAGGCTGAACATCGAGTGGTTCAGCGCGTGGAATCCGGCCAGGGTGATGAACTGGAACTTGTAGCCCATCGCGGCGAGCTCGCGCTGGAACTTCGCGATGGTCGCGTCGTCCAGGTTCGCCCGCCAGTTGAACGACGGCGAGCAGTTGTAGGCCAGCATCTGGTCCGGGTAGACGGAGTGGATCGCGTCCGCGAACTCGGCGGCGACCGACAGGTCCGGCGTGGAGGTCTCCATCCAGAGCAGGTCCGAGTACGGCGCGTAGGCCAGGCCGCGGGCGATGCACGCACCGACGCCGTTGCGCACCAGGTAGAAGCCCTCGGCGGTACGCTCGCCGGTCACGAACGGCTGGTCACGCTCGTCCACGTCGCTGGTCAGCAGGGTCGCGGCCTGGGCATCGGTCCGCGCGACGATCAGCGAGGGAACACCGCAGACGTCGGCGGCGAGCCGCGCCGCGGTGAGCGTCTTGATGTGCTGGCCGGTCGGGATCAGTACCTTGCCGCCCAGGTGGCCGCACTTCTTCTCCGAGGCGAGCTGGTCCTCCCAGTGCACGCCGGCCGCCCCGGCGGCGATCATCGACTTCATCAGCTCGAACGCGTTCAGCACGCCGCCGAAGCCGGCCTCGGCGTCGGCAACGATCGGGGCCATCCAGTACGGCGCGCCCTCGTTGCCGGACTCGGCCCAGGTGATCTGGTCGGCCCGCATCAGCGCGTTGTTGATCCGGCGGACGACCTGCGGCACCGAGTTGACCGGGTACAGGCTCTGGTCCGGGTAGGTCTGAGCGGCCAGGTTACCGTCGGCTGCCACCTGCCAGCCGGATAGGTAGATGGCCTTCAATCCGGCCTTTACCTGCTGCACCGCCTGGTTGCCGGTAATGGCACCAAGGGCATGCACGTAGTCCTCGCTGCCCAGCAGCGACCACAGCCGCTCAGAGCCAAGCCGGGCCAGCGTGTGCTCTTCGGTGACCGAGCCGCGCAGCCTGACCACGTCGGCAGCCGTGTAGGTCCGCTCGATGCCGTCCCAGCGGTGGTCAGATGCCCAGCTCTGCTGCAGTTCAGCGACCTGGCTGTCAAAATCCCTGGTGCCCTCGAGGCGACGATTACTCAACTGGACCTCCTGATATGTGCCGTCCCCGGGTGTTGCCTCAAGCGTCGCCGCCCGTTCCGGCGCCGCGCTAGGGAACAACCTGTGAAGATCACGACTTCTTCGCGTAACATGAAGATGTGGCAACTTTCGTCGAGAAAGAATCCGTAAGTTTGCCGGGGAGCGATCTCGATCTCATCCTCTTCGGACAGCGTCTGCGTCATATCCGCCGCAGCCGCGGGCTGACCCTTACCGAGCTCGGCGAGCGCGTCGGCCGGGCTCCCT
>DASWAA010000607.1:0-2305 GCA_036391385.1 Streptosporangiaceae bacterium
GCTGGCTATCGCCAACTCCGATCAGCTCGGGCTCCAGGCCGCGGTGTTCACCCAGTCGCTGCACCGGGCCTTCAGGTTCAGCGAGGAGCTGCGGGTCGGATCGGTCGTGGTCAACGACTCCACCGACTACTTCGAGAACGCCCAGCCCTTCGGCGGGGCGGGCGGGACCCGCACCGGATGGGGCCGGGTCGGCGGACTGGCACAGCTCCGCGATATGACCGACACCAGGACCACGATCATTGGCCTGGACTGATCTCACCGACCCGATCGTCATGAGGGGTCCCTGGGGTCCCTGGGGTCCCGGAGCAATCCTGTCAGCGGCAGCGGCAGCGGCAGTCCACGGAGCAGCAGGCCCGCGGCAGTATCAGTCGCGTCAGTCGCGTCAGCCGCGGGCCGCGCGGGCCCAGCTCCAGGCGTACTCGGGATCCTCGGCCACGCCCGCGGACTCCGCGAGCAGCAGCGGCCTGAAGGTGTCGATCATCACCGCGGTCTCGTCGGTCGTGGTCCGGCCGGCCTCCATCCCGGCGATCACTGCCTCGACCGCGCCAGGCGTCGGCCCGTGCGTGAACCCGGACGGATGCAGCGTGACCGAGCCAATCCCGACCCCCGAGCCCTTGCGCGCCGAGTAGTCACCAGCTACGTAGAACATCATCTCGTCGGAATCGACGTTGTGATGGTTATAGGGAATCGGCACCGACCGCGGATCGAAGTCGAGCGGCCGCGGGCAGAAGGAGCAGATCACGAAGTTCGGTCCCTCGAAAGTCTGATGGACCGGCGGCGGGGCGTGCGTGCGCTTAACGATCGGCTCGAAATCGGAGATATTAAAGGCATAGGGGTACAGGCAGCCGTCCCAGCCGACCACGTCGAACGGATGGTAGGCGTAGGTCAGCCTGGTCAGGCCGCTCCTGTTCCGCACGATCACCGGCACGTCCTCACCGCCGGAGAGCAGCGGGCCGTCCGCCGGCCGCAGGTCGCGCTCGCAGTACGGTGCGTGCTCGAGAAACTGCCCGTTCTGCGAGAGATACCGCCTCGGCGGCCTGATGTGCCCGCGGGCCTCTATCACCAGTGCCCGCACCGGCTGTCCGCCGGAGGTGTCGCTTCCTGGCCCGGCCGGGATCCAGCGGTGGACGGTTCCGCGCGGCACGATGACGTAGTCACCGGCGGCGGCGTCGATAGTCCCGTAGGCAGATTCGAACCTGACCGCTCCCGTCTGCACGTAGACGGCCTCGTCGCCGGCGGAGTTCCGGTACAGGTCAGACGGGCCGCCTGCGGTCGCGAACGAAATCCGGACGTCGTCGTTGCCCATCAACGGCTGCCTGCCGAGGACCAGGTCACCGCCGCCAGTCAGGTCCTGGGTACGGTAATGCCGCGGTAGCAGCGGATGGTTCGGCCGCAGGGTCTGCTCCGACGCCACGTCGGCGAGCCCCTCACTCTTGACGATCGCCGTTGGCGGGTGAACGTGGTAAAGCAGCGAGGAATCCGACGAGAAACCTTCCTCGCCCATAAGCTCCTCGGCGTACAGCCCGCCATCTGGCCGTTGGAAGCGAATGTGACGTTTCCTAGGAATCTCCCCTGACACCCTGTAGTACGGCATATCGTCTCCCTTGACGCCATGATCCGTTACTCGCCACGAACCCATAGGTCACTGACCCGCCGCCGAGCACGCGCTAGTCTCCTGGCGACGACGCGTTGCCCGAGCACGGAGCTGGCCGTCAAGCGGACTAGCTGTGCCGACTAGGTGTGCGGACTAGGTGTTAGGACCCTGATCTCGTCTATCTTCCCCGACTATAGGCCGCCGCAGCGGCCGTCCTTTGAGGTCGGGGGCCCACATCAGGACAGCTAGGGTCCGGCATCTGAGCATTCATCGGGAGGGATTGGCGTGGCGAGGAAGACTGACCGGAGCGGGGCCGGCTTGGCGATAGCCAGCGACAAGGCGAGCGGGCCGGGCGGGCCGGGGCCGGGCGGGATCGCTGGCCTGGCTCAGCAGGGCACGCCGCGACGCGACGCTGGCCGGGTGCTGCGGGTTCTGGCGCTTGTCGCGGTGGCGACTGGCCTTGCCGTGCTCACAGCGGCTGCCTGCGTTCTCTCGTACGGGAGCATTCACGCCCTGGCCACCGACGCGGGCATCAGCGCGCCGCTAGCCAGGCTCTACCCGCTGATCTTCGATGCGCTGCTGGTGCTCGCGGGCTGCTCGGTGCTGGCGCTGCGCGGTGCCGGGATCGTCAGCAGGATCTACGCGTGGCTGTGCCTGCTTATCCTGCTCGCAGGGCTCGCCGCCGGAGGAGTGGTGCACGCCGCGGGGATC
>DASWAA010000608.1:0-2955 GCA_036391385.1 Streptosporangiaceae bacterium
GCTGGACCAAGGTCTCCGCCTCGATCATCGCGGGGGACTCCTACACCCTCACCCTGACCAGCCACGACGACAACTACGCCAGCGACCCCACCTACACCCTGTTCGACGACGTCAGTGGCTCGTAGCTCTGACGCCTAACCGATTTCAGGCCAGGCAGCACCCGTCCCCGGGTGCTGCCTGCGCCTGTCCTAGCTGAAGAGAGAGCAGTATGAGCCTGCCAGCACCTACCCGCCGCTGGGTCACCAGAGCCAGCGCGGTCGGCATCACCGCGGTCGCGCTCGGTGCCGGTCTGCAGTTCACAGTCAGCGCCCTGGCTGCCCCGGCCGCGCGCACGTCGTCGACAGCCAACCCGTACTCCCCCGCCTACCACCACCCCTACCGGCACGGCGCCGTGCCCACTCGCGGCGCTCTCGCCAGAATGCGCGCCTGGAGCCGCAGCCACCCAGGGGCCATCCACCCCGCGTCCACGGCCGACCTGAACTTCGGCGGTGGCATCGACGGCATCGGCGTCACCACCGGACCTGAGAGGGTTTACCTGGTCTTCTACGGATCCCAGTGGGGAACTCAGGGCACCGACGCCAACGGCAACGTCACCTTGTCCGGAGATTCCAAGGGCATGGCCCCGTATATCCAGCAGCTCATGAAGGGCCTGGGTACCGGCGGCGAGCTGTGGTCGGGCGTCATGACGCAGTACTGCCAGGGCATCACCACCGGATCGCAGACGTGCCCGTCGGGCAACACCCAGCACGTCGGCTACCCCACGGGCGGCGCGCTTGCCGGAGTGTGGGTGGACGAGCGCGTGGCATCGCCGAGCCAGGCAACGGCCTTCCAGCTCGGCACCGAGGCGGTCAGCGCCGCCGCTCACTTCGGTAACACCACCGCGGCCTCGAACCGGGACGCGCAGTACGTCATCCTCTCGCCGACCGGCACGCATCCTGACGGCTTCAACACGCCGACCGGGAACTTCTGTGCCTGGCACGACTGGAACGGCGACGCCTACGTCGGCGTCACCTCCCCGTACGGCGACATCGCCTTTACCAACATGCCGTACGTCACCGACATGGGCACGTCGTGCGGCCAGAACTTCGTCAACGGTGGAACCGCCGGCAACCTGGACGGCGTGTCCATCGTCGAGGGCCATGAGTACGCCGAGACCATCACCGACCAGAACCCGGCCGGCGGCTGGACCGACTCCACCGGAGCCGAGAACGGCGACAAGTGCGCGTGGAACTCCGGGCCTGGCGCTCACGCGGCTGACCTGGGCCTGACCACCGGCACCTTCGCCATGCAGTCCACCTGGGGCAACGACGGCTCCGGCGGCGCCGGCGCCTGCGAGTTCACGCATGCGATCGTCACCAACGGAAGCGGCAGCGGCAACACAGTCACTGTCAGCAACCCGGGCAGCCAGACGACTAACCGCCGCACGGCGGTCAGCCTCCAGATGACAGCGACCGACTCGGCCTCCGGCCAGACCTTCACCTGGTCGGCGACCGGCCTGCCGCCTGGCCTTTCGATCAGTTCCTCGACCGGCCTGATCAGCGGCACGACCGGGCGCCACACCGGCACCTACTCGGTGACCGTAACCGCGACCGACACCACCGGAGCGTCGGGATCGACCAGCTTCACCTGGACGATCAACTAGCTCTCCGGTAACTCCAGGCGCCGGCCAGCACCGCTGGCCGGCGCCTGTCCGCTGTCTGCCAGCTTCCCGGCAGATCCAGGATTGTCGATAAATCGATTATCATGATTGACCCCAGTGCTCTCCGACACGGTTCTGCTACAGCCAGCAACCGCGACCGGGCTAACTGGCGAGTGGAGGACTGGCGACCGGGGTCTGACTGGCGACCGGGCTAACTTGCGACTGGGCTAGCCTGAGCGGATGCGCAGATTTCCGGCTGCCTCCGCTGTCGTGCTCGACGCGTGCGCGGTCCTCGTATTCGTCGTCATCGGCCGCGCCAGCCACCATGAGAGCGGCGGGCTGGCAGGCCTGGCCAGCACCCTCTGGCCGTTCCTCACCGGCCTGGCCGCCGGCGAGCTGATCACCCGGTCCTGGCGCCGTCCGGTGGCGCTTGCCCCGACCGGCATCGGCGTCTGGCTCAGCACGGTCGCGCTCGGCATGGTGCTGCGAGTCGTGGCCGGGCAGGGCACGGCGGTCGCGTTCATCCTGGTCGCGCTGGCGTTCCTCGGCCTGTTCCTGCTCGGCTGGCGGCTGGTCGCGGCCCGGAGCTGGCTCCGTCCTCGTCCGGCTGGCGGCAGCTAGCCTCGTGTTAGCCGAGCTCGGCATGCTCGCGCCGGTAGGGCGCGGGCAGCGCAGGATCGGGCTGGTCGATCTCGCGACCGAGCCGGTGGCCGTCGAAGATGGCCTCGGAGATCATCCGCGGCGCGACCGCGTCACCGATCAGAAAGAGGCTGATCCCGGCCGCTCGCAGTGCCTCGGGGTCGGCCGTGAGCTCATGGTGCAAGGCGTCGTCCGAGGCTTGCTGGGTCACCAGGACGATCCCGTCGCACCCGGCCGACCAGGGCTCGCCGTACCGGTCGGTGCCGCACAGCCGGACGGACTCGCCGGCCTCGGTGCCGCCAGCCTCGGTGCCGCCAGCCTGGCTGGCGTGGATCTGCGTGACAGTGATCGCGTGCATCACCTTGATTCCCGCGTCGTGCACATGCGCTCGGAGCATCTCGCCTTCCAGCGTCTCGTCACTGACCGGCGACAGCACGGGGAACGGCGTCACGATCGTCACGTCGAGTCCGTCAGCGGTCAGCAACTCGGCGAGCCCCGGCCCGACGTAGTAGCCGTCGGCGTCGTAGACGACCACCCGCCGGCCCGGCGGCCGCTTGCCGGCACAGACCTGCTCCGGCGTCAGCACCCATGGCAGCATCGGGTCGGCACCGGCCATGGGGACTGGGAGCCCGGACTGGACTCCGTCGCCGCGCCAGGTCGAGCCGGTCGCCAGCACG